>NZ_PCQI01000011.1:0-200779 GCF_002980075.1 Pseudomonas sp. MYb13 | reverse complement strand
TTCCCGTGGATGAGCGAGATCATGGACTTGAAGAAAGAGAAAAACTTCTTCGAGACCCGTGTGATCGAGTACCAGACCGGCGGCGCGCTGAGCTGGGACTAACCCACGACGTGGATCTGGAAATGTGGGGGCGGGCTTGCTCGCTTCCACATTGGGTCCGTGGTGTTCTACAGATTTTGCACATTGCCTTCTTATGCCCAATCAACCCATCAAGACGCCTTGTGTCGGCCTGTGCTCCACCGTTTACGGGGACCTGGTCTGCCGGGGCTGCAAGCGTTACCACCACGAAGTGATCCAGTGGAACGGCTACAACGCCGAGGAAAAGCAGGCGGTGTGGCTGCGCCTTGAGCAGTTGCTGGTGCAAGTGATGACCAGCAAGCTTGAGGTGTTTGATGCGCACCTGCTGCGCCAGCAACTGGAAAATCGCAAGATTCGTTTCATGCCGCACCAATCGCCGTACTGCTGGGCGTACCAGCTGATTGCCCGGGGTGCGCGGGTGATTTCCAAGCTGGATGCGTATGGGCTGGCATTGCTGCCGGAGTTTCGCGAACGCAGCCTGGCGGACTTGCGCGACGCGATTGACCGGGAGTTTTTCCTGCTGTCCGAGGCCCATTACGAGCGGTACATCGCCCCAGGTTTTCTGAAGGAAGCATTCGGCCCCGCCCTGATCGCCACCCTTTAGCCGGCCCGGCTTGCCGGCGATGACGTCTGTAAGATCGCCATCACCGGCAAGCCGCGCGCCGACCGGTTCAAGTGTTCCAGGACGCTTCGCGTTCCGCCTGCAGGCCATACCGCTCAATGGCCTGTTGGCACACCAGCGGCTCCAGGCTGCCCTGCTCCACCAACGCCGTCAGCGCTGCCAGCACGAGATGATGGCGATCCACCTCGAAGAAATCCCGCAACGCCGCCCGTGTATCACTGCGGCCAAAGCCGTCAGTGCCGAGCACGGTGTAGGGAGAGTCCAGGTACGACGCGATCATCTGTGGCACTGCCCGCACATAGTCAGACACTGCGATCACCGGCGCGCCGTTGGGCAAGCAATCATTCACATGGCTGACCCGTGCAGCAGCCTGCGGATGCAAGCGATTCCACCGCTCCACCTCCCGCGCGTCCCGCGCCAGTTCGCTGAAACTGGTCACGCTGAACACCTCGCTCGCCACCTGCCAATCCTGCGCCAGCAAATGTGCCGCCGCCTGGGCTTCGCGCACCAGCGTGCCGGAACCCAACAGGCGCACGCGCGCGCCGGTCGCGCCTTGAAGGCGGTACATGCCCTTGATGATCGCCGCTTCAACGCCATTGGGCAGGCTGGGCTGCGGGTAGTTTTCGTTCATCAGGGTCACGTAGTAGAACTCGTCCACATCGTGCTCCAACATCTGGCGCATGCCGTGGTCGAGGATCACCGCGAATTCCCCGGCGAACGCCGGGTCGTAGGCGCGGCAGTTGGGCACGGTGGCGGCCGTGAGATGGCTGCTGCCGTCCTGATGTTGCAAGCCTTCGCCACCCAGGGTGGTGCGCCCGGCCGTAGCACCCAGCAGGAAACCACGGGCACGCTGGTCGGCGGCGGCCCAGATTAGGTCGCCCACGCGCTGGAACCCGAACATCGAGTAATAAATGTAGAACGGCAACATGCGCAGGCCATGCACCGAGTAGCTGGTGGCCGCCGCGACCCAGGAGCTGATAGCGCTGGCTTCGCTGATGCCCTCCTCGAGGATCTGCCCGTCGGTGGCTTCGCGGTAGCTGAGGATCGAACCAATGTCCTCTGGCTCGTAGCGCTGGCCGACACTGGAATAAATGCCGATCTGCTTGAACAGGTTGGCCATGCCGAACGTGCGCGCTTCATCGGCAACGATGGGCACGATGCGCGGGCCCAGGGCGTTGTCCTTGAGCAAGTGGGTGAGCATGCGCACGAAGGCCATGGTGGTGGACATTTCCTTGCCGTCGGCGGCCGTGGCGAATCCGGCGTAGCCCGACACGGCCGGCACGGCGACGGGGGCCGCGGTTTGGCCGCGACTGGGCACGTAGCCGCCCAACGCCTGGCGGCGCTGATGCAAGTAACGTGATTCCAGGCTGTCCGGCGCGGGTTTGAAGAAGCTCAGGGACTCGGCCTGCTCATCGGTCAGCGGCAACTGGAAGCGGTTGCGGAAGGCGATCAATGCCTCGCGGTCGAGTTTCTTCTGCTGGTGGGTAGTCATCTTGCCCTGCCCGGCTTCGCCCATCCCGAAGCCCTTTTTGGTTTGCGCCAGGATCACCGTGGGCTTGCCCTTGCTCCGACGTGCCGCGTGGTAGGCCGCGTGGATCTTGACCATGTCGTGGCCGCCACGCTTGAGGCGGTCGATCTGCTCATCACTCATGCCCTCGACCAGTCGGGCCAGTGATTCACTCTGACCGAAAAAGTGCGCTCGGTTGTAGGCACCGTCCTTGGCGGCGAAGGTCTGGAACTGCCCGTCGACGGTGTTGGACAAGGTATGGACCAGCGCACCGTCCGTGTCGTTGGCCAGCAAGGCATCCCAGTCCGAGCCCCACACCAGCTTGATGACATTCCAGCCGGCGCCGGCAAACAACGCTTCCAGTTCATCGATGATACGGCCATTGCCGCGCACCGGGCCGTCGAGGCGTTGCAGGTTGCAGTTGACCACCCACGTGAGGTTGTCCAGGCCTTCGCGGGCGGCCAGGGTCAGGGCCGACATGCTTTCCGGTTCATCCATCTCGCCGTCGCCGAATACGCCCCAGACATGGCGGTCAGTGGTGTCCTGCAAGCCGCGGTGCTGCAGATAGCGCATGAAGCGCGCCTGGAAAATCGAGCTGATCGGGCCGATACCCATCGAACCGGTGGGGAATTGCCAGAAATCGGGCATCAACCACGGGTGCGGGTAGCTGGACAGCCCGCGTGCGCCGACGGCCGGCCCGCCGATCTCCTGCCGATAGTGGCCCAGGTCGTTTTCACTCAAGCGCCCCTCAAGGAACGCACGGGCATAAATACCGGGGGCTGAATGCGGCTGGTAGAACACCAGGTCGCCGCCAAACCCTGGGTTGCGGGCGCGAAAAAAGTGGTTGAAACCCACTTCGAACAAGTCCGCCGCACTGGCGTAACTGGCGATATGGCCGCCGAGTTCGCCGTAGGCCTGATTGGCACGCACCACCATCGCCAGCGCGTTCCAGCGGACCAATGAGGCCAGGCGCTCTTCGGTGGCGAGGTCGCCGGGGAACGCCGGTTGCTGCGCCACGCTGATGCTATTGATATAAGGCGTGCCGTGGCGCGGTTTCCAGTCGATGTGCGCAGCGCTGGCGTCCTCGGCCAGCAGGTCGAGGATCTGTCGCGCCCGCTCGGGGCCGGCGTTGGCGACCAGCGAAGCGAGGGCGTCGCGCCATTCATCCAGTTCTTGCTGGTCAGTCACTGCATGTGTGAAACCGTTCATGGGCACCTCCGGGCTTTTTTTCCAGTTTATGTCGGTGCTGAAGGATTTTTTGCCTGTTATCAGGCGCCGAATACTGAATTTTGAGCATGAATCACTGCCAATCGGTCTTTTCCCAGCACGTTGTGCTCAAGCACCCGCTGCTCTCGCAATTGTGTTTAAAATGCCGCCCGCTCAATGACTGACGTTTAACGATGACCCCAGACGCACTCGCCATCCTGCATACCCACTTGCTGACCGCCCTGGCTACCCCACCAGCTGAAACCCGGCGCTTGTTCCATGGCCGTGGCCGTTGCTGGCCAGGCCTGGAGCAACTCACAGTGGACTGGTTGCAAGGCGTGCTGCTGGTGTCGTTGTTCAAGGAGCCCGACGCTGTGCAGCTGCAAGCCTTGAAACAGCTGTTGCACACCCAGTTCGGCAGTTACACCGTCGCCCTGCAACACCGCTACCTGCCGCAAAGCACCACCGAGTGGCTGGTGGGCGAGCCCGTCGACGAGCTGACGATCACCGAAGGCGGCCTGCGCTACCTGATCGACTTGGGTAAAAAACAGAACAGCGGGCTGTTCCTCGACATGCGCTACGGGCGCAACTGGGTGCGCGACCAGGCCAAGGGCCAGCGGGTGCTCAACCTGTTTGCCTACACCTGCGGCTTTTCCGTGGCGGCCATCGAAGGCGGCGCCGACCATGTGGTGAACCTGGACATGGCCCGCGGCGCCCTGAGCCGTGGCCGCGACAACCACCGCCTCAATGGTCATGACCTGGGCAAGGTCAGTTTCCTGGGCCACGACCTGTTCAAGTCCTGGGCCAAGGTAACCAACAGCGGCCCCTACGACCTGGTGATCATCGACCCGCCGTCCTTTCAGAAAGGCAGCTTCCTGCTGACAAAGGACTACCAGCGAGTGCTGCGCCGCCTGCCGGATCTGCTCACGCCACGGGGCACCGTGCTGGCCTGCATGAACGACCCGGCCTTCGGCGAAGATTTCCTGATCGACGGCGTCACCCGCGAAGCACCCGGCCTGCGCTTCGTGGAGCGCTTGGAAAACCCACCGGAATTTCCGGATATCGACGCACAAAGTGGCTTAAAGGCATTGGTGTTCCGCCAGGGTTGATGCCGAAACGTCCTACGCTTGCTACGCTAAGTGATACACCGGGGTGGTGAACCTTCTTACCCTCTTCCCGGTCGATACCTGCATTCCTCGGCCAGACTCGACGGCGTCACGTTGTCGGCTGCCCTGTTTCACCTTTTGGAGAACCGCCCGTGATATCGACCCTGCATGTAGCCAGACTCAAAGCCTGGGGCGCCCACGGCTTTACCGCCACCGGCGTGGTCTTGGCCTTCCTGGCCACCCTGGCGCTGCTGGAAAACTCACCCAAGGCTTGCCTGCTGTGGCTGGGCCTGGCGCTGGTGGTGGACGGTGTCGATGGCTCGCTGGCGCGACGGGTGAATGTCAGCACGGTATTGCCGAGCTTCGATGGCTCGGTGCTGGACCTGGTGATCGATTACCTCACCTACGTGTTTATTCCGGCACTGTTCATCTACCGCTATATCGATCTGCCGGACTTCACCCACCTGTTTACCGTCTCGGTGATCCTGGTGTCGTCACTGTTTTGCTTCTGCAACGTGAACATGAAGAGCAAGGACAACTACTTCGTCGGCTTCCCCGCCGCGTGGAACGTGGTTGCGCTGTGCGTCTATATCATCCAGCCGGAAGCCTGGGTCACCTTGCTCACCGTGATTGGCCTGGCGCTGCTGACCGTGACGCCGATGAAGTTCCTGCATCCGTTCCGGGTCAAGCGCTTTATGCCGATCAACATCGCCGTGACCACCATCTGGTTGCTGTGCAGTTTCTTGATGGTGGTGGACCACCCGAATACCAACCCCTGGACGTTTGGGTTGTGGTCGCTGATGTCGGCGTACTTCCTGGGGATCTGTATCTGGCGCACGGCGCTGGAGTGGCTGGAAAAACGTCACGGCTGATCGCGGTTAACCCTGTGGGAGCGGGCTTGCCCGCTCCCACATTTGGATTTGCGTATAGCGGACGAGTAAGATGGCGGCCTTTCGCTTAGCGCCCTGCCAATAATAAGCCCAGCCAATGCCCTTCGAACTCAGCGTAGACCTCACCACCCTTGCCATCCTGGCGGTTGTCGCCTTTATCGCCGGTTTCATCGACGCCATCGCCGGTGGCGGCGGCCTGCTCACCACCCCCGCCTTGCTCACCGCCGGCATGCCGCCGCACCTGGTACTGGGTACCAACAAGCTCAGTTCCACCTTCGGTTCGGCCACGGCCAGTTTTACCTTCTATCGCCGCAAGCTGTTCCACCCGCGCCAGTGGGTGCACGCCATCGTCGGTACGCTGGTGGGCGCACTGGCTGGCGCGGTGGTCGCGCACTACCTGCCGGCTGAAACCCTGAACAAGATGCTGCCGGTGATCGTGTTCGCCTGCGGCGTGTATCTGCTGTTCGGTGGCACGCCCAAGGCGCCGCTGGATGCCGATGCACCGATCAAGAAGAAGTGGCAATCCACCCAGGGCTTCGGCCTGGGCTTCTACGATGGCGTGGCGGGGCCTGGCACTGGGGCGTTCTGGACCGTCAGCACGATGCTGCTGCACCCTATCGACCTGGTCAAGGCCAGCGGCGTGGCGCGCAGCATGAACTTCGTCAGTAACGCGGCGGCGCTGTCGGTGTTTATCTTCAACGGTTCGGTGGACTGGATCGTCGGCCTGGCCATGGGCGTGTCAGTGATGTGTGGCGCGTTCTTCGGCGCACGCAGCGCGATCAGCGGCGGCGCCAAATTCATTCGCCCGGTATTCATCACCGTGGTCCTCGGCCTGACGGTGCGCCTAGCCTGGCAACACTGGTTCAGCGTGGCCTAATCGACGGGCCAGGTAGAGATCGATCAGGTAACGCGCAATCGAGCGTGACGCCGGCAATGGCGGCAGGTCGTGGATGTTGAACCACTGCGCGTCCTCGATCTCGTCGGCCTGGGGCACGATGTCGCCACCGGCGTACTCGGCATGGAAGCCGAGCATCATCGAATGAGGGAACGGCCAGCACTGGCTGCCCATGTACTGGATGTTCTTGACCTCCACTTGCACCTCCTCGCGTACCTCGCGGATCAGGCAGTCTTCGGCCGACTCACCCGGCTCTGCAAACCCTGCCAGCGTGCTGTACACCCCCGTGACAAAGCGTGGCGAACGCGCGAGCAGGATCTCGTCGCCACGGGTCACCAGCACGATCATGCTCGGCGAGATTCGTGGGTAGCTGCGCAGGTCACAGGCCTGGCAATACATCGCGCGTTCACGTGGCACCTGGACCATGGCCTGACCGCAACTGCCGCAAAACCGATGCTCCCGTGCCCAGGTGCCGATCTGCGCGGCGTAACCCAGCACTTTGTACAGGGTGTGATCGCCTTGCAGCATGAAGCCCCGCAGGCCTTGCCAACTGCAGCCCGGCACCTCACCGGCGGAGTCGAGTTCCAGCAGGTACACCGGCTCACCGTCGAGGTGGCCGATGCCGTGTTCGGCAAACACCGACAGGTCTTGGCGCTTGAGCCATTCCCGGGGGAACAGCGGGCCATTGGTGTCATGCAAAAAGCCGTCGCGGCTACGGGCAACGGCCCAGCCGCCGGGGGTTTCGTTGTCCAGCAGCGTTGTAGTAATCCAGCCTGGGGTCATGTCGGTCAATCCACGAATTCGGGTTTCTGCTTGCTCATGTGGGCCGCGATGGCCACGCGCAGGTCGTTGGATTGCAACATAGCCGAGTTCCAGGTGGCAACGTATTCCAAGCCATCATTGACTGTGTGGTCACGCATGTAGCTGATCATGGCCTTGGTGCCGGTCACCGCAATCGGCGATTTGGCGGCGATGTCGTGGGCGATTTCCATCACGCCGGCCAACAGGCTGTCCTGATCGGGATAGACACGATTGACCAGGCCAATGCTGCGCGCTTCGTCGGCGCCGAACTGGCGACCGGTGTAGGCCAGTTCACGCAGCATGCCGTCACCGATGATGCGCGGCAGGCGCTGCAGGGTGCCAACATCGGCGGCCATGCCGATGTCGATTTCCTTGATCGAGAACTGTGCGCCTTCAGCGGCGTAGCGCATGTCACAGGCGCTGATCAGGTCGATGGCACCGCCGATGCAGTAACCCTGGATCGCCGCCAGCACCGGCTTGCGGCAGGTGTCGACGGCATTGAACGAGGCTTGCAGCTCAAGAATCTTGCGACGCAGCAGGCGCGCATTGCGGCCGACGTCCTTGCCAAACTCATTGGCCACCGAGGCCAGCATCATCAGGTCGATGCCAGAGGAGAAATGCTTGCCGGCCCCGCTGAGGACCACGGCGCGGACAGCGTCGGTGTCTTCGACCCATTGGAAGATGTCGATGATTTCGGTCCAGAACGCCGCGTTCATCGCGTTGATCTTTTCCGGGCGGTTGATCTGCACATGGGCAACGTTGCCGGTGAGTTCGACGACGAAAGCTTGGTATTCGGACATGGCAGTGATCCCTGACTGGCGAGTGATAAGGCCCGAACTATAACAAGGGAGCGCAACGGCACATCGGCCAAAAACGGGACGGGCAACAGTAACGCGATGGGATGAGCGCGTGGTTCGGGGCAGGCCGATACATTTCATCCAGGAGCCCCGGATTATCGGTTATACACTCTGGGCCACAGCCTGGAGCCGTTTATGCCGTCCACGTTCCGTTCATCATTGATTCTGGCCCTGGTGGTCGTGCTCACCGGCATTGGCGCCGGCCTCGGCGGCATGCTGCTGGCGCTGCTGCTGCATGGCGTCCAGCACCTGGCGTATGGCTACAGCCTCGACAGCCTGGTCAGCCATGAAACCTTTCTATGGGGTGTGACGGCCGCCGCGCCCGAACGGCGCTTGGCGGTGCTGGTGGTGTGCGGATTGGTGGCCGGCCTTGGCTGGTGGGCGCTTTACCGCTACGGCCGGCCGCTGGTGAGCATCAAGCAGGCAGTGTCCGAAGAGACGCCGATCATGCCGCCCAAGACCACCCTCGCCCACGCCTTGCTGCAGATCATCACCGTGGCCCTTGGCTCGCCCCTGGGCCGCGAAGTGGCGCCACGGGAAGTTGGCGCGCTGGCCGGCAGCTGGCTGTCCCAGCGCGCACGGTTGACCCCGGACCACCACCGGTTGATCGTCGCCTGTGGTGCCGGCGCGGGCCTCGCGGCGGTCTACAACGTGCCGTTGGGCGGCGCGGTGTTCGTGCTGGAGGTGCTGGTGGGCGCGTTCAGTTGGCCGGCGGCGCTGATAGCGTTGGCCACCTCGGCGATTGGCGCGGCGGTGGCGTGGATCGGCCTGGGGGCGGAGTCGCAATACGCAGTGCCGCATTTTGTGCTGAGCCCGGCGCTGATCACCTGGGCGGTGGTGTGCGGCCCTGTGTTTGGGCTGGCCGCCTATGGTTTTACTCGCCTGGCCGGCGCTGCGAGGGCACGTGCCGCACGCGGCTGGCGCCTGCCGGTGCTGGCGTTGATCAACTTCACGTTCATCGGCGGCCTGGCGATGCTGTTGCCGCAAATCCTCGGCAATGGCAAAGGCCCGGCGCAACTGGGTTTCGACAGTGAACTGACGATTGGCCTGGCCGCGCTGCTGTTGGTGGTCAAGGTGCTGATCACCACCAGCAGCCTGCGTGCCGGCGCCGAAGGCGGACTGCTCACCCCCGGCCTGGCCATAGGTGCGCTGCTGGCAATCATCCTGGGTGGCGCCTGGAGCCTGGCATGGCCAGGTGTACCCCTCGGCGCGTTTGCGATCATCGGCGCCGCGGCCTTCCTTGCCGCCAGCATGAGCATGCCGCTGACCGCAATTGTGCTGGTGGCGGAATTCACGCGCATCGACCATGACTTCCTGGTGCCGATCATCCTTGCGGTAGTGGGTTCAGCCTGCGTCAGCAAGCTGTGCCAGCGGAGCACGTAAAAACGCCGCAAAAAGCTGGATTAAACCCTGCACACACGCCATCCTTCGCACTTTAAGCCGCCCCTTTCGCGGCGCTCGACGTTTAAAGGATATGCCCATGCACGCCCAGCCCCTCACCCCGGCCGAATTCGAATTCATCGAAAACACCCTGCTCAAGTACGGCGACGACCACTCGGTGCTGAACCTGGCCGAACTCGACGGCTACTTCACCGCACTGGTGTCCAGCCCGGCCCAGGTGGACGTGGCTGAGTGGTTCCCGGCGATCTGGGGCGGCCAGAACCCGGAGTGGGACAACATGGACGAAGCACAAAGTTTCCTCGAACTGTGCGTGCGCCACCTCAACACCGTGGCAAGCCAACTGGCCACCAACGCCCAAGGCTTCAAGGCTCGTTTCGACGAAACCGAACATCAGGGCCAGACCGTCACCCTGGCCGAAGAATGGTGCTTTGGCTACATCCGCGGCGCAGCCATCGGCAGCTGGCCGGAACTGCCGGCAGAACAGGCGGCGCTTCTGGAAAAAATCTCCTGGTGCGCCGAGCAGGACAACTTCGAACTGCCCGCCAACCTGGACGTGCAAGCACACCAGCAGCGCGTCAGCGAACTCGAACCGGCAGCGCGGGCGCTGCATGATTATTGGTTGGCAAAGCGATGAAGGCTGCAGGACGTACCGGCTTTTGCCCGAACCACTCAGGCCGGCTGTCAGACCTGAGTGCTTTAGATCTTGATCTGAGGCGCCCCATCAAACAAACACGCGGGCCGGAATTCGACAGCGACCCGAAGACCGCCATCGCAGGCAAGCCAGCGCCCACATTCAGATCGACGTACACCCAATAAATATCAGCGACAACGCCCCCAAGCTCGACAAGCACAGCGTCTATACCCGATTATTCAAGTCCGCCCGTCGGCCACTCCGTCCCACCTTGCCTTGAATCAGGAGCCTTGTACCTTGAGTTCGCAGAAAACCGTGACCGTTACACCGCCCAACTTCCCCCTCAATGGCAAGGTCGCGCCCCCCGGCTCCAAATCCATTACCAACCGCGCCCTGTTGCTGGCAGCCCTGGCCAAGGGCACCAGCCGTCTCAGCGGCGCCCTGAAGAGCGATGACACCCGCCATATGTCGGTGGCCCTGCGCCAAATGGGCGTGACCATCGACGAACCCGACGACACCACCTTCGTGGTCACCGGCCACGGCAAACTGCACCTGCCGGCGCAGCCACTGTTCCTCGGCAATGCCGGCACCGCCATGCGCTTCCTCACCGCCGCCGTGGCCACCGTTGAAGGCACCGTGGTGCTGGACGGCGATGACTACATGCAAAAACGCCCGATCGGGCCGCTGCTCGAAACCCTCGGCCAGAACGGTATCCAGGTCGCCAGCCCCACCGGTTGCCCACCGGTCACCGTGCACGGCGTGGGCAAGATCAAGGCCAAGCGCTTCGAGATCGACGGCGGCTTGTCCAGCCAATACGTGTCGGCCCTGCTGATGCTCGCGGCCTGCGGCGAAGCGCCGATCGAAGTGGCGCTGACCGGCAAGGACATCGGTGCCCGTGGCTATGTCGACCTGACCCTCGATTGCATGCGTGCCTTCGGCGCCCAGGTTGAAGCCGTCAGCGACACCACCTGGCGCGTCGCCCCGACCGGCTACACCGCCCATGATTACTTGATCGAGCCAGATGCCTCTGCCGCCACCTACCTGTGGGCCGCCGAAGTGCTGACCAGTGGTCGAATCGACATCGGCGTGGCCGCGCAAGACTTCACCCAGCCGGACGCCAAGGCCCAGGCGGTGATCGCGCAGTTCCCGAACATGCAAGCCACAGTCGTAGGCTCGCAGATGCAGGACGCCATCCCGACCTTGGCGGTGCTCGCCGCGTTCAACAACACCCCGGTGCGCTTCACCGAGCTGGCCAACCTGCGGGTCAAGGAGTGTGACCGCGTCCAGGCCCTGCATGATGGCCTGAACGAGATACGTCCCGGCCTGGCGACCATCGAAGGCGACGACCTGCTGGTGGCCAGCGATCCGGCCCTGGCGGGTACCGTGTGCAACGCGCTGATCGACACCCACGCCGACCATCGCATCGCCATGTGCTTTGCGCTGGCGGGGCTGAAAGTCGCAGGGATCCGCATTCAGGACCCGGACTGCGTGGCCAAGACCTATCCTGAATACTGGAAGGCCTTGGGCAGTCTCGGGGTTCAGTTGACCTATTAAAGGATCGGCGTCGGAATGGGGAGGCACTGCACATGACAATTCGCCAACCCTGCCCACCCGGCGCGTGCGTCTGCGACCGTGAGCAACTGTTGCAAGCACCCGGTGCCGACCTGCGCATCCTCAACCTGACGCGCCAGGAAGAGAAGAAACTGCTCGACCGGCTTGAAGACCTCAAGAGCCTGCAGGACCTGGAGCACATGCAGCAGCGGATGTACGAGCTATTGGGCATCCGCGTGCATGTCGCCCCCGGCCACACCGAGGTCAAGAGCATGCGCGGCATCCAGATCGTGATCGACGAGCTGCCGGGCATGTGCCGCAAGACCCGCCAGTCCATACCGGCAGCCATCCGCCGGGGCATGGAGAAACGTCCGGAAATCGCCTACCGCCTGTTGGACGCCCACGACCTGTTCCGCGACGGTTGAATCAACCCGCGACTGCCTGCGTCTCGAACAAGCCTTCGCCCAGCGCCCTGGCCTTGTCCAGATGCGCCTGTGCCCCGCCGCTTTCGGTTTCCAGCAACAACGCCGACGTCAGCACCTGCGCGCCGCAGTAATCGAAGATCCCGTAGTCGATCTGCGTGCGCATCGCCTTGGCATAGCCGTGTCGATCAAACGCATCGTCATCCGCCGCACCCAGGGCCAGTAGATGCACCTGCAAGTGCTGCAATTTTTTCACCACCGGCGTATCCGGGCCGTAATCGATGGCCCAACCGTTGATGAAAACGCGATCGATCCAGCCCTTGAGCAGGCCCGGCAGCGACCACCAGTAAATCGGGAAGGCCAGCACCAACGCATCGGCGCGGTCGATGCGGGCCTGCTCGGCCAGCACGTCGGCCGGTGGCGTGGCGCGGGTGCGATGCACCGCGTGGTCGGCGGCGGTGTAGCGCGGGTCGAAGCTTTCGGCGGCAATGTCGGCGACTTCGAAGGTATGGCCAGCGGCAGCGAGGCCGGCGGCCACCTGCGTCGCCACGCTGTGGGTGAGGGATTGCGGGTCGTGATGAGCCACGACGATGAGTGCGTGCATGACATTGACTCCCTTTGGGGTTAGCCTAGGCGTAAGTTACGATTAGTAAGTTACTTTTGGTATATAAGCATGTCAAGCAGTGAATCCCCTGCCCCACGTCGTCGCCTGTCCCGTGAAGATCGCCTGCGCCAATTGTTGGAGGTGGCCTGGCAACTGGTGCGCGAGGAAGGCACCGAAGCCCTGACCCTCGGCCGCCTGGCGGAACTGGCGGGCGTGACCAAGCCGGTGGTCTATGACCACTTCGTTTCGCGCGGCGGCTTGCTGGCCGCGTTGTACGAGGACTTTGATGCCCGGCAGGATCAAGTCTTCGCCAACGCCATCGCAGCCAGCAACGCCACCCTTGAAGACCGTGCCTGGGTGATCGCCGAGGCCTATGTGGACTGCGTGTTATTGCAGGGCCGGGAAATTCCGGGGGTGATAGCCGCGCTCAGCAGCTCACCGGAACTGGAAGCCCTCAAGCGTCAGTACGAGGCAATCTTCCTCGACAAGTGCCGCGACGCGCTGTCGCCCTTTGGCCGCATCAACCAAGCGGGTTTGAGGGCAATGCTGGGGGCCGCAGAGGCGTTGTCCCAGGCAGCGGCCAGCGGCGAGATCAGCCGTGAAGAAGCGCAGCAGGAATTGCTCGCGATCATCCTGGCGATGGTCAATCGCGGCCGCGACTAAATAATGGCTGGCAGGTGGGGAATAAACCGCAGCGACGGGTGTTTAATCGCCGGCAAGGCCGCGCCTACAGAGGGTTGCCTTGTATGAAGCGTTGCACCTTGCGCGCCAGTTGATCAAGGTGACGGTCGCGTTGTTTCTCTGCATCGATCATGGCGCGCTTGCCGTGCTTTTGCAGCAGGTAGGTATGGATCTGCTGCACTTCCAGTGAGCGGTAGATCGACGCCACGTCCAGCACGCCCATCAGGCCATCAGTTCCGTAGTCCCGCGTATTCATCAGCACCTGCGTGCCCCGTGCACCGCGTACCTGGAAGCCCATGCCTTCAAACGCAGGCACCTTCTCCACCGAGCACGCCAGTTCCGCGTGGGGATAGCGACTCAACACGTCGCGCATCATTGCGCGTGCCACGCCCTGGCGCCGATAGCCGACTTGCACGGCCATGAACGCAATGCCGCAGGCGTCTGGGTCGTCCTTCACGGGCAGGTACAGGCAAAAGCCGATGAGTTTTTCCGCTTCCATCGCCACGACCAACTCGACGGCAATGCCCTTGGCGCCGTCCAGCGCTTCCAGGTACAGGTGCACCTCAAAGCCAATGGCGTACTGGTAGATGTTGTACAACAGGTTGCTCGGCGGCAGCGCCACGCTGCTGATGTCGGTGAGGTTGTCCACCACCATCTGCAGGATCTGGCCGTTGATAGGCTCCGGGCATGGCGTGGTGTAGCGGGTAAGGCTGTACATGCAAATTCCTGGGGTTCAGCGTCAAGGCAGCCCCGATTGTACCTGCTCGGCGCACACCTCGCGCAAACACCCGCGCAACCAGCGGTGGGCCAGGTCGGCATCCAGCCTCGGGTGCCAGAGCATCGCTACAGTGAAGACCGGTAGCGTCAGCGGCAGTGCAAAGCTGTACAGCCCATCACGCGGGTGGGTGGTATAGCGCTCGGGTACGCTGGCGATCAGGTCGGTGTCGCGGGCCAAGGCGATTGCCGTGGCGAAACCGGCGACGACCGTCGTGATCTGTCGCGTGAGGCCCTGGGCTTCAAGGACATCGTCAATCTGGCCACGGTCCTGGCCACGGCGCGACACATAGACGTGCTGGCCCTCGGCATAACGCCGGACGCTGACGTCGCCCTGGCAGAGAGGATGCCCCTTGCGTACCACGCCAACCAGGCGGTCACGGAACAGCGCCTGGGTGAGCACTTCCGGGCTGGCGGTGGGGTCGACCACGCCGGTTTCCAGGTCGACGCGGCCGTCGCGCAGCAGCGCGCTGTCCTTGTCGGTCTTGTTGACGAACCGCAGGCGCACACCGGGTGCATCGCGAGCACTACGCGCCAGCAGCGCCGGCCCGAAATGCTCGACGAACTCTTCGCTGGTACGCAGGGTAAAGGTGCGCTCGACCCTAGACATATCCAGCGCCTGCACCGGGCGCAACACGGCGTTGGCGTCCTGCACCAGTCGGCTGACCTGTTCGCGCAGTTCCACTGCCCTCGGTGTGGGCACCAGGCCGCGACCGGCACGTACCAACAACGGATCGCCGGTGGTCTAACGCAAACGCGCCAAGGCACGACTCATGGCCGAGGGACTCAGGCGCAGGCGTTTGGCAGCGCGGGCAACGCTGCCTTCGGCGAGCAGTACATCCAGCGTGACCAGCAAGTTGAGATCGGGCATTGGCGCTCCTCATAAGGCGTTACACGCATGTATTCATTGCAACCCATGCGCCTTCCGCCATGTTAGGGCACGTCGTAGATTTGTGACAGTTGCCTTCACTCAAGGATTCTTCCCATGCACAACGCCTCACGCGGCAGCCTCGTCAGCCTCTCCCTGTCCATGTTGCTGGCGTCCCTCGGCACCAGCATTGCCAATGTCAGCCTGCCCAGCCTCGCACGGGCGTTTGACGTGTCATTTCATGCCGTGCAGTGGGTGGTGCTGGCTTACCTGCTGGCGATCACGGCGGTCATTGTCAACGCCGGGCGCCTGGGGGACCGCCTGGGCCGTCGACGGTTATTGCTCGTGGGGTTGCTGCTGTTCTCCATGGCGTGCGGACTGTGCGGCTTGGCGACCACGCTGCAAGGGCTGGTAGCCGCGCGCATCCTGCAAGGCCTCGGCGCGGCAGCCATGATGGCCATGGCACTGGGCATGGTCGGTGACACGGTCCCCCAGGAGCGCACTGGCCGCGCGATGGGCTTGCTGGGCACAATGTCGGCCGTCGGCACCGCCATGGGGCCGAGCGTTGGCGGTGTGTTGCTGAGCGTGTGGGGCTGGCGTGCGACCTTCCTGGTCGGTGTGCCGCTGGGGCTGACAGCCGCCGCCCTCGCCTATCGCTATTTGCCGGTTGATCGTCCTTACGCACCCTCGCCGGCAGGCTCAAGCTTGCGACTCGCGTTGGCGGCCTCCTCGCTGCGCGTCGGCCTGGTCATGAGTGCGTTGGTGGCGGCCGTCATCATGGCCACCTTTGTGGTCGGGCCGTTCTACTTGTCCCAGGGCCTGGGCCTGCCGCCCCAGTGGATGGGCCTGGCCATGGCCGTCGGCCCTGGCGTCGCGGCCCTTACGGGGGTACCGGCAGGCCGCCTCACCGACCGATTCGGCAGCCAGCGCATGACACTCGCCGGCCTCGGTGCGCTGGCGTGTGGCGCGCTGCTGTTGTCGCTGGCGTCTGGGTTGCCGGCCTATCTGGCCTCGCTGGTGATTCTGACGGCGGGCTACAGCCTGTTCCAGGCCGCCAATAACACCGCCGTGATGAGCGACGTGCAAGGAGCACGTCGAGGCACTGTCTCGGGGTTGCTGAACCTGTCACGCAATCTCGGGCTGATCTTCGGCGCTTCAGTACTGGGTGCAGTGTTTGCCTGGGCCTGCCCGGATGTCACCCGCGCCGCCCCGCACTCCGTGGCCTATGGCCTGCACGCAACGTTCGGCGTGGGACTGGGCTTGATCCTGCTGGCCAGTGTGATGGCATGGCGCCGCTTCGGCACCCTCGACGGCCTCCAGAACACCCATTGAGGCAAAAAAACAAAAAAGGCGTTGCGCCAGACCGGGTTACATCGCGCATCATGGGCACTTTCAAGCTCAAGGGTAACGTCCATGCGCGTTCTGTCATTGATGATGGGTCTTACGACGCTGGCCGCCAGTACGGTGTTCTGCGCCAGCGCGATGGCGAATGAAGAAAGTCAGTTAGTGCAACAGATCAACCAATACCGCAGCCAGGTGCAACGCTGCGGCGACCAGGGTTCCCAGGAACTGCCGCCACTGGCCAGCGATACGCGGCTGGTGCTGCCGGCCACCAATGTGGGCGACCTGCAGCAAGCGCTGGCGCGGGCCGCGTACCCAATGGTCAACGTGCAAGCCATCAGCTTGTCCGGGCCAAAGGATGCCCAGGCTGCCATGAAAGCCGTGCGCGAGAGCTTCTGCCGCGTGGTGCTCGACCCGCAATTCGTTGATATCGGCGTGAGCAACAGCGGCCAGGACTGGCGCATCGTGCTCGCCCGCCCGTTACTCACCAGTGGCCTGGGCGATTGGCAGACCGAGGGCAAGCAACTGCTCACCCTGATCAACACCGCGCGTTCCCAGGCGCGCCAGTGCGGCACGCAGGCCTTTACCGCGACGACTCCATTGTCCTGGAACGAAGACCTGGCCGGCGCCGCTAACAGCCATACGCGCAACATGGCCAACGGCAATTTCTTCGACCACCTTGACCACGATGGCCGCACGCCCGGTGACCGCGCCGAATTGGCCGGGTATATCGCGAAGAACATCGGCGAGAACATTGCCGCCGGCCTGGACACGCCACGCAAAGTCGTGGACGGCTGGCTGGCCAGCCCGGGGCATTGCGCCAACTTGATGAACCCGCAGTTCCGCGAGCTGGGTGCGGCGTATGCCATGGACCCCAAGAGCGACGCAGGCATCTATTGGACAGGGGTTTTCGGGGCGCAATAAGCGTGTTGGCAGATCTATGCAAACGGATGAAGCATCAAATTGCCATCTCATGGATAATGCCGCTGAACTTGGCAGGGGTCATGCCGGTCTGTAGCTTGTTGAACTGACCCTTTCAGGGGTTGGACGGACCCCGGCAAACAAGGTGTTCTCCCGATGATGAATTGGCTGCAAAGCAGCAGCGACATGGCTGAGCGCGTTCGCCAGCATGATTGGGCAAATACGCCCCTGGGGCCGCTGGAGCAGTGGCCGGATGTGCTCAAGACCACCGTGGCGCTGTGCTTTGCGTCGAGCTTCCCCCAATCCATCATTTGGGGACCGCAGCTGACCATGTTGTACAACGACGCCTTCATTCCGATCCTGGGGGATAAGCCCTACGCACTCGGCCGCCCGTTCAGCGAGGTGTGGCATGAGGTCTGGGCAGACATCGGTCCTATCGCCAAGGCGGCATTCGAAGGGCATGCAACCTTTATCGAGAACTTTCCCCTGCTGATCGAACGCGGCAGCGGTCCGGAGCAGGCTTACTTCACTTTTTGCTACAGCCCGATCCGCGACCCCCAGGGCAAGGTCGTCGGTATGCTCGACACGGTCACCGAAACCACGACAACCGTATTCCTCGCCCGTCGCCTGGCCGTGCTGGACGCCGTCGGCAGCGCAGTGGCCACCGCCACTGACGCCGAGAGCATCATGTCCACCACCACGCGCCTGCTGGCCGAGCACCTGCAGGTATCCAATTGCGCCTATGCAGACATGGATGCCCACGAAGACGGTTTCAATATTCGCGGTAATTGGGCGGCGCCGGGCTCGCCAAGCATCGTCGGGCGCTACAGCCTCGCCTCATTCGGCGCGCGGGCGGTTCGCCAGTTGCGTGCGGGTGAGCCACTGGTGGTGGTGGATAACCGTGTTGAATTTGCGCCGGAGGAAGCCGCCAGCTATCAGGCCCTCGGCGTCCTGGCGACAGTGTGCTTCCCACTGATCAAGGAAGGCCGCCTGACCGCCTTGATGGCCGTGCATGACAAGTCGGCGCGAGTCTGGTCACCCTACGACCTGGCCCTGGTACGCGAAGTCACCGAACGCTCCTGGGCGCATATCGAGCGGGTACGCGCCGACGCCGCGGTGCGCGACGGCCTGGCAGCCTTTACTGAGCTCAATGCCACCCTGGAACAGCGGGTGCGGGAGCGCACCACCGCCCTGACCGAGGCCGAAGCCGCGCTGCGCCAATCGCAGAAACTGGAAGCCATCGGGCAATTGACCGGCGGCGTGGCCCACGACTTCAACAACCTGTTGACCATCATTCGTTCGTCGGTGGATTTCCTGCGTCAACCCGGGCTCTCCGAAGAGCGGCGCCAACGCTATATGGGCGCGGTCTCCGACACCGTGGAGCGGGCCAGCAAGCTCACCAGCCAACTGCTCGCCTTCGCCCGCCGCCAACCACTGAACCCTGAAGTTTTCGATGCAGGCCAACGGGTCAAGAATATCGGTGAGATGCTCGAAAGCGTCACCGGTGCGCGCATCCAAGTGCAAGTGCAACTGCCCGAGCGGCTATGCCATGTGCGCGTCGACGCCAGCCAGTTCGAAACCGCCTTGATCAACATCGCCCTGAACGCCCGGGATGCGATGGACGGCAAAGGCACGCTCACCTTGCGGGTGGCCCCGGTGGACGCGATGCCACGCGTGCGTGGTGACCAGGAAGTGCACCAACCGTTTGTGACCATTTCCCTGGCCGACACCGGTAGCGGTATCAGTGCCGACACCTTCGAGCGCATTTTCGAGCCGTTCTTTACTACTAAGCCTGTCGGCAAAGGCACCGGGCTGGGGTTGTCCCAGGTATTCGGGTTTGCCAAGCAATCCGGCGGTAACGTTGACGTAGCAACCCACGCAGGACAAGGCACGGTATTTACCCTGTACCTGCCCGAGGTGGCGCCACCGCTGGCAGAGTGCTCGCACACAGCCGAAAGCCATCCGCCGATCGCGGACACAGCACAACGCCATATTCTCGTCGTGGAAGACAACCTGGAAGTGGGCCGCTTCGCCAACCAGATCCTCCAGGACCTGGGTTACCAGACCACGTGGGCCACCAACGCCGAACAGGCACTCACGCTGGCCGGTGCGGATGCCCTGGCGTTCGATGGGATTTTCTCGGATGTGGTGATGCCCGGCATGACCGGCGTGGCCATGGCCAAGGTGCTGCGCCAACGGCGCCCGGACTTGCCAGTGGTACTGACCTCCGGTTACAGCGAAGAGCTGGCCGACAGTGGCTACGACGGGTTCGAGTTCCTGGCCAAGCCCTACTCAGCCGACCAGGTCGCACGGGCGCTGACCAAGGCGATGCACTGAACCCTACTCCGCCACCGCGACCTGGTTACGGCCCTGGGCCTTGGCGCGGTACAACGCCTTGTCAGCGGTATTCATCAGGCCGTGCAGGTCTTGATCCAGGGTGTGGGTGGAAGCCACCCCAAGGCTTGCGGACAACCCTTGCACGGGCTCGGAGGCCAGGCCCGAGATCGCCTTGATCAGTTCCTCGGCGATCGCCCGCGCGGTATCCAACGACGTATTGGGCAGCAACACCGCAAACTCCTCGCCGCCCAGTCGGCCATACACATCGGCTTGGCGAAACGAAGCGCTGATGACCCCACCTATCTGGCGCAACACCTGGTCGCCGGCCTGATGGCCGTAGGTGTCGTTGATTTCCTTGAAGTGATCCATATCCATCATCAACGCACACAGCGGTTGGCGGTTGTGACGACAATGTTCGTACAGCACCTGGGCATGTTCGAAGAACGCGCGGCGGTTCATCAGGCCAGTGAGCTCATCGGTCTGGGCGGCGCGGGTGGAAATATTGTGGGCCCGTTCCATTTGCCGCGTCAGGCGAAAGGCTTTTTCCAGGGCATCCGACAGCTTGCGCGTGGCACTGACCACAAAGGTGGAAAACACCAGCACCGCGATGGCGACGCCGACTTGCATGGTGGACGGCTGGAACAGCAACCACAGCGTGCACGGCAGCAGTACCAGGGCCATGGAGGCCAGGGTCATGTAGCGGTAAGCCGAATAACACGAGACCGCGCTGACCGACATGCCCACAGTGAACAGCATCACCAGAGCCTGGGAGAGCCGGTCATCGGTGGGCATCACCGCCAAGGCACCAGCCCCCCAGACCCCGGCCGACAGCGCCAGCGTGAGCCAGTAGCGTCGCTCCCAACGGTCCGGCGTACGCTCGGCGTTGGGGCAGCGGAACCACGCCATGAACATCTTGACGCGCAGCAGCGACGACACGGCCAGTGCCACCAGCCAGACCAGGATGACCTGGTGGTCAAACCGATCCCAACAGAGCCAACAGAGCATCACGGCGGCCAGGTAACTGCCAAAAATCGCAGCGAATGATTGCCTGAACAGTTGATGCAAACGGTCAGTCCGCACCTGCTCCTCTATAAAGCAATCCTGGTCCTGCCCACGCCCAAGGCCATTCATGACATCCGCCTGATTCGACTACCACGACAAAGGTGCCATTGTGGCACCCTGCCACCAATGCGGACAACAGAATCCAGCACGCTAGAGCCTTTAAAGCGGTTCCGGCCGCAAAATCAGCACACCCAGTGGCGGCAGATTCAACGACAGTGACACCGCTTGTCCATGATTGGGCTCATCATGGGTGAATACCTCACCTCCGTTACCGTAATTGGAGCCTGCGTACATATCGGCGTCACTGTTGATCACTTCACTCCAGCGCCCGCCAAAGGGTACGCCGACTTTGTAAGCCTCACGCGGCACTGGCGTGAAGTTGGCCACCACCAGCACCGGCTTGCCGTCCTTGCTCCAGCGCAGCCACGCATAGACGCTGTTGATCGCGTCATCCCCGATCAGCCACTGGAAGCCCTGGGGCGCGTCGTCCTGCTCGTGCAAGGCCGGTTCTTCGCGGTACAGCCGGTTCAAGTCGCCCACCAGCTTTTGCACCCCTTTGTGTTCGGCGTACTGCAACAGGTACCAGTCCAGTTGCTGGTCGTGGTTCCACTCGCGCCATTGGCCGAATTCGCAGCCCATGAACAACAGTTTCTTGCCCGGGTGCATCCACATGAACGCCAGGTACGCGCGCAGGTTGGCAAACTTCTGCCAGCGGTCGCCGGGCATCTTGTCGATCAACGAATGCTTGCCGTGCACCACTTCGTCATGGGAGATCGGCAGGATAAAGCGCTCGGACCAGGCATAGACCAGGCCGAAACTCAGCTCGTTATGGTGATGGGCGCGGTACACCGGGTCCTGCTGGATGTAGTGCAGGGAATCGTGCATCCAGCCCATGTTCCATTTGTAGTTGAAACCCAGGCCGCCCTGTTGGGTGGGCTGGCTCACGCCGGGCCAGGCGGTCGATTCCTCGGCGATCACTAGCGCGCCAGGGGCTTCCAGGGCCACCACGTCGTTCAAATGGCGGAGGAAGTCGATAGCCTCCAGATTCTCGCGGCCACCATGGCGGTTGGGCACCCATTCGCCGGCCTTGCGCGAATAATCGCGGTAGAGCATCGATGCCACCGCATCCACGCGCAGCCCGTCGATGTGGAAGTGCTTGAGCCAATGCAGCGCCGAGGCGAGCATGAAGCCATGCACCTCGGTGCGGCCCAGGTTGTAGATCAGCGTGTCCCAATCTTGGTGGAAGCCTTCGAGTGGGTTGGCGTATTCGTACAGCGCGGTGCCGTCGAACTGTGCCAAGCCGTGGGTATCGGTAGGAAAATGCGCCGGCACCCAATCGAGGATCACGCCGATGTCGGCCTGGTGCAGGGCGTTGACGAAATACGCAAAATCTTCTGGCGAGCCGAATCGTGCTGTCGGCGCGAATTGTGACAACGCCTGGTAGCCCCAGGAGCCACCAAACGGGTGCTCCATGATCGGCATCAGCTCGACATGGGTGAAGCCCAGTTGCTGCACATAGGGAATCAGCCGCTCGGCCAGTTCACGCCAGTTGTACTGCCGGGCCACCTCGCCCGCCTCGTCCAACTCGCACTGCCAGGAGCCCACATGCAGCTCATAGATCGACAGCGGCGCCGTGGCCTTCTGTTTTTCGACGCGCGACTGCATCCAGTCGTGGTCTTGCCAGTCTACTTGCAAAGGCTGGGCAACCTTGGACGCAGTGTCCGGCGGCAACTGGGTCGCCAGTGCCATAGGATCGGCCTTGAGGGGCAGGATCCCGTTGGCGCCGAGAATTTCGTATTTGTAGGCCGCCCCTGGCTGCAGGCGCGGGATAAAGATCTCCCACACGCCGGATGGATGGCGCAGGCGCATCGGGTGACGGCGACCGTCCCAGATGTTGAAATCGCCCACCACCGACACTCGCCGCGCATTCGGCGCCCAGACGGCAAAGCGCACGCCCTGCACACCATCGACGCTGGTCACCTGGGCCCCCAGGCAACTGCCGAGGTCGCGGTGATTGCCTTCGGCGAACAGGTACAGGTCCATTTCACCCAGCAACAGTTGCTGGAAGCTGTAAGGGTCTTCGGTCACTTGCTCGCCGCCGGCCCACTGGATTTTCAACAGGTACGGCTGGCGCGTGGCGAAATGCCCGACAAACAAGCCCGGCACGTGGCTCGCGTCGAGACTGCCGAGCGGCTCGCCGCTGTCGCGTGCCAGCACCTGGACGCTCAACGCCTCCGGCAGGAATGCGCGGATGAACTGGCCGTCGTGGTCATCTTCGTGTGGCCCGAGAATCGAGAACGGGTCATGGTGCTCGGCGCGTACCAGCGCTTCGACGTCCTTGGACGCCGGCAATGCAGTCAACTTCGGCTGCAGCGGTTCTTTATTTGTAAAGCTCATGACGACTCCCCACCGCGTGCAGTTTTCGATATAGGTGCAAGCCCGCTCAACAGTCCGTGCAACCCTTGCAGGGGCACCGGCAACCAGGTTGGGCGGTTTTCCGCTTCGTAGGCCACTTCGTACGCGGCCTTCTCCAGGCTGAATAACGTCAGCGCTGCGTCCTGGCCTTTGGCGTCCTGCCAGTCATGCGCCAGTGTAGACGTAGCGGACTGGTAAGCCTGGATAAAGGCCTGGCGTGCTTCTTTCAGGTAACGGTCAGTCACGCGTTTGCGTGCCACGTCCGCCTCGGGCGAATGGTCCACCCCTTGTACATTCAGCGCCATGGCCGCCGCGTAATCGAAGGAGCGCAACACGCCGCTCACATCTTTGTACGGGCTGTGCTTGCCGCGTCGCTCGTGCAGCGGTCGCGCCGGCTCTCCTTCAAAGTCGATCAGATAGGCATCGCCTTTGACCACCAGCACCTGGCCCAGGTGCAAATCACCGTGGACCCGAATACGCAACCCGCCTGCCGTGGCTTTCGCCAGGGCCTGCACATGGCTGGCAATGGCCTTTTTCTGCGCCAGCAAATCACTGACCAGCGCTTGATCCGCAGGGTTCAACTGGGTTTGATGCAGTTTGAGCAAGTGCAACGCACGGTCCAGCTGTGCGCCGACATCCTTGGCCCAGGCCTGGGTGTCCTTGGCGGTGGTGACCTCTGGCTTGAAGTCCTTGTTGGTGGTTTTCGCGCCGAGCACCACGTGCATTTCACCCAGGCGTTGGCCGAGCAGTCCGGCAAAGTCGGCCAGCTCGCCGAGGGCGTTGTAGTGCTGTTCCTGTTCGGACATGGCTTCGGCCAGTTCGTCACGGATCGCACGTTCCAGGTTGTTCTGGGTCCAGCCCCAGGCGTCGCCCTGGTTGCTCAGGTAACCCTGGGCAATCATCAGCAGGTTGTCCTGGCCCTCGGCGTCGTGGCGAATCATCGAGCCCAGCAGCGGCGAGATATTCGGGTAGCCGGCCTCGGTCAGGTAGGCGCTCATCTCCAGTTCCGGGTGCACGCCGGAGGCGACCTTGCGGATCAGCTTGAGCACCAGGCTCTCGCCCACCACTACCGAGCTGTTGGACTGCTCGGCCGACAAGTAGCGCACTTCGGACTCATCCGTCAGTTGCAGCTTGGCCAGGTGCGGCGTCGCTGCAAAGCGCAGCTCGCCGTCGCTGGCGTTGAGCACCGTGCCCGCCTGCAAACCCTGGATCACGGCGCGGATAAAGTGCTCGAGACTGAAGGCGTCGGTCACCAGCCCCACCTGACGCACGCGCCGTACGCGGGCCAGGGCCAGTTGCTGGGGCAAGGCACTGGTGAATTGGTCTTCACCGAGGAAACCGAACGGCAGCTGATAACGGCTGACCTGTCCACCGGCCGTCACTTCCAGTTCGCTGAGCAATACCGGGTGCTGCGGGTCGCCAAAGCGCACACCGTAGGCAATGCGCACGCTGTCGATCGCCGTGTCCTTGCCCGCGAACCAGCGTCGCTTGGGCAACCAGGCCGGCAGTGCCGTCTGTTCCAGGGACGCTCGACACGGTTCTTCCAGCAATTCTTCCATACGCTTTTTCAGTACCAACGTGGTGAAGTCCGGCATGCTCTGGGCCGGTTCCACATGCCAGCTGGGCATCTGGTTTTCCGGCGCGAGCACGAACCAGTAGAAGCCATAGGGCGCCAGGGTCAGCAGGAAATTCAGCTGGCCGATGGGCGGGAAGGCGTTACCGCCAAGCATCTCCACCGGCACCATGCCGGCAAACGCCGACAGGTCCAGCTCGGCCGCCTGGGCGCTGCGGGACACGTTGGCCACGCAGAGGATGATCTCGTTGCGCCCGTCTTCACCGGTGTACTCACGGGTATAGGCCAGGATGCGTCGGTTGCTCGGCGAGAGCATTTTCAGGCTACCGCGACCAAACGCCTTGGATTGCTTGCGCACCGCCAGCATGCGCCGGGTCCAGTTCAGCAAGGAATGCGGGTCTTGGGCCTGGGTCTCCACATTCACCGACTGGTAGCCATATTGCGGGTCCATGATCGGCGGCAGCACCAGGCTGGCCGGGTCGGCGCGGGAGAAACCACCATTGCGGTCGATGGACCATTGCATCGGCGTACGCACGCCATCACGGTCGCCGAGGTAGATGTTATCGCCCATGCCGATTTCATCGCCGTAATACAGGGTCGGTGTACCGGGCATCGACAGCAATAGGCTATTGAGCAGCTCGACACGCCGGCGGTCACGCTCCATCAACGGCGCCAGGCGCCGGCGAATGCCGAGGTTGATGCGCGCGCGACGGTCAGCGGCGTAGTAGTTCCACAGGTAGTCGCGCTCTTTGTCGGTGACCATTTCCAGGGTCAGTTCATCATGGTTGCGCAGGAAGATTGCCCACTGGCAATTGGCGGGAATCTCGGGGGTCTGGCGCAGGATGTCGGTGATCGGAAAGCGATCTTCCTGGGCCAGCGCCATGTACATGCGCGGCATCAGGGGGAAATGGAAGGCCATGTGGCATTCATCGCCGTCGTCGCCCTTTTTGTCACCGAAATACAACTGCGTGTCTTCCGGCCACTGGTTGGCCTCGGCGAGCAGCATGCGGTCGGGGTAATGGGCGTCGATTTCGGCGCGGATCTGCTTGAGCACGTCGTGGGTTTCGGGAAGGTTTTCGTTATTGGTGCCATCGCGTTCGATCAGGTACGGAATAGCGTCCAGGCGCAGGCCATCGATGCCCATGTCCAGCCAATAGCGCATCACCGACAGCACGGCCTTCATCACCTGCGGGTTGTCGAAGTTGAGGTCCGGCTGGTGGGAATAGAAACGGTGCCAGAAATACTGGCCGGCGACCGGGTCCCAGGTCCAGTTGGACTTCTCGGTGTCGAGAAAGATGATGCGCGTGCCGTCGTATTTCTGGTCGTCGTCCGACCACACGTAGAAGTCCCGAGCCGCCGAGCCGGGCTTGGCCTTGCGCGCCCGCTGGAACCATGGGTGCTGATCGGAGGTGTGGTTGATCACCAGTTCGGTGATCACACGCAGCCCGCGCTTATGCGCTTCGGCAATGAAGCGCTTGGCGTCGGCCATGGTGCCGTAGTCGCTGTGCACGCCACGGTATTCGGCGATGTCGTAGCCATCGTCGCGGCGTGGCGAGGGGTAGAAAGGCAGCAGCCAGATGGTGTTGACACCCAGGTCGGCGATGTAGTCGAGCTTGGCGATCAGCCCGGGGAAGTCACCAATGCCATCGTTGTTGGAGTCGAAGTAGGATTTGACGTGGACCTGGTAGATCACCGCGTCCTTGTACCAGAGCGGGTCTTTGATAAAGGTGGCAGCGTTGGGTTTCTTCGCCATTGGAAACTCCTGAAATTTTGAAAAAACCGTCTGGAGAAACACGGTTGATGTGCGGGCTGGCTTGCCTGCAATGGCGCTACATCAGCTAACAATTGGCTGCTGACGTACCGCTTCACAGGCAAGCCTGCTCCCACAGTTGATTTCCACTAGGCTTGAGAAGTCGTGATGCGCCAGATTCCAAAGGGCATCTGTGGGTCCAGTCGCGTCCACTGGCTTTTGCCATACCAGGTCCAGCGATGGCCGTTCATCAAGTCTTCGCCCTGGGTCTGGGCATCGTCCGGCAGGCCCAACTCCCAGAGCGGCAACTCGAAATGGGCTTCCTGGGCGTTGAACGGGTCAAGGTTCACGGCCACCAGGATGAAGTTGCTGCCATCCTCACTGCGCTTGCCGAAATACAGGATGTTGTCGTTCCAGGCGTTGTAGAGCTTCAGCCCCAAGTGCGTCTGCAATGCCGGGTTTTGCCGGCGGATGCGGTTGAGCTGGGCGATCTCGGCGATGATATTGCCGGGAGCCGTGAAGTCCCGCGGGCGGATCTCGTACTTCTCCGAGTCCAGGTATTCCTCTTTGCCGGGCACTGGCGCCGCTTCGCACAGTTCGAAACCTGAGTACATGCCCCACAGGCCCGACCCCATGGTCGCCAGGGCGGCACGGATCAAGAAGCCCGGGCGACCGGACTCGTGCAAGAAGCCCGGGTTGATGTCCGGTGTGTTGACGAAGAAATTCGGCCGGTAGCACTCGCGCCACGGCGATTCGTTCAACTGCGTCAGGTATTCGCTCAACTCGGCCTTGGTATTGCGCCAGGTGAAATAGGTGTAGCTCTGTGAATAGCCGACCTTGCCCAGGCGCGCCATCATCGCCGGCGTGGTAAAGGCTTCGGCCAGGAAGATTACGTCGGGGTGCTTGGAGCGCACGTCGCTGATCAGCCATTGCCAGAACGGCAGCGGCTTGGTGTGGGGGTTGTCGACGCGAAAGGTCTTCACGCCCTCTTCCACCCAGCCCACCACGATATCGCGCAGTTCGGTCCACAGGCCCGGAATGGCATCCGCAGCATAGAAGTCAACGTTGACGATGTCCTGATACTTTTTTGGCGGGTTTTCAGCGTATTTGATCGTGCCGTCCGGGCGCCAGTTGAACCAGCCCGGATGCTCCTTGAGCCATGGGTGGTCCTGGGAACACTGGATGGCGAAATCCAGGGCGATTTCCAGGCCATGCTCGGCGGCGGCCTGGACCAGGCGACGGAAGTCATCGCGGCTGCCGAGTTGCGGGTGAATGGCCTCGTGGCCGCCCTCCTCGCTGCCAATCGCGTACGGGCTGCCCGGATCGTCCGGGCCGGCGGTCAGCGAGTTGTTCTTGCCTTTACGGTGGCTGCGCCCGATCGGGTGGATCGGCGGGAAGTACAGCACATCGAAGCCCATGTCATGGATCATCGACAGCCGTGAGTGCACATCGTTGAAGGTGCCGTGCCGTGCAGGATCGTCGGTGATCGAACGGGGAAACAGCTCGTACCAGCTGGCAAACAACGCCGCTTCACGCTCCACATCGATGGGGTACACGCTGCTGACGCTCAGATAGGCGCGGTGGTCAGCCTGGGTCATCAGGTGTGCACTGTCTTCGTGCAGGAACTGCGCAACCTGCTCGGTTTCCAGCAGGCCGGACAGTTCATGGTGCAACAGCATCAAGCGATCACGCAGCTCGTTGTCACTGCGTTCGGCAGCTTGCAGCACCAGGCTGCGGCCTTCCTGCAGTTCCAGGCTGACCGGTACGCCAGCCTCGTGCTTCTTGCGCAACTCATAACAGAAGCTGGCGAAGGTATCGATCCAGGCTTCGATGCAGTATTCGTGTGGGCCCTGCTGGTTGACGGTAAACGCGCCCTCCCAGCCATTGTTGCCCACATCGGTCATCACCACGCTGTGCCAGCTTTCGTCCTGCAGCGGGCGCCAGCGAATCAGCACGGCAAGTTTGTCATGGCCGTCGGCGAACACCTTACTGGTGACGTTGACCCGCTGGCCCACCACGGCCTTGACGGCGAATTCGCCGCCGTCGATCACGGGGGTAGTGCTTTCGATAGCGATCCTGGGCAGCAACAGCGCCTGGGACAACGGCAACAAGGATTGGTCTGGAACCAGTGTTTCAGCAGTCATCGAGCATCTTCCCCTTACGCCCTGTGGACGCTCTTTGCTTGATCCGAAATTCGATTACGGCCGCGCTCTCCCTGAACAGGGCCGTCATAGGTCCGAGCCTGCGCGCCAGTTAAAAGTTCAGGTGGATGTGCCGCCATTGGGCGGGGAATCAATTCGCCTTGGCGGATGTCCACCGATAGAGCAAAGCACAAAGGAGGCCACAAAGATGAATATCCCGATTCCCGCTGAAACACCGGACCCCAACATCGATAACCCGACATTGCCGCCCACCGAGCCTGAGCCGATTCCGGAAAAGGAACCGCCAGAACACCAGCCGCCGCCCGTGGAGGAGCCGCCGACGACCATGCCACCGGTAATCGTCAGTCCTTCTCGAAACGCTTGACGATCTTCGGCATCACGCTGAACACCGCCAAGGCCAGCAGGGTACTCAGCACCGCTGTCGATTCCCGGCCCAATCCGGCCGAGACCCCAATCGCAGCGGTCATCCACAGGCCGGCTGCGGTGGTCAGGCCTTTGACGTGACCTTCTTCGTCGTCCTTGCCCTTGATAATCGTGCCTGCGCCGAGGAAGCCGATACCGGCAATAACGCCTTGCACCACCCGGCTCATCGCATCCGCTTGATTACCGGACATCTGTGGCACCATTACAAACAGGGCCGCGCCCAAGGCCACCAGCATATGGGTGCGTACCCCGGCAGCCTTGCCCTTGCTCTCGCGTTCAAAACCGAGGATGCCCCCCAGGATCGCGGCGATCAGCAAGCGCACCGTGATTTGGGTGAGTTGCTTGGCATCGCCGATATCGGCGAATTCGGCCCGCAGGGTTTGCCACACTTCAAGCCACCAGGCGTCCATCGGCGCTGTCCTTTGTCATTATCGGTAAGAGGTGGACAGCGGCGACCGCCAGTCAGTTGCCTTGAACCCATAGAGATCGCTGCCCCCTAACCTTCATAGCCCATGGAAAAGGAGAACGGCATGCCCATACGTATCGAAAACCAGCTGTGCTACTTCATGCTCGATGACAATGGCCAGGAGCAGAGCGTGCCAGCGACCCGGGTCAATATCGTGACTGACACCGACAAATCCATGTCCTACGTGGAGTTGGCCGCCGAACGCATCTATATCACTGAAGCCGAGGCCGACGCCCTGACAGTCGCCGGGGCCCACGATGGGCGCCAGCATGTAAAGGCCGACGAACCTGGTTCGCTGATTTAATTGATCTGTATCAGCACATCCCGGATAACGCTGCACCCCACTGGCCACGGGGTGCAGCACAATGTCGCAGCCCCTCGCCAGCCCCTCATCTGATCCGCTTTTTATCGCCTTAGCTGAGTCTGTTATGCAAACAGTACGACGCGCATAGTTCATCCGCCTGATGGAGGCTGATGAGCGAACGACCATGAGCGAAAGAATCCAAACCGTGGACACCTTTGAGCCTATACACCCAAAGAAGGTGAAGGCCAATTCCAGCGACAACCTGATCCATACCCGCAGCTTCACCGGCTTGTTCCGCACCTTGCGCGTGGGCGGAGCCGGCTTCCTGTTCCTGGCGTTTTTCGGCACCGTGTGGCTGAACTGGGGTGGTCGCCAAGCCGTGCTCTGGGACCTGGCTGAAAGCAAATTCCACATTTTTGGCGCGACGTTCTGGCCGCAGGATTTCATCCTGCTGTCGGCGCTGTTGATCATCTGCGCCTTCGGCCTGTTTGCCATCACCGTGTTTGCTGGCCGGGTATGGTGCGGCTACACCTGCCCACAAAGCTCATTCACCTGGCTGTTCATGTGGTGCGAGAAAGTCACCGAAGGCGAACGCAACCAGCGCATCAAGTTGCACGCCGCACCCTGGAGCCTGAACAAACTGGCGCGACGCTCGGCCAAGCACACGTTGTGGCTGGGTATCAGCTTGCTGACCGGGCTGACCTTTGTTGGCTACTTCACGCCGATCCGCCCCCTTGCCGTCGAACTGCTGACTTGGCAAATGGGCGGTGTCAGCCTGTTCTGGGTGCTTTTCTTCACCGGAGCCACCTACATCAATGCCGGCTGGCTGCGCGAAGCGGTGTGCATGCACATGTGCCCGTATGCGCGGTTCCAGAGCGTGATGTTCGACAAAGACACCCTGACCATTTCCTACGACGTGGCGCGCGGCGAACACCGTGGCCCGCGCAAACGTGACGTCAACCCCGCCGATGTCGGCCTGGGCGACTGCATCGACTGCCAACTGTGCGTGCAAGTGTGCCCCACCGGCATCGACATTCGCGACGGCCTGCAAATGGAATGCATCGGCTGTGCGGCCTGCATCGACGCCTGCGATTCGATCATGGACAAGATGGGCTACGAGCGTGGTTTGGTGAGCTACACCAGCGAACACCAACTGCAAGGTGGCAAGACCCACCTGCTACGGCCACGCCTGATCGGCTACAGTGCCGTGCTACTGGTGATGATCGCAGCCCTGGTGGTGGCGCTGGTAGAACGGCCGATGGTGTCGCTGGACGTGACCAAGGACCGTGGCATGTTCCGCGAGAACGCCCAGGGCCTGATCGAAAACATCTACAGCCTCAAGGTGATCAACAAGACCCAGCAGCGCCAGGACTACCGCCTGGACCTGGTGGACGCCGAGGGTTTCCAGTTGCAAGGCAAGAAAGAGATCAGCCTGGCCGCGGGGGAAATCAGCGACGTGCCGGTATCGGTGGCGCTGCTGGCGGATAAACCGGCGAGCAGTTCGCAGACGCTGCGTTTCAAGGTGACGGATGTGGATGAACCTTGGATCTACAGTGCAGCCGACAGCCGCTTCGTGGCGCCGCTGAATCGCTGAGATCTATCCAGACCTTTAGAGATTCACATGTGGGAGCGGACTTACTCGCAAATACGGTGGGTCAGTTTATAAATGAGGCGACTGATGCACCGTATTCGCGGGCAAGCCCGCTCCCACCGTTTACTCCCTGCACACACTGAAACATTTGTTCAAGGCCGCCATGAAACGCTACGAAAAATTTGCCGACGACATCGCAGAACTGATTCGCACGGGTGTGCTTGGTCCCGGCCAGCGGGTGCCGTCGGTACGCTATGCCAGCCAAACGTACGGCGTCAGCCCCTCCACCGTGTTCCAGGCCTACTACCTGCTGGAACGCCGGGGATTGATCCGCGCGCGGCCGCGCTCCGGCTACTTCGTCAATGCCCATGCGCCCAGTCCATTTCCCGAGCCGGTGGTGAGTGAGCAGGTGCACGAGTCCACCGAGGTGGATGTGAGCGAGCTGGTGTTCTCGGTACTCGACTCGATCAAGGACCCCAACACCGTGCCCTTCGGCTCGGCGTTCCCCAGCCCCATGCTGTTCCCGCTGCCGCGCCTGGCCCGCTCCCTGGCCAGCGCCAGCCGCGAAATGGACCCGCGCCTGGTGGTCACCGACATGTCGCCGGGCAACCCGCAACTGCGCCGGCAAATTGCCCTGCGTTATATGGTCGGCGGGCTGATGTTGCCCATGGAGGAACTGCTGATCACCAACGGCGCCCTGGAGGCACTGAACCTGTGCCTGCAAGCGGTCACCGAACCGGGTGACCTGGTGGCCATCGAAGCCCCTGCGTTCTATGCGTGCCTGCAAGTACTGGAACGCTTGAAGCTCAAGGCGGTGGAAATTCCCGTGCACCCGCGCGATGGCATCGACCTCAACGCCCTGGCGCAAGCCCTGGAGCGCTACCCGATCAAGGCCTGCTGGACCATGACCAGCTTCCAGAACCCCATGGGTGCGACCCTGCCGGAACCGAAGAAACAGGCGTTGGTGGAACTGCTGCGTGGCCATCAGGTGCCGCTGATCGAAGACGATGTGTACGCCGAGCTGTACTACGGGCAACAGGCCCCCAAACCGGCCAAGGCCTTCGACACCGAAGGCCTGGTGATGCATTGCGGTTCCTTCGCCAAGAGCCTCGCCCCCGGCTATCGCGTGGGCTGGGTTGCGGCCGGGCGCTTTGCGCAGAAGGTCGAGCGCTTGAAACTGATGACCTCGCTATGCCCGTCGATGCCGGCCCAGGCAGCCATTGCCGATTACCTGCAGCACGGCGGCTACGACCGGCACCTGCGCAAGCTGCGCTATGCCCTGGAGGAACAGCAAAGCGCCATGCTGGCCGCCATCGCCCGCTATTTCCCGGCGCAGACGCGCGTCAGCCAACCGGCTGGCGGGTACTTTCTGTGGCTGGAACTGCCGGAACCAACGGATTCGTTGAAACTGTTCCAAATGGCGCTGGCGCAGGGCATCAGCATTGCGCCGGGGCCGATCTTCTCGGCGACCCAGCGCTTTCGCAACTGCATTCGCCTGAACTACGGCAGCCCATGGACCGAAGCGTCGGAAAAAGCCATGGAGACGTTGGGGCGGATAGTGCGGTCGTTCTGAACAAGGGTCGCCTGCGCTGGCGTCAGTCGGTCAACGACCGCCTCCCAGGTCCAGGAACGTGCCGGTGGCATACGAGGCCTTATCCGACAGCAACCAGATAATCGCTTCCGCCACTTCATCCGGGCGCCCGCCCCTGGCCATGGGGATACCGGATTCGAGCTTGCTGACGCGGTCCGGGTCGCCGCTCAGGGCATGGAAATCGGTGTAGATATAGCCAGGGCGAACCGCGTTGACGCGAATGCCTTCGCCTGCCACTTCCTTCGATAAACCCAGGGTGAACGTGTCGAGCGCGCCTTTGGAGGCGGCATAGTCAACATACTCACCGGGCGACCCCAACCGCGCCGCCACCGACGACACGTTGACGATGCTGCCGCCCTGCCCGCCATGCCGGGGCGACATGCGCAGCACAGCGTGCTTGGCGCACAGGATGGGCCCGAGCACGTTGGTCTTCATGACTTTCAGGATGCGAAACTCAGACATCTCATCGACGCGGGATTTATGCCCCACCGTGCCGGCATTATTGACCAGTGCGGTGACACGGCCGAGTTCGGCGTCCGCCCGGACGAACAGGGCGATCACCTCATCTTCGATGCTCACATCCGCACGCACGGCAATGGCCTGGGCACCCAGCGCACGCACCTGTTCGAGCACGCGGTGGGCCGCCTCCTCGTCGGACTGGTAGTTGATGCAGATGCGATAGCCCTCGCGAGCGGCCAGCAATGCCGTCTCGGCGCCAATTCCGCGACTGCCCCCGGTAATGATGAGGACTTTGTCCATGCGTGCGGTCTCCTGATTCAGCCTGATGTTAAGGGATGGATCCAAGAATACCCATCACGCACGGCTTTTGTCAGGCGCTACCGCGTCTTCGGCGCGCTGGATGTCTGCCATGAACCCCTCCGCTGGCAATGGATGACCGAGCAGGTAGCCCTGCAGGGAATTACACCCCAACCGCGTGAGGAAATTTTGCTGCACGTCGGTTTCCACGCCTTCGGCGACGATGCGCAGCCCCAGGGCCTGGCCGAGGGCGACGATGGCCGAGACAATCGCTGCATCGTCGCTGTCGTGCTCGAGATCACGCACGAAGCCGCGGTCAATCTTGAGTTCGTTGGCGGGCAGGCGCTTGAGGTACATCAGGCTGGAGTAGCCGGTACCAAAGTCGTCGATGGACAAGTCGACGCCCATGTCCGACAACTGCTGCAACACCGTCATGCTGGCATCGGCGTCACTCATGGCAGTGGTCTCGGTGATTTCCAGGGTCAGGCTGTTGGCCGGCAACTGATGCCGCTCCAAGGCCACAGCCACGCTCTTGACCAGCCCGGCGTGGCAGAACTGCAACGCGGAGAGGTTCACGGCAATGCGCCAGTCTTCGTACCCCTGGGCGTACCACAGGCTCATTTGACGGCAGGCTTCATTGAGCACCCATTCGCCGATGGGAATGATCAGTCCGGTCTTTTCCGCCAACTCGATAAATGTCGCCGGCAGCAACAAGCCCTGTTGTGGATGCTCCCAGCGCAGCAGCGCTTCGGCCCCCACCGGAATACCGCTGACAGCGTCAAACTTGGGCTGGTAGTAGAGACGGAATTGCTCGTGTTCCAGCGCATTGCGCAGGTCCTGCAACAACTGCAGTTGCTTGCGCGCGTTGGTGTTCATCGACGCGTCAAAGAAGCTGTAGCCGTTCTTGCCCATGCCCTTGGCGTGGTACATCGCGGCGTCGGCGTTCATCAGCAGTTCCTGGGGCGTGTTGCCGCTGCCCGGGAACATGGCGATACCGACGCTGGCGGAGATCTTCAATTCATGCTCGGCCACCTGGAAGGCCCGGTTGATCAGCAACACCTGGCGCTCGGCGAGGCCAAGGGCGTCATCCGGCTGGGTCAATTGCACCAGCAAAACAAATTCATCCCCGCCGATGCGTGCCAGGGTGTCATGGCTGCGCAAATCTTCGCGCAGCCGCAGGCCGACTTCGCGCAGCAATTGGTCCCCCATGTGGTGGCCAAACGCGTCGTTGACGGGCTTGAAGCCGTCCAGGTCGATAAACATCAGCGCAAAGCATCCGCCCTGCTCTTTTACTGCCTGGATGGCTTGCTGGATGCGGTCGGCGAGCAACGTGCGGTTGGGCAGCCCGGTGAGCATGTCGTGCAGCGCCAGGTGGGTCAGTTCCTGGTTCGCTTGGGTCAGGGAGTTGGCCAGCACCGCCGTGCGGGCTTCCAGGCGCGCATCGAGCAGCGACGTCAGCAGAGCGATGGCCAACACCGCCAGGGTGGTCACCAGCACCAGGTTGTCCAGGCCCTTGCCGCTCAAGCCGGTCAGTGCCGCCCCACAGAAACTCTCATCGGCAAACTGCGCCGCCGCCATGCCGGTGTAATGCATGCCGACGATGGCAAACCCCATTACCACCGCCGCACCACCGCGCGCCAGGCGTACGTAAGGCGTGTTACGTCGCAAATTGAACGCGATCCACAGCGCCGCGCCGGACGCCACAACCGCGATCACCAGTGAGGCGCCAAACAAAGTCGGGTCGTAGTCGATACCCGGCGTCATGCGCATCGCGGCCATCCCGGTGTAATGCATGCTGGCGATGCCTGCGCCCATGATCAATGCGCCGAACGCCAACTGCCATGCAGGCAAGCGCGGCTGGTTCACCAGCCACAACGCAAAGCCGCTGGACAGCACCGCGATCAACAGCGACAGCGCCGTGATCCCCAGGTCGAAGCCCAGGGCAAACGGCAAACGCAACGCCAGCATGCCAATGAAGTGCATCGACCACACCCCCACCCCCATCGCCATGGCGCCACCGGCTATCCATACATAGACAGCGCGGCCCTTGGCCGTGGCAATGCGGCCGGACAGGTCCAGCGCGGTGTAGGAAGCCAGAATCGCGACAAACAGCGAGATCACGACCAGTGAGGGTGAATAACTACCGATGAGCATGGGACTTCTCGTGCGCAGCGGGCCCGAGAGGCCCGTGCCAAATGGCAAAGCGGGCGATTGTAGCGAGAATAATTCTTGAGCAGTTGATTAATTATCAGAGGGCCATTAGTGGCATTTTGACGCCAATCGTCTGGCTCAGGGACGATTCGAAACCGAGGGTCGGTTGCAGCCAAATGTGGGAGCGTGCTTGCTCGCGAAGGCGGTGAGTCCGTCACATCGTCAGTGGCTGACACTCCACATTCGCGGGCACGCCCGCGCCCACATTGGAACGCGTTCGGCTTTACCGTTTGTCGGCGATCGGTGTCTGCCCATCCCAGCCACCGCCCAGTGCGGCGATCAGTTGCACACTGGCGACCAGGCGCGTCTGCAGCAACGTCAGCACCGTGCGCTCGTTGTTCAAGGCCGTGGCTTGCACGGTGACTACGTCCAAGTAGGCAATCAGCCCGGCCTTGTACTGGTTCTGGGTCAGGCGCAGCGATTCACGCGCCGCCTCCAGCGCTTCATTGCTGACCACTGCCTCGTCTTCCAACACCTTGAGCTGCACCATGTAGTTTTCCACTTCGCGGAAACCATCCAGCACGGTCTGGCGGTACTTGGCGACGGTCTCGTCATAGGAGGCCACGGTGCGGTCGACTTCCGCCGACCGCTGGCCACCATCGAACAGGGTCATGGCCAGCTTCGGCCCCACCGACCAGAAGCGGTTCGGCAAGCTGATCCAGTTGGCGTAGGTGCTGCTGGAGTAGCCACCGGCCAGGCTCAGGCTCAGATCCGGGTAGTAGGCGGCCTTGGCCACGCCAATATTGGCGTTGGCGGCGATCACCGAGCGTTCAGCCGATGCGATGTCCGGGCGACGCTCCAGCAGTTGCGAGGGCAGGCTCACTGGAATCTGCGGCAGCGCCGGGATGTCCCGGCTCACCGCCAGGTTGAAGTTGGCTGGCGCTTCGCCGATCAACACGGCAATCGCGTTTTCCAGTTGGGCGCGCTGCCAGATCAGGTCGATCAGGCTGGCCTGGGTGGTTTTCAGTTGGGTTTGCGCCTGGGCCACCGCATCCTTGCCGGACACCCCGGCTCGGTACTGGTTTTCGGTCATTTGCAAGGAACGCTGATAGGTTTCCAGCGTGGCTTGCAGCAGGCGTGTCTGTTCATCCATGACCCGCAGTTGCAGGTAGCTTTGCACCAGTTCCGACTGTTGGCTCAGGCGCATCGCCGCCAGGTCCGCCGAGCTGGCTTCGGCGCTGGCCTCGTTGGCTTCGAGGCCCCGGCGCAACTTGCCCCAGATGTCCGCTTCCCAACTCACGCCCAACTGCGCATTGAGGGTGTCGCGGATGCCGCTGCTGGAACTGCTGAGGCTGGCGCTGCTGCTGCCGGTGCCCTGGCTGGCGCGGGTTTTCCCGGCGCTCAGGTCGACGGTGGGGTAAAACGCGCCGCGGGAACTGCGCACGAGCGCCTGGGCCTGGCGAAAACGCGCTTCGGCCTGGGCCACGGTCTGGTTGGATGAGTTCAAGCGCAGTACCAGGTCGTTGAGCTGGCGGTCGCCGTACAACTCCCACCAGGCGCCACGGGCCAGTGAATCGCTGGGCGTTGCCTGGCGCCAACCCTGGGCTTCCTTGAACTGCGCCGGCTCCACGACTTCCGGGCGCTGGTAGTCGGGGCCGACGGCGCAGGCGCTGAGCAGCGCGCCGCAGAGCACCAGGCTCGCCACGCGGGAACCGCGGAACAGGGCCAATCGGGCAAAGGTTGAATCGGTCATAGCGCAGTGTCCAGGGCAGCATCGGTACGCACGCCGCGCCAGGCGTTGAAGCGATGGCGCGCGCGGTCGAGATAAAGGTAAACCACCGGGGTGGTGTAGAGGGTCAGGATCTGGCTGAACACCAGGCCGCCGATAATGGTCAGGCCCAGGGGACGACGCATTTCCGCGCCATCGCCCGTGCCCAGCAGCAAGGGCAGCGCACCGAGGATCGCCGCCAGCGTGGTCATCAGGATCGGCCGCAAGCGCAGCAGGCAAGCACTGCGGATCGACTCCTGCGGGCCCAGGCCGTCGTTACGCTCCAGTTGCAAGGCCAGGTCGATCATCAGGATCGCGTTCTTCTTCACCACCCCGATCAGCAGGAACAGGCCCAGCAAGGAGATCAGGCTGAACTCGCCTCCCGTCAGGTAGATGGCGAGCATGGCGCCAACGCCCGCCGACGGCAGGGTCGAGAGGATCGTCAGCGGGTGGATGTAGCTTTCATAGAGAATGCCCAGCACCAGGTACACCGCCACCAGCGCGCCGAGGATCATGAACGGCTGGCCTTTCTGCGTGGCCGCAAAGGCGTCGGCCGTGCCGGCCATCTTGGCGATCACGTCCTCCGGCAAGCCGACCTTGGCAATTGCCCGCTCGATGGCGGCCGTGCCCTGCTCCACCGTCACGCCCGGCGACATGTCGAAGGCGATGTTTTCCGAGGCAAACTGACCTTCGTGGCTGACGCGATCGTCTGCCAGGCTGTTCTCGTAATGGGCAATGGTCGACAACGGCACCCGTGCACCCTCGGCGGTGATCACCTGCATCTGGTTGAGCGTGATCGGGTCCTGGGCGTATTTGGGGTTGACCTCCATCACCACCTGGTACTGGTTGAGGCTGTCGTAGATAGTGGAAATCTGCCGCTGGCTGTAGGCGTTGTTGAGCACCGCCGTGACCATGTCCATGTCGATGCCCAGGCGCTTGGCCTGGTCGCGGTCGACCACCAGCGTAACCTGCGCCGCGCCCCGTCCCTCGCGGGCGTCGATAGCAGTAAGTTCCGGCAGCTCACGCAAGGCAGCCACCACTTTCGGGTACCACAGGCGCAGTGCCGCCAGGTCGCCGCTTTGCAGGATGTAGGAATACTGTGCGCTGGTCTGGTCGCGGCTGCCGCCGAACTGCAGGTCCTGGTCGGCCATCAGGAACAACCGCCCGCCCGGCACCAGCGGTACGTCCTTGCGCAGGCGCTCGATGACCGCCTGGGCGGAAACCTTGCGCTCGCTGATGGGCTTGAGGCGCACCAGCATGACCGCATTGTTGGTGCCGTTGTTGCCGCCGATGAAGCCGGCCACGCTGAGCACCGCCGGGTCCTTGAGCACCGCCTTGCGGAAGGTTTCCATCTTCGGCTGCATCACGCTGAAGGACAGGCCGTCATCGCCTCGCACAAAGCCGATCAATTGGCCGGTATCCTGCTGGGGCATGAAGGTTTTCGGCACCACCACGTACAGCGCCACGTTCATGCCGATGGTCAGCAAGAGGCTGAGCAGGGTCAGGCGACGATGGCGCAACACCCAGTCCAGGCTGGTGGCATAGCCGGCGACCATACGGTCGTTGATCTTCTGGCTCCAGCGCTGCAAGCCGGTCATCTGGTCTTTGACATGGGGCTTGAGCCAGCGCGCGCAAAGCATCGGGGTCAGGGTCAGCGAGACAATCAGCGACACGATGATCGCGGCCGACAAGGTGATGGAGAACTCGCGAAACAGGTTGGTGACAATCCCGCCCATGAACAGGATGGACAGGAACACCGCCACCAGCGATACGTTCATCGACAGCAAGGTAAAGCCGACCTCCTGGGCGCCCAGGTAGGCCGCCTTCATCGGCGGTACACCTTCGTCGATGTGCCGGGAAATGTTCTCCAGCACCACGATGGCATCGTCCACCACCAGGCCGGTGGCCAGGATCAATGCCATCAGCGAAAAGTTGTTCAGCGAGAACCCGTACAGGTACATCACCGCGAAGGTGCCCACCAGCGACACCGGCACCGCCAGTGTCGGGATCAGCGAAGCACGGAAATTCCCCAGGAACAGGTACACCACCAGGATCACCAGCCCCACCGCGATCAGCAAGGTCATCTCGGCTTCGTGCAAGGTGGCGGTGATCACCGGCGAGCGGTCCATGGCCAGGCTCAGCTTGACGCTGGACGGCAGCACCGCCTGCAACGCCGGCAACTGGGCCTTGATCTGCCGGACGGTCTCGATGATGTTCGCGCCGGACTGGCGGTTGATCACCAGCAGCACGGCCGGTTCGTTGTTGAAGAAGCCGCTGTTGTAACGGTCTTCCACGCCGTCGCTGATCCGGGCGACGTCGCCCAACCGCAGGGCGGCGCCATTCTGGTAGCGAATCAGCAGTGGCTCGTAGTCCTTGGCTTTCTCCAACTGGTCATTGGCCTGGATCTGCCAGTTACGCTGGCTGTCTTCCAGGGAGCCTTTGGGCCGGCGCTGGTTGGCGTTGGCGATGGTGTTGCGCACATCGTCGAGGGCCACACCGTACTGGTCGAGGGCCTTGGGCTCCAGCTCGATGCGCACCGCTGGCAGGGAACTGCCGCCGATTTGCACTTCGCCCACACCGGGCACTTGCGAGAGGCTTTGCGACAGAATGGTCGAGGCCAGGTCGTACAGCTGGCCCTTCTGCAACACGTCCGAGGTCAACGACAGCACCATGATCGGCGCCTGGGACGGGTTGATCTTCTTGTAGGTGGGCATGCTGCGCATACCGCTGGGCAGCAGGTTACGCGAGGCGTTGATCGCCGCCTGCACCTCCCGCGCCGCGCCGTTGATATCGCGGTCGGAGTCGAACGCGAGGATCACCCGGGTAGACCCCTGGCTCGACGAACTGCTCATGGTGGTAATGCCGGCAATCGCGCCGAACGAGCGCTCCAGGGGCGTGGCCACGGTAGATGCCATCACCTCCGGGCTGGCGCCGGGCAAGCTGGCCGACACCACGATCACCGGGAAGTCGATCTGCGGCAGCGGCGACACCGGCAGCAGATTGAAGCTGACACCGCCGAGCAACAGGATCGCCAGGCTCAGCAGCATGGTCGCGACCGGCCGGCGGATGAAAGGTCCGGACAGGTTCATGACTCAACCGGCTCCAGGCTTTGCGGCTCTTTGCGCCAGCGGCGACCAAGGCGATCGAAGTAGAGGTAGATCACCGGCGTAGTGAACAGGGTCAATACCTGGCTCACCAGCAAACCGCCGACCATCACCAGGCCCAGCGGTTGGCGCAATTCCGCGCCAGAACCGGTGGCCAGCATCAACGGCACCGCGCCGAACAGTGCGGCCAGGGTGGTCATCAGAATAGGCCGGAAACGCAATAACGCCGCCTGGTAGATGGCGGTCTGCGGGTCGAGGCCCTGGTTGCGCTCGGCGTCGAGGGCGAAGTCGATCATCATGATCGCGTTTTTCTTGACGATACCGATCAGCAGAATGATACCGATGATCGCGATCATGCCCAGGTCGTTGCCACTGAGCAGCAAGGCGAGCAATGCCCCCACCGCTGCCGACGGCAAGGTCGAGAGGATGGTGATCGGGTGGATATAGCTCTCGTAGAGCACACCGAGCACGATGTACATGGTAACCACCGCCGCCAGGATCAGCAGCAGAGTGCTCGACAGCGACGCTTCGAACGCCTGCGCCGCGCCCTGGAACTGGGTCTGTACGCCCACCGGCATGCCGATGTCTTTCTGGGTCTGGTTGATCAGCTCCACGCCTTTGCCCAGCGCAACGCCGGGGGCCAGGTTGAACGACATCATCACCGCCGGGAACTGGCCGATGTGCGCAATCGCCAACTGGGCCTGGCGTTGTTCCACGTGAGCCAGGCTGGACAAGCGCACCTGGCCGCCGTCGGTGGTCTTCACATGGATCTGGTTCAGCGCCTCCGGCCCCAGGGTTTCGCCGGACTGGGCCTGCAGCACCACGCGGTACTGGCTGGCCTGGGTGTAGATCGTGGAAATCTGCCGCTGGCCGAAGGCGTCATACAACGCGTCGGTAATGGTCGACACGCTGACGCCCAGGCGCGAGGCGGCATCGCGGTCGATCACCAGGTACACCTGCAGGCCCTTGTCCTGCAAGTCACTGGCCACGTCGGTGAGTTCGGGCAACTGGCTCAACGCGTGGACCAGTTTTTCGCTCCACAGCGCCAACAGGTCGACGTCCGGCGAAGACATGCTGAACTGGTACTGGGTACGGCTCACGCGGTCTTCGATGGTCAGGTCCTGCACCGGCTGCATGAACAGGCGAATGCCCACCAGCTTGTCGATTTCCGGCTGCAGGCGGGTGATCACCTGGGCGGCGCTCAGGTCACGCTGGCCGTGGGCCTTGAGGTTGATCAGCAAGCGCCCACTGTTGAGGGTCGCGTTATCGCCGTCCACACCAATATAGGAAGACAGGCTTTCCACGGCGGGATCGGCCAGGATGATCTTGGCCAACTGTTGCTGGCGCTGGCTCATGGCCGCAAAGGAGATCGACTGTGGCGCTTCGGAAATGCCCTGGATCACGCCGGTGTCCTGCACCGGGAAGAAACCCTTGGGCACCACGAGGTAGAGGAATACGGTCAGGCCCAGGGTCGCGATGGCCACCAGCAACGTCAGCGGTTGGTGCTTGAGCACCCACTGCAACAGGCTCCCGTAACGCGCAATCAGCCAATCGATCCAGGCGCCGCTGGCCTTGTAGAAGCGGCTCTGCTCTTGCTCCTTGGGCTCGCGCTTGAGCAAGCGCGCGCACATCATCGGCGTGAGGGTCAGGGACACCACCAGGGAAATCAGGATCGCCACCGCCAGGGTGATGGCGAACTCGCGGAACAGGCGCCCTACCACGTCGGCCATGAACAGCAGCGGGATCAACACCGCGATCAGCGACAGCGTCAGGGAAATCAGGGTGAAGCCGATCTGCTTGGCGCCCTTGAGCGCGGCGGCCAGCGGGGTCTCGCCTTCCTCGATATAGCGGGAGATGTTCTCCAGCATCACGATGGCGTCGTCCACCACGAAGCCGGTGGCAATGGTCAGGGCCATCAGCGTCAGGTTGTTGATGGAAAAACCCGCCAGGTACATCACACCAAAGGTGCCCACCAGCGACAGCGGCACGGCAATCGAGGGAATGAGGGTGGCACTGACCCGCCGCAGGAACAGGAACGTCACCATCACCACCAGGGCAATAGCAATGAGCAATTCGTGCTGCACGTCTTTGACCGACGCGCGGATGGTCTGTGTACGGTCGGTGAGTACCGTCACGTCGAGGCCGGCCGGCAGGTTGTCGGTGATGCTCGGCAGCAGCGCCTTGATGCGGTCGACCACTTCGATCACGTTCGCACCCGGCTGGCGCTGGATATTCAGCAGCACGGCCTGGTTTTCGTTGGCCCAGGCGGCGAGGCGTTCGTTCTCGGCGCCGTCGACGATTTGCGCCACGTCCTTGAGGCGCAGGGGGGCGCCATTGTTGTAGGCCAGGATCAGTTCGGCGTATTGCTGGGGTGAAACCAACTGGTCGTTAGCGTCGAGCATCGACACGCGGGTGGGGCCGTCGAAGTTACCCTTGGGCTGGTTGACGTTGGAGGCGGCGATCAGGGTGCGCACGTCCGACAGGTTCAGGCCGTTGGCCGCCAGGGCCTCGGGGTTGACCTTGATCCGCACGGCCTGGCGCTGGCCACCGGCGATGCTGACCATGCCGACGCCGCTGATCTGCGCGATCTTCTGCGCCATGCGCGTATCGACCAGGTCGTTGAGTTTGGGCAGCAGCATGGTCTTGGAGGTGATCGCCAGGGTCAGCACCGGGGTGTCCGCCGGGTTGACCTTGTTGTACACCGGCGGCGCCGGCAGGTCCTTGGGCAACAGGTTGGTGGCGGCGTTGATCGCGGCCTGCACCTGTTGCTCGGCGACATCCATATTGATGTCGAGGTTGAAACGCAGGGTCAGCACCGACGCTCCACCCGAACTGGTCGACGCCATCTGCGTAAGGCCCGGCATTTGCCCGAACTGGCGCTCCAGCGGCGCGGTGACCGCACTGGTCATCACATCCGGGCTGGCGCCAGGGTACAGGGTCATCACCCGGATCGTCGGGTAGTCCACCTGGGGCAAGGCCGACACCGGCAGCAAGCGGTACGCGATGATGCCGGCCAAGACAATGGCCAGCATGCTCAGCGTGGTGGCGACCGGGCGAAGGATAAACAGCCGCGACAGGTTCATGAACCGACCTTTTGCGCCTTGCCAGCGGTGGTGCCGGTCTCCCCTTTGGCCGCAGGCTTGCCTTGCAGGTGTTCGGTCGGGGTGGTCGGCACTTCGCTGCTGTCGTTGACCACTTCGATCTCGCTGCCATCCTTGAGACGGTCGGTGCCTTCCAGCACCACGCGGTCGCCGGCCTTGAGGCCTTCCTTGATCACCGTGTTGTCGCCATCGGTATCACCGACCACCAGGGGCTGCACCTTGACCTTCTTGTCACCGTCGAGCACGTAGACGAAGGTGCCGGTGTTGCCGAACTGGATCGCCGCCGATGGCGCCAGCACCACGTTGTGCAGGGTGTCGGCCAGCAAGTGCACATTGACGAACTGGTTGGGGAACAGCGCCTGGTCCTTGTTATCGAAACGCGCCTTGAATTTCAGGGTGCCGGTGGTGACGTCGATCTGGTTGTCCAGGCTCTGCAGCACGCCGGTGGCCTGTTGCTTCACGTCGCCACGGTCCCAGGCTTCCACGGGCAGCTTGTTGCCGGCGTGGTAGCGGGCGAGCACGGTTTCCAGGGTATTTTCCGGCAGGGTGAAGGCCACGCTGATCGGCTGGGTCTGGGTGATCACCGCGAGGAAGGTGGTGTCGTTGGCCGCCACCAGGTTGCCCACGTCCACCTGGCGCAGGCCGACACGGCCACTGATCGGCGCGCGGATCTTGGTGAACTCGAGGTTGAGCTTGGCGTCGTCCACCGCCCCCTGGTTGGTCTTGACCGTGCCCTGGTATTGCAGGACCAGCGCTTCGGCGGTGTCCAGGGTCTGCTTGGCGATACTGTCCTGGGCGTACAGGTCGCGATAACGCTGGACGTCGACCTGCGCGTTTTTCAGCTGGGCCTGGTTCTGCATCAGCGTGCCCTGGGCCTGGAGCAAGGCGTTCTGGTAACTGCGCGGGTCGATCTCGGCGAGCAGGTCGCCGGCCTTGACCATCTGGCCTTCTTCAAAGGCGATCTTCACCAGCTCGCCGCCCACCCGGCTGCGCACATTGATGGTGTTGAGTGCGGTTACCGTGCCCAGCGCCTTGTAATACACCGGGAATTCCCCGAGCACCGCCGGGGCCACGCGCACCGGCACCGGGCCGGTGGAGCCACCAAAGCCTGGGCGCATCATCCCCGACTTGCCGGCATGCCCGGCGGGCTTCTGCTCGGTGCCATCCTTGTGGCTGCCGGGCCAGAACTTCCAGCACAGGCCGGCGATAACCAGTAGCACCAGCAGGCCGAACAGCCAGCGGCGGGACTTACGGGGGGAGGATTGCATGGATTGATCAACCATTGGGCGCGAGAGCTTCTTCTTTGGGAGGCTGAAAGATAAGCACTGGGGCGCATTAAGAAAAGCGCCTTTACCGGCTATTTACCTTGGGCTTACAACTTTTAACTTCTGACCTTAGTTCATGGGCTATTTCGCTAAGCCGCTGACCGACAAATAAAAACGGCCTGGACTAGGCCAGGCCGCAATCATGCATCAAGCGTGTTACTGCAAAACGACAGTAACGTACCGAAACAGTTACTTCAAAACAGCCAGGGCTGCTTCGTAGTTCGGCTCCTGGCCGATTTCGCTGACCAGTTCGCTGTGCAGCACGTTGTCGTTTTCGTCCAGGACGACAACGGCACGAGCGGTCAGGCCTTTGAGCGGGCCTTCGGCGATGGCCACGCCGTAGTCGACGGCAAACGCCGCGCTGCGGAAGTCCGACAGGTTCTTCACGTTTTCCAGGCCTTCAGCGCCGCAGAAGCGTGCCTGGGCAAATGGCAGGTCGGTGGAGATGCACAGGACAACGGCGTTGTTCAGGTCGTTGGCCTGGGCGTTGAACTTGCGGACCGAGGTGGCGCAGGTCGGGGTGTCGACGCTTGGGAAGATATTCAGCACTTTGCGCTTGCCGGCGAAGGTCGCCAGGGTTGCATCCGACAGATCGCCGGCGGTCAGGGTGAACTCAGGAGCCTGGGTGCCGACTTGCGGCAGATCGCCTTCAACCTGGATCGGGTTGCCACGGTGGGTGACTTGAGCCATGAACAGAATCCTTATGCTGGGTTTGATAAAACGAATTCGAGAAGCGGAAGTTAACCACAAAGTGCGATGGCTACCTACCGCCAGGCATAAATTGTCATGTCGCCGGTTATGGTTTAATTGCGCGCCCTGCGCTCTGCCCTTCAAGGAACCTGTTGTTGATGAATCAGCCTGCCACCAAAGTCCTGGTCATTGGTTATGTCTGGCCGGAGCCCCGCTCCTCGGCTGCAGGCGGACATATGATGCAAATCCTCGACAGTTTTCTTGCACAAGGTTGGGACATCACCTTCAGCAGCCCTGCGACCCTCGGCGAGCACAAGGCCGACTTGCTTGCGTTGGGCGTCGCGGAATGCGCTATCGCACTCAATAACAGCAGTTTCGATGACTTTATCCGCGAGTTGGCACCGGATATCGTGCTGTTCGACCGTTTCATGATGGAAGAACAGTTCGGCTGGCGCGTAGAAAAATGCTGCCCTGACGCCCTGCGCGTACTGGAAACCTCCGACCTGCAAAGCCTGCGCGACGCACGTCACCAGCGCCTCAAGGACCACCTGAAGGCGCACCCCGACAGCGACGACTTCAGCGCGTTGTTTTCGCCGGCGTTGCAGGAGGAATTCCGCCTGATGGCCGAAACCGACCTGGCCAAGCGCGAAATCGCGGCCATTTACCGCTGCGATATCAGCCTGATGATCTCCGACGTGGAAATCCGCCTGCTCACCGAGCACTTCAAGGTGCCGGCCGCCCTGCTCCACTGGTGCCCGCTGATGCTCGAACCGCCGACCGCGCCGTTCACACCGTTTGAAGCCCGTGCGCACTTTCTCAGCATCGGTAACTTCCGCCACGCGCCCAACTGGGATGCGGTGCTCTGGATGAAAAACAGCCTGTGGCCGCTGATCCGCCAGCAATTGCCGGGCGCGCAGCTGCACCTCTATGGCGCCTACACCCCGCCCAAAGCCACGGCCTTGCATAACCCGGCGCAGGGTTTTCATGTGATGAATTGGGCCGAAGATGCCTTGCAGGTGATGAGCGCCGCGCGTATCTGCCTGGCGCCCCTGCGATTCGGCGCGGGCATCAAGGGCAAGCTGGCGGATGCGATGCTCTGCGGCACACCGAACATCACCACGCCCATCGGCGCCGAGGCCATGGGTGATGAACAGCCGTGGCCGGGCATGATCGAACGCAGCGCACCGGCCCTGACGGCGGCGGCCGTGGCGCTCTACCAGGACCGCGAGCGCTGGACCCAGGCCCAGGAAGACGGACGCCAACTGCTTGCCCGCCGCTATGCCCAGCATGTCCACGGCCCGGCGCTGGTGGCGTGCCTGGAGCAGTGTCGCAGCCACCTGACGGCCCATCGCCGGGACAACTTCACCGGCAGCATGCTGCGCCACCACGCCCACAAGAGTACGCAGTACATGTCCCAGTGGATCGAGGCAAAAAACCGCAACGTCTAAACAGCGGCGCTGGCGAGGTGGCGCGTGAGGGGGCATTATCCTAAACAGCAACCACAATAAAGCGACGGCAGCATGACCCGAGCAACGCGTGTCACCGACCCATCCTACGAACTGATGGACGACCATAACGGCCTGTCCATCATCTATCGCCAGCACGGTTTCCCCTGCCCGCTGGTGCGCTGGCACTTCCACAAGGAGTACGAGTTGCACCTGATCGTCGCCAGCTCCGGCAAGGTCTTCATTGGCGACTATATCGGCAACTTCTACCCGGAAAGCCTGTTCCTCACCGGCCCCAACCTGCCCCACAACTGGATCAGCCAGGTGGAGGAAGACGAGGTAGTGCCCAAGCGCGACATGCTGGTGAACTTCACCGATGAGTTGTTCGAGCATGGCAGCCACATCTTCGCCGAACTCAGGACCCTGGCCCCGTTGCTCGAGCGTGCGCAATACGGCATCGAGTTCCGCTGCAAAAAGACCATTGCCCAGGCCATGACCTTGATGCAACGCATCGAGGACGCCCAGGGGATGGCACGGTTGGGGCACTTCTTTATCCTGCTGGAAGTGCTGAGCGCCTGTGAGGACTACCAACTGCTGTCCGGCGTGACCACGCCGCAACTGGCCGATGAGCACAGCATCGACCGCACCAACCGCGCGGTGGACTACATCTTTGCGCATTACGCGCGGGAACTGTCCCTGGAAGAAGTGGCGGAATACCTGGGCATGAAGCCGACCTATTTTTCCCGCGTGTTCAAGCAGGCCACCGGGCGCACTTTTATCGAGTTCGTCAATCGCCTGCGCATCAGCAAATCCTGCGAGCTGCTGGCCGATGGCGACAAGGCCGTGACGGATGTGTGCTTCGAGTCTGGGTTCAACAATATCTCCAACTTCAACCGGCGTTTCCAGCAGTTGAAGGGCATGACCCCTTCCCACTACCGGCGCCTGGCGGTGCAGCGGCTGACCGAACAGAACCTGGCCTGATGTGAGCGCAATGTTGTTTTTCGTGGCCGCTGGCTCATCGGAGCGCCGCATTGCCGGCATGCACCTCGGGTCGCTTGATACACCGTGTCGATGGCATCGCCGGCAAGCCAGGCACACACTTAATTCCAACCCACCCAAATAAATCGTTTCAGCCCCCCTCACTCCAGTGCAAAAAAGTATCAGTCCAAGTGCGCCCAAGGATTTGTCATCAGCCCATTTGAAGGCTGTAATCAACGCACACTCTTCCTGACGACTGTAGGAAGACACAACAACAATAACTGTCCTTCTGTAGCCCCCTGGGCGCGGAAATGGAGTGCGCGATGAAGTTCACAGCAAAAGCACTGCTTGTTTCTACCTGCATGACCACCTGCATGACCCTCAGCGCCGTCAGCTTTGGCGCGCAGACCCTGACCATTGCCACCGTCAACAACAGCGACATGATCCGCATGCAAAAGCTCTCGAAAACCTTCGAGACCGAGCATCCGGACATCAAGCTCAACTGGGTGGTACTCGAAGAAAACGTGCTGCGCCAGCGCCTGACCACCGACATCGCCACTCAGGGCGGGCAGTTCGATGTGTTGACCATTGGCATGTACGAAGCTGCACTCTGGGGCGCCAAGGGCTGGCTGGAGCCTATGAAGGACCTGCCGGCGTCCTACGACCTCGACGATGTATTCCCTTCAGTGCGTGACGGTCTGTCCGTCAAGGGTTCGCTGTACGCCCTGCCGTTCTACGCCGAAAGCTCGATCACCTATTACCGCACCGACCTGTTCAAGGACGCCGGGCTGACCATGCCCGAGCACCCGACCTGGAGCCAGATCGGCGAATTCGCGGCCAAACTCACTGACAAGACCAAAGAGCAGTACGGCCTGTGCCTGCGCGGCAAAGCCGGTTGGGGTGAGAATATGGCACTGATCACCACCCTGGCCAACGGCTACGGTGCACGCTGGTTCGATGAAAAGTGGCAACCTGAATTCAACGGGCCTGAATGGAAGGACGCGCTGACCTTCTACGTCGACAACATGAAGAAGTCTGGCCCTCCGGGCGCTTCCAGCAACGGCTTCAACGAAAATCTGGCGCTGTTCAACAGCGGCAAGTGCGCCATCTGGGTGGACGCCAGCGTGGCCGGCTCGTTCGTGACCGACAAGACCCAGAGCAAAGTGGCTGACCATGTCGGCTTCACTTTTGCCCCCCACGAGAAGACCGACAAGGGCACTTCGTGGCTGTACTCCTGGAGCCTGGCCATTCCGACCAGTTCCAAGGCCAAGGATGCCGCCAAGGTGTTCACCAGTTGGGCAACGTCCAAGGAATATGGCGAGCTGGTGGCCAAGACCGACGGTATTGCCAACGTACCGCCAGGCACACGCAAATCCACCTACAGCGACGAATACATGAAGGCGGCACCGTTCGCCAAAGTGACCCTCGAATCGCTGAAAGTCGCGGACCCGACCAAACCGACCCTCAAGCCGGTGCCTTATATCGGTATCCAGTTGGTCACCATTCCTGAATTTCAGGCGATTGGTACCCAGGTCGGCAAGTTCTTCTCGGGCGCACTGACCGGCCAGCAGACGGTGGATGCTGCACTGACCGCCGCCCAGACCACCACCGAGCGTGAAATGAAGCGGGCGGGTTATCCCAAATAAAAGGGGTACACCGCGGTAAATGCTTTGTGTGGGAGCTGGCTCGCCTGCGATGCAGGCGACTCGGTCTGTCAGCCAGACCGTTGTGATGCTATCGCAGGCACGCCAGCGCCCACATTGACCACGCTCCGATTCTAGTTCCGCATGCACCCGACTGGTCTTGATCCTAATGAATACAACACCCAAAAACCGCCTGGCCAACCCCGGCTGGTTCCTCGTCAGCCCCTCGGTGGCCTTGCTGCTGCTGTGGATGATCGTGCCGCTGGGCATGACCCTGTACTTTTCGCTGATCCGCTACAACCTGCTCTACCCCGGCGAAAACCAATTCGTGGGCCTGGAGAACTTCACCTATTTCATCACCGACTCAGGCTTCCTGCCCGGCGCCACCAATACCCTGTTGCTGGTCGGCAGCGTGCTGTTGATCAGCGTAGTGTTCGGCGTGTTGATCAGCGCCCTGCTCGAAGCCAGTGAGTTCTTCGGCCGTGGCCTGGTGCGGGTGTTGTTGATCTCGCCGTTCTTCATCATGCCCACGGTCGGCGCGCTGATCTGGAAGAACCTGATTTTCCACCCGGTGTCGGGGATTCTCGCCGCCGTGTGGAAGCTGTTCGGCGCCGAGCCGGTGGACTGGCTCGCACACTATCCGTTGCTGTCGATCATCATCATTGTGTCGTGGCAGTGGTTGCCGTTCGCGATCCTGCTGCTGATGACCGCCATGCAGTCCCTCGACCAGGAACAAAAGGAAGCCGCGCGCCTGGACGGTGCCGGGGCCATCGCGATCTTCTGGCACCTGACCCTGCCCCACCTGGCCCGCCCGATTGCGGTGGTGGTGATGATCGAAACCATCTTCCTGCTCTCGGTGTTCGCCGAAATCTTCACCACCACCAACGGTGGCCCCGGCTATGCGTCCACCAACCTCGCCTACCTGATCTACAACCAGGCGCTGGTGCAGTTCGACGTGGGCATGGCCTCGGCGGGCGGCTTGATTGCCGTGGTCATCGCCAATATCGCGGCGATCATCCTGGTGCGGATGATCGGCAAAAACCTGACTGACAAGCCTTGAGGGCCGCGCCATGACGCTCCAACAATCCCGCCGCCTGCAAAGCCTGTTGCTCGGCACCCTGGCCTGGGCCATCGCGATCCTGATTTTCTTCCCGATTTTCTGGATGGTGCTGACCAGCTTCAAGACCGAAATCGACGCGTTCGCCACGCCACCGCAGTTCATCTTCACCCCGACGCTGGAGAACTACCTGCACATCAACGAGCGCAGCAACTACTTCAGTTATGCGTGGAACTCGGTGTTGATCTCGTTCAGCGCCACCGCCCTTTGCCTGCTGATCTCGGTACCGGCCGCCTACTCCATGGCGTTCTACGAAACCCAGCGCACCAAAGGCACGCTGCTGTGGATGCTGTCCACCAAGATGCTGCCACCGGTGGGCGTGCTGATGCCGATCTACCTGCTGGCCAAGAGCTTTGGCCTGCTGGATACGCGCATTGCGTTGATCATCATCTACACCCTGATCAACCTGCCGATTGTGGTCTGGATGGTTTACACCTACTTCAAGGACATTCCCAAGGACATCCTCGAAGCCGCCCGCCTGGATGGCGCCACCCTGTGGCAGGAAATGGTCCGCGTGCTGCTGCCGATTGCCAAGGGCGGCCTGGCGTCCACCGTGCTGCTGTCGCTGATCCTGTGCTGGAACGAAGCGTTCTGGTCGCTGAACCTGACCTCATCGACCGCTGCGCCGTTGACCGCATTGATCGCCTCCTACTCCAGCCCCGAAGGGTTGTTCTGGGCCAAATTGTCCGCCGTCTCGACGCTGGCCTGCGCGCCGATCCTGATCTTCGGCTGGATCAGCCAGAAGCAGCTGGTGCGCGGTTTGTCCTTCGGCGCCGTGAAATAACGGCCTTTCAATAAAAAATTCAACGCGGAGGCCCATCCCATGGCCAACCTGAAAATCAAGAATCTGCAAAAAGGCTTCGAAGGCTTTTCCATCATCAAGGGCATCGACCTGGAAGTGAACGACAAGGAGTTCGTGGTGTTCGTCGGCCCGTCAGGGTGCGGTAAATCCACCCTGCTGCGCCTGATCGCCGGTTTGGAAGAAGTGACGGAAGGCACCATCGAACTGGACGGCCGTGACATCACCGAAGTGACCCCGGCCAAGCGTGACCTGGCGATGGTGTTCCAGACCTACGCGCTGTACCCGCACATGAGTGTGCGCAAGAACATGTCGTTTGCCCTGGACCTGGCCGGCGTCGACAAGAAGCTGGTGGACAGCAAGGTCAGCGAAGCGGCGCGCATCCTTGAGCTGGGGCCGTTGCTGGAGCGCAAGCCCAAGCAATTGTCCGGCGGCCAGCGTCAGCGTGTAGCCATCGGCCGCGCGATTGTGCGTAACCCGAAGATCTTCCTGTTCGACGAACCGCTGTCCAACCTCGACGCCGCCCTGCGCGTGCAGATGCGCCTGGAGCTGGCACGCCTGCATAAAGAGTTGCAAGCGACCATGATCTACGTGACCCACGACCAGGTTGAAGCCATGACCCTGGCCGACAAAGTCGTGGTGCTGAACAGCGGCCGTATCGAGCAGGTCGGCTCGCCACTGGAGCTGTATCACCAACCCGCCAACCTGTTTGTGGCGGGCTTCCTGGGAACGCCGAAAATGGGCTTCCTCAAGGGCAAGGTCACCCGTGTCGAGAGCCAGGGTTGCGAGGTGCAGCTGGACGCCGGCACCACCATCAGCCTGCCCCTGAGCGGCGCCACGCTGAGCGTCGGCAGCGCCGTCACACTCGGCATTCGCCCGGAACACCTTGAAATCGCCGCCCCCGGCCAAACCACCCTGACCGTCACTGCCGATGTCGGCGAACGCCTGGGCAGCGACACGTTCTGCCACGTCATCACCGCCAACGGCGAGCCGCTGACCATGCGGATTCGCGGCGACATGGCCAGCCAGTACGGCGAGACGCTGCACCTGCACCTGGACCCGGCGCACTGCCATCTGTTCGACACCGACGGTGTAGCCGTGGCCCGCCCACTGCGCGCCGCCGCCTGATTTCGCGAGACTCGTGATGAAACTGAATAAACAGAACCTCACTCAATTGGCGCCGGACGTGAAAATCCCGGCCTATGCCATTGCCGATACCCGCCAGGGCATCGCCCATATCGGTGTCGGTGGTTTTCACCGTGCGCACCAGGCGTATTACACCGATGCGTTGATGAACACGGGGGAAGGCCTGGACTGGAGCATCTGCGGCGTCGGCCTGCGTGCCGAGGACCGCAAGGCCCGCGATGACCTGGCCGGCCAGGACTACCTGTTCACCCTGTATGAACTGGGCGACACCGACGACACCGAAGTGCGCGTGATCGGCTCGATCAGCGACATGCTGTTGGCCGAAGACGGCGCCCAGGCATTGATCGATAAACTCGCCAGCCCGCAGATTCGCATCGTCTCGTTGACCATCACCGAAGGCGGCTACTGCATCGACGACAGCAACGGCGAATTCATGGCGCACCTGCCGCAGATTCAGCACGACCTGGCCCACCCGACGGCGCCCAGAACCGTGTTCGGCTTCATCTGCGCCGCCCTGACCAAACGCCGCGCTGCCGGCACCCCGGCGTTCACCGTGATGTCCTGCGATAACCTGCCGCACAACGGCGCCGTGACGCGCAAGGCGCTGCTGGCGTTCGCGGCCCTGCACAATGCCGAACTGCACGACTGGATCAAGGCCAACGTGAGCTTCCCGAATGCCATGGTCGACCGCATTACACCGATGACCAGCACCGCGCACCGCCTGCAATTGCACGACGATCACGGCGTTGACGATGCCTGGCCGGTGGTGTGCGAACCTTTCGTGCAGTGGGTGCTGGAAGACAAATTCGTCAACGGTCGCCCGGCCTGGGAAAAGGTCGGCGTGCAGTTCACCGATGACGTCACGCCTTATGAAGAAATGAAGATCGGCCTGCTCAACGGCAGCCACCTGGCGCTGACCTACCTGGGGTTTCTCAAGGGTTATCGGTTTGTGCACGAGACCATGAATGACCCGGTGTTCGTGGCCTACATGCGCGCCTACATGGACCTGGACGTCACGCCGAACCTGGCGCCGGTGCCGGGCATCGATTTGACCGAGTACAAGCAGACGCTGGTGGACCGCTTCTCCAACCAGGCAATTGCCGATCAGCTGGAGCGGGTGTGCTCGGATGGTTCGTCGAAGTTTCCCAAGTTCACCGTGCCGACCATCAATCGCCTGATTGCCGATGGACGCGAGACTGAGCGCGCAGCGCTGGTGGTGGCGGCCTGGGCGTTGTACCTCAAGGGCGTGGATGAGCAGGGGGTGAGCTACAAGATTCCCGATCCGCGTGCAGCGTTTTGCCAGGGGCTGGTGAGTGATGATGGGTTGATCAGTAAACGCTTGCTGGGGGTGGAGGAGATTTTTGGCACGGCTATTCCCAACTCCCCTGCGTTTGTGGCAGCGTTCGAGCGGTGTTTCGTGAGTTTGCGCGACAAGGGCGTGACACAAACCCTGCAAAATCTCTTGAAGAAACCGGCTTGACCCGGTGGGCGCTGGCTTGCCTGCGATGACGGTCTGTCAGTCACTTCATGGCTGACTGATCCACTATCGCAGGCAAGCCAGCGCCCACCATGACCGCATTTCAATCCAACAATAATGCTGAGCAAATCCTCATGACCCAGCAAAACCTGTTTCTCGGCATCGACTGCGGTACCCAAGGCACCAAGGCCATTGTCCTCGACGCGTCCAGCGGCCAGGTACTCGGCCTCGGCGCCGCAGCCCACACACTGATCAGCGGCGCCAACGGACGGCGCGAGCAGCACACCCAGGAATGGCTGGACGCCTTTACCGAAGCCACCCACCGCGCCCTGCAACAGGCCGGCGTGGATGGCCAGGACATCCTCGGTATCGGCGTGTCCGGGCAACAGCACGGCCTGGTATTGCTCGATGACCAAGGCCACGTACTGCGCCCGGCCAAGTTGTGGTGCGACACCGAAACCGCGCCAGAGAACGACCGCCTGCTGGCGTACCTGGGCGGCGAGAACGGCTCGCTGGAGCGCCTGGGCGTCGCCATTGCGCCGGGCTACACCGTGTCCAAGCTGCTATGGACCCGCGAACAACACCCGGACATCTTCGCGCGTATCGCGCATATCCTGCTGCCCCACGACTACCTCAACTATTGGCTTACCGGTCGCGCCGTCGCCGAGTACGGCGATGCTTCGGGCACCGGCTATTTCAACGTGCGCAGCCGTGAGTGGGATGTGGCACTGCTCAGGCACATCGACCCGAGCGGTCGCCTAGAACACGCCTTGCCGCAGTTGATAGAGGCTGATCAAGCCGTTGGCACCGTCCTGCCTGCCATCGCCGAACGCCTGGGCATCAACCCCAACGCCATCGTCTCCAGTGGCGGCGGCGACAACATGATGGGCGCCATTGGCACCGGGAACATAGCTCCGGGCGTGATCACCATGAGCCTGGGCTCGTCGGGCACCGTGTATGCGTTTGCCGACCAGCCCAACGTCAGCCCGCAAGCCTCGGTCGCCACCTTCTGTTCGTCCAGCGGCGGTTGGCTGCCATTGATTTGCACCATGAACCTGACCAACGCCACCGGGGTGATCCGCGAGCTGTTCGACCTCGACCTGGCCGCGTTCAATACCCTGGTCGAGCACGCCCCCATCGGGGCCGACGGTGTGAGCATGCTGCCGTTCCTCAACGGCGAGCGCGTGCCCGCCCTGCCCCACGCCACCGGCAGCCTGCACGGCCTGACCATGACCAACCTGACCCGCGCCAACCTGTGCCGCGCCGTGGTCGAAGGCACCACCTTCGGCCTGCGCTATGGCCTCGACCTGCTGCGCCAGACCGGCCTGCAAAGCCAGAGCATCCGTTTGATCGGCGGGGGTTCGAAAAGCCCGGTGTGGCGGCAGATGGTTGCCGATATCATGAACACCGAAGTGATCTGCACCGAACAAAGCGAAGCCGCAGCCTTGGGCGCGGCCATCCAGGCGGCCTGGAGCCAGTCCGGCGAATCCCTGGCCAGCCTGTGCGACAAATGCGTGAGCGTCGACCCCGCCAGCCGTACGCTGCCGGTGGCAGCCAGCGTCAGCGCCTATCAACAGGCTTACGAGCGCTATCAACAGCACGTGGCAACCCTTTAAGAGCGAACGACTATGTATCTGGTGTGTGGCGAAGCGCTGTTTGATTTTTTCAGCGAGGAAGATGCCAGTGGGCAGGCTTCCAAGGTCAACTACAAGGCAATTGCCGGCGGCTCGCCGTTCAACGTCGCCGTGGGGCTGCGCCGGCTGGGCATCGAGGCCGGGTTGTTCGGTGGCTTGTCCACCGACTTCCTGGGCCGCCGCTTGCTGCAGGTGCTCAAGGATGAAGGGGTCAGCGAGCAGTTCCTGGTGGAATTCGCCGCACCGACCACCTTGTCGATGGTCGCCGTGGGCGCCAATGGTTCACCGCAATACAACTTTCGCGGCGAAGGCTGTGCCGATCGGCTGCTGGAAGTCGCCCACCTGCCGGCGCTGGGGGCTGAGATTCGCGGCCTGCATGTGGGCTCGTTCTCGCTGGTCGTGCAACCGGTTGGCGACACGCTGCTGAACCTGGTCAGGCGCGAAAGTGGCCAACGCCTGATCAGCCTCGACCCCAACGTGCGTCTCAACCCGCAACCGGATATCCAGTTGTGGCGCGACCGCGTGGCGGAACTGGTCAAGCATGCCGACCTGATCAAGGTCAGCGACGAGGACCTGCACCTGCTCTACCCCGACCAGTCGCCGGAAAGCGTGCTACAGGGCTGGTTGCAACACCGTTGCCAGCTAGTCTTCCTGACCCGGGGCGGCGACGGCGCCAGTGTGTTCAGCCGCCAGCACGGCAACTGGTCGCAACCTGCAGTCAAGGTGGTAATGGCCGATACGGTGGGTGCCGGTGATACCTTCCAGGCCGCGTTGATTGCCTGGCTGACCGAGCAGCAACGGGATTCAGTCGAGGGCCTGCAACAGCTCACGCGTGCCCAGATCGACGCGATGCTGGGCTTTGCCATTCGCGCCGCCGCGCTGACGTGTGGCAAGACCGGACCAGACCTGCCGTACCGCCACCAGCTTGGATGAAGGTTTTGTCAGCCAGGCAAACATTAATCGATGGTTAATCCCGCAAGCCGAGAGTGAAGTTGTACCCACTTGTTGCGGAGAACCACCATGAAACTGCGCACGTTGATGCTCGGTGCCGCCCTTGCACTGGCGGCTGTGTCAGGCCTGGCCCAGGCCGACGATCAAACAGCCGCCGTCAAACCGGTGCCTTATCACTACGGCCTGCCGATGAACATCGACAAGGTCCTGGCCATGAACGAAACCCCGACTGACGAATGCAAGGTCATCAAGGCGGATATCAAGTTCCTGGACAAGGCGGGCAAGGTGGAAGACGTGAGCTATCGAAAAATGTCCGAAGCCTGCGATTTCCAGAACTGAAGCGTTGAAACAACGGTGCCAGGCCCGCACAAATAGGCGTAGTCTTGCGGGCTTGTCATAAGGCCGAAAGGATTCGCCATGCTGTTGAGTTTTCGCACCCTCGCCACCTTTACCGCCCTGCTCTGCTTCGCCTTGGCACTTGTCTGGGGACTGCGCCCCGACCTGATGCTGTGGTTGTGGAGCGTCGAATACTCCAGCGCCACCGGGCTGGTGTCGCGCCGCAACGCCGCGTTGTTCCTGGGCATTGGCGTCATGTTCTACCGCGCGCGCCACGCGCCCCCTTCAGACACACGCCGCGCGCTGACCACCGGGTTCATCACCGGGTGCTTTGTGTTGGCGGCATCAGGGTTCAGTGAGTGGATCAATGGCAATGCGGGACCCGGCATCTTGCTGGCGGTGGTTACAGAAACCGTATTGGGCCTGGCGTTCATCCAGGCCCATAGGGCTTCGGTGCATCACACTCAAGCGTCCAGCTAGTAGACGCCGCGCTCCGACGCTCGTTGCAGGACGGGTGCGTGGGTGTGCTTGAGGTCTTCGCGCAGCCCGGTGATCAGGTTGCAAATGGCTCGACTGCTGTCGAGTTTGTCCGCGTTAATGCCTTTGACTTCCAGATCCACCCGATCACGGTCACGGTCGTCATAGACCTTGATCGTCAACGAGGCATCTTCGGCTTTGATGCATTCGCACCGTTTGGGCAGGAAACTTCCTTCAATAATGCTGCGAAGTTCTAATTCCGAAAGCATGGTCAACCTCTCCTTTCCTGAGACTGCCAACAGATTGTCATGAAGCTGGCGGGCGCTCGCCCGCCACGTCTTACCGACCTTGGAAGACGCTTGTAACACCCAAGCCTACTCGGCAAAAACCGCCCTCGTTGTAACCTTTCTTCATAAGCACTGTACGGGGTTATATATGTTAAACAGCATCCGTTGAATCGTCGTCGAACCGCGTCGATTAAACGTTTAACCCTACGCTTGGGATTGAACGGCGCCTTGCGCAGCGACCCTTTCGGCAACATGTCGCAAACTATCGAAGTTGATATTCGCCCCAGAATTGATCGCCACCAGGGTCTGCCCATGCAGATTGTGGCTGGCCACGTATTGACGAATGCCGGCGACTGCCAACGCGCCGGACGGCTCGGTGATGGAACGTGTGTCGTCGTAGATCAGCTTGATGGCGCTGCACAGTTCGTCATTACTGACGGTGATGACCTCATCCACCCAGTCCCGGCAGATCTCGAACCCGTAGGCGCCGACCTGCGCCACCGCCGTGCCGTCGGCAAACCCGTCGACGCTGGGCAGCACCACCCGTTCACCGGCCCGCAGCGCCGCCAACAGGCAACTGGACCCTTCGGGTTCGACGCCAATGATGCGCACCTCGGGCCGCAGGTATTTGACGTACGCGGCAATGCCGGCGATCAGGCCACCGCCGCCCACCGGCACGAAGATCGCGTCCAACGGCCCTTGCTGTTGGCGCAGGATCTCCATGGCCACGGTGCCTTGGCCGGCAATTACGTCCGGGTCATCGAACGGCGAGACGAAGGTGCAGCCGGACGACTCGGCCAACTGCAGCGCATGGGCCAGGGCAAAGGGGAAGCTCGCGCCGTGCAGCACCGCTTGCGCGCCGCGTGAGCGCACGCCCAGCACCTTGAGCTCAGGGGTGCTGGCGGGCATGACAATGCGCGCCTCGATCCCCAGCTCCCGCGCCGCCAGGGCCACGCCCTGGGCGTGATTGCCGGCCGACGCGGTGACGACGCCACGCGCTTTCTGCCCAGGCGTGAGCTGCACCAGCTTGTTGTAGGCGCCGCGAATCTTGAAGGAAAAGGTCGGTTGCAAGTCTTCGCGCTTGAGCAATACCTGGTTACCCAGCAGCGCCGACAAGGCCGGGGCCGCCTGCAAGGGCGTGCGCACCGCCAGGTCGTACACCGGGGCAGCAAGAATCTTTTTCACGTAATGTTCAAGCAGTCCCGGGTCGGCAGAGTAAGGCGCGGTGCAGGTGCTCATGGGTGTCTCCTGGCTTTTTGTCAAAGGCCCTGGAGACGGAAAAACAAAACCCGCCTCTAGGGCGGGTTTGGGTACAGCCGTGCGCTATCCCGCCAAATGAGGAATGGCGGTAATAATGCTTGGCTGGCTGCGAAAGGCTTGAAATGTCATGTGACGAAACTAACCGGCGGCCCGTGGCCAAGTCAATGGCCAACCGCCGTTTAGCGGCGAGGGGTTTACGATTGATATACGAAACATATACGCTTTGTATATTCCTACCGCACAGTGAACACCATGGGCATCGTCAAGATCACCGACCAATTGCACGAACAACTGCGCCTGGCCAGCGCCGCGATGGACCGCTCCATCAACGCCCAGGCTGAATTCTGGATCAAGATCGGGCTGCTCGCAGAACTCAACCCCCACCTGCCCTACAACGAGTTGATCAACAAACTGTTGCTGGACAAGCCAGACCTGATCCGGGGGCGCAGTTGATGATCAAGACTGCCGCACAACTGGCCGTGATGCGTGAAGCCGGGCGCCTGCTGGCACAGGTCTTTACTATGCTCGATGGTTTCGTCGCCGCCGGCCGCTCGACCCTGGAGCTGGACGCCGCCGTCGAAGCCTTCATCCGCAACGACCTCAACGCCCGCCCCGCCAGCCTGGGACAGTACGACTACCCCTTCTCCATCAACACCTCAATCAACGAAGTGGTGTGCCACGGCATGCCCAGCGCCAAGGAAATCCTCAAGGACGGCGACATCATCAACATCGACATCACCCTGGAAAAAGGCGGCTTTATCGCCGACTCCAGCAAGATGTACATGATCGGCACCGTTTCCCCCAAGGCCAGGCGCCTCGTGGAAATGACCTTCGAAGCGATGTGGGCCGGTATCCGCCAGGTCAAGCCTGGCGCCCGCCTGGGCGACATCGGCCACGCGATCCAGCGCCATGCGCAAGCCAACGGCTACAGCGTGGTACGCGAGTATTGCGGCCACGGCATCGGCCGGCAGATGCACGAAGAACCGCAGGTCCTGCACTTCGGCCGTCCCGGCACCGGGCTGGAACTTCGTGAAGGCATGGTGTTTACCGTGGAGCCAATGCTCAACCAGGGCAGCTCGAAAGTGCGCAGCCTCAAGGATGGGTGGACCGTGGTCACCAAGGACAACAGCCTGTCGGCGCAGTGGGAGCACACGGTGGCAGTGACCGCGGATGGCTTTGAGGTGTTTACGTTGCAGGCCTAGACGGTGTGGGGTTGTTGTTGGGGGACAGGCCCAGCAAAACGCTCGTGCCCCAACACTCGGCACCTCGCCTAAGCTCGGTGTGCCCGTAATCCGACAGTGATTGGGGGCTGCCTAAGATCAAAATCAACAGCGTGGCGGCCTTGGAGCCGACCGGTTTCTTACTGTCGATCTCGGTTCAAATGTGGGAGCTGGCTTGCCTGCGATGGCATCAACCCGGTGTACCTGATGGACCGAGGAGTCTGCATCGCAGGCAAGCCAGCTCCCACAGAAAAGCCGTATGTCAGCAAGTAAATCTGTGACTGGCACATCGCATTCGCGAGCAAGCCCGCTCCCACAGTGGGTTCTCTATCCACCAGACGAAGCTGCTTTTGATCTTAGGCGCCCCGTCAACCACGCTGGCCGAGCGCAGGTTTGAATCCGTGGGTAACCCGGCAGGACGCCGGGTTGGCCGCGATGACCGCACAAATGGATGTGTACACAAAAAGACAAGCCACACAAAAGATCAACAGGCTCACACGACATTCACCCGCCGGCTATCCGCTTGAGGCCCAACACCATCAAGCCGGCCCCCAGCCCCATCGCCAGCAGGAACAACGGATACGACACCCACCACGGCGTTCCCGCCGTCATCATGCTGAACTCCGACATACCGCCAATGCTCGCAATCAGGTTCAGCGGCAGGAACACTACGTTGATCAACGTGAGCTTGCGCAACAGGTTGTTCATGCTGTTGTTCATCAGGTTGCCGCGCGCATCAATCAATCCGGAGAAGACGTTGGAATAGATCTCAGCCTGTTTGTAGCACTGGTGGTTCTCGATGATCAGGTCATCGATCAGCCCGAGGATTTCCGCGCTGAAATGCTCCTTTTCGGCATGGTTGCGCAACCGCGACAGCACCGCGCCGTTGCTGTGCAGCGCGTTGATGTAATAGATCAGGCTTTCGCTGAGGCTGAACATCTGCATCAGGTGGTGGTTGCTCATCGACGCATTGAACTGCTGCTGCAACTCCCGGGCGACCAGCTTGATCACCTTGAGATGGCCCAGGTAGTGGTGGACGTTGTTGAGCAGCAGGTCGAGCAACACATCCAGCGGTGTATGCAACGGACGTCGCTGGCCCAGGCCGGTGAGCGGGGTTTCGTCGGTGGCGATCACCAGCAGGCGACTGGGTGAAAACAGCAGGCCGCAGGACGACACCTCGAACACCAGGTTGCCGCCGCCAGAGTAATTCTCCGGGCGTTTCCAGATCAGGAACAGATTGTCGGGGTGAAACTCGATACGTGACACTTCGTCAGGGTCGAGCGCCGAGGCCAGGGCGTGTTCGTCCAGCTTGTGGTGGTCACGCAGCCACTCACGCTCGGCCAAATCAGGGTTGTTGAACAACAGGATCGGGGCATCATCATGCTCCCCGCTGCGCAGCTTGCCATCGGTCAGTTCAAAACGCTGGATCATCGCCGGCTCACCAGACCTGGCCCTGACGCTTCAACTCCAGGCGCCGCACGAACTCTTCCAGCACCAGGCCATAGAGGTCGTCCTGCAAGTAGGCATCTTCGATACCCGCATCCAGGTTGGGGTTGTCGTTAACCTCGATCACCACCACTTTGTCGCCGGACTGCTTGAGGTCGACGCCGTAGAGGCCATCACCGATCAGGTTGGCGGTCTTGACGGCCAGTTCCACCACCGCCTTGGGCGCCTCGTGGACCGCCAGGGTGCGGCATTCGCCGTTGATGTCCTGGCCGATGGCCTTGTGGTTGTAGATCTGCCAATGGCCCTTGGACATGAAGTATTGGCAGGCAAAGATCGGCTTGCGGTTGAGTACACCGATGCGCCAGTCGTACTCGGTGTAAAAGAACTCTTGTGCCAACAACAGTACCGAATGCTCGAACAGCTCCGCAGTGGCCTTGAGCAAGGCTTCCTGGCTTTCGACCTTGATCACCCCGCGGGAGAAGCAGCCGTCGGGGATCTTCAGTACCAGCGGGAACCCCAGGCGCTCACCGACCCGTTCGAAGTCTTCCGGTCGCTCCTTGTACAGAATCTCGGTGGCGGGCATGCCCAGCTGATGGCTGTTGAGCAGGTCCGTGAGGTAGACCTTGTTGGTACAGCGCAGGATCGATGCCGGGTCGTCCATGACCACCAGGCCTTCGCTTTCGGCTTTCTTGGCAAAGCGGTAGGTGTGATTGTCGACGCTGGTGGTCTCGCGGATCAGCAAGGCGTCGTACTCGGCCAGGCGCGAGTAGTCCTTGCGCTCGATCAGCTCCACATCGATGCCCAGGCCCTTGCCCACGCGAATGAAATTATCCAGCGCCTTGGCGTTCGACGGCGGTAATTGTTCCTGGGGGTCGTGCAGGATGGCCAGGTCGTAACGGGCCAGGCGACGTGAGCGTGGCTGGCGCCAGATCTTGCGGCTGAAGTTATCCAGGGCGTGGGCGAATTGATCTTCCTGATCGTCGCGCAACTTGTGCAACACGCCAGACTTGACCCCTTCGATGTGCCAGCCGTTGTGCTGCTTGAATTCAACTAACAGAATCGGGCATGGGAAGGTTTCAAACAATTGGCGGGCCAGATCCTGCAACGGCTCTATATTGGTCCGGCCAAAGTAAAGTGTCAGGGTAAAGCCTTCGGTATTGCTGTAAAGGTGATGACTCAAGGCTTTATCGAGGGTTTTATCCAGGTCGTCCAGGGCCAGGCCGTACAGCGACTTCTTCGTCAGTTCGCTGATGGTACGCACCGAGGGAATCACCTTGTGCCCGCGGGCCTCGGCGAGCAACGAACAGTAATAACCGTGCCCCAGGTACTTGTAGCTGCGGCACAGGTTGATTACCTGCACACGCTTGCCGGTCTCGTTTTCCCGGGTCTGTTCCAAGTACTCCTGAGCCGTGACGATGTCTTCGCTGGGGAAGTAGGAGGCCCAATCTTCCTTGCGCTCGACAATGATCACTACTTGACGGGTTCCTTTGAGAGGTGCGGAAAAATAACCTTTATTAGTTATTGTCGCCGCGAGCGTTTGCTCGGATACTTCACGCCAATGACCTTGTACCGCCGACATAATATTTGATCCGCTTTAGAGAACTCGACCTTTTCTATTAAGCACGATCTTTTAGAGAAGTCCCGTTTCGTTACGCAACTTTTACGGCGGTCATATGGCTCTTTGCTTTCGCGTTGCAACCCCCTGCGATGTGCCTGAATTGGTGGCACTGGAACAGCACTGTTTCACCACCGACCGGTTGTCATCGCGCAGTTTCCAGTGGATGGTCAGCCGCGCCAACGGCCAGTTGCTGGTGGCGGAAAAAGAGGGACAGTTGCTCGGCTACGCGCTGGTGCTGTTCCACCGTGGCACCTCGTTGGCGCGCCTGTATTCCATCGCCATCGCCGAGCCTGCACGCGGCCTTGGGCTGGGCAAGCAGTTGCTTACACGCATCGAAACCATCGCGGTGGAACACGACTGTGCCTACCTGCGCCTGGAGGTGCGCACCGACAATCCTGCTGCCCTGGCCCTGTATGAGCGCAATGGCTACCGGCGTTTCGCCCTCATCAACGACTACTACGAAGACCACACCGCCGCCCTGCGCCTGGAGAAACGCATCGTGCAGCATCAGGATGCGCGCCCGCAAAGCGTGCCGTATTACCAGCAGACCACCGACTTCACCTGCGGCGCGGCGTGCCTGCTGATGGCCATGGGCGCATTGGTGCCGGAGCGCGTGGCGCAACGGCGTGAAGAGCTGCAGATCTGGCGCGAAGCGACCACCGTGTTCATGACCGCCGGCCATGGCGGTTGCAGCCCGCAAGGGCTGGCCTTGGCCGCCTGGCGTCGCGGTTTTGCGGTGCGCATGCAGGTGAATGTGCGCGGGCCGCTGTTTCTGGATGGCGTGCGTGATGCGCATAAAAAGGACGTCATGCGCCTGGTGCATGAGGCATTCGAAGAGGAATTGGCGAGCAGTGACGTCGAGCAAGTGTTCGGTGGCGCGCTGGACTTGCCCCAGGTATTACGTGACGGCGGCCAGCCACTGGTGTTGATCAGCAGCTACCGCCTCACGCGCTCCAAGTCACCGCACTGGGTAATGGTCACTGACTGCGACGATGACTTCGTCTACCTGCACGACCCGGACGTTGACCACAGCCAGCACCGTCAACCCCTGGACTGCCAGCATTTGCCGGTCAGCCATGGGGAGTTCGAACGCATGTGCCGGTTCGGCAATAACAAATTGCGGGCGGCGGTAGTCGTGTTCACGCCACGTTCTTGATCGCAGCCTTGGCCTCCAGCTCACGCACCAGCGGCAACACGCGCTTGCCGAAGTACTCGACTTCTTCCTGGAAGTGCAGGAAACCGGCGAGCACCAGGTCCACCCCCACTGCCTTGAGCGCGACGATGCGCTCGGCGATCTGCTGCGGCGTGCCGATCAGGTTGGTCTTGAAGCCATCGTTGTACTGCACCAGGTCCTCGAAACTGGACTTGGCCCAGTTGCCCTCGCCTTCCGGTGAAGCCTTGCCGGCCTGCCTGGCTGCATCACCAAAGGCATTCACGGCCTCCGGATCGGCCTTGTCGATGATCTCCGCCAGCACGGCACGGGCTTCTTCTTCGGTGTCGCGGGCAATCACGAACGCATTGACGCCGACCTTGACCGAATGGTTATTCGCCGCCGCCTTGGCGCGGATGTCGTCGACCTGAGCCTTGATGCCTTCCGGGGTGTTGCCGTTGGTGAAGTACCAGTCCGACACCCGTGCGGCCATATCCCGCGCCGCCCGCGAGCTACCGCCCTGGAACACTTCCGGCTGGCCCAGTGGCTTGGGCTTGAGGGTGTAATGGTTGAACCGGTAGAAGTCGCCTTTGAAGGTGAAGTCGTCCTGGGTCCAGATGCCTTTGAGGGCGCGGATGAATTCTTCGGAACGGCGATAGCGTTCGTCGTGCTCCAGCCAGTGTTCGCCAATGGCCTGGAACTCGCCCTTGAACCAGCCGCTGACAATGTTCACCGCGATACGGCCGTTGGTGAGCTGGTCGATGGTCGCCAGTTGCTTGGCCGCCAGCGCTGGTTGCCACGGGCCGGGCAGGATAGCGGCGATCACCTTGAGCGTGGTGGTCGCAGCCAACAGCGCGTGGCTGAACGCTACGGATTCATGCTGGTTTTCGGCGCCGTAGCCGGCAGTGAAGCGGATTTGGGTGAGGCCGTACTCAAAACCGGCGGCTTCGGCGAGCTGCGCCAGCTTGCGGTTGTAATCAATGCCCCAGTGAGTGCGTTGCTCGATCTTGCTGACCACCAGCCCACCGCTGACGTTGGGCACCCAATAGGCAAATTTCACGGCTTGCTGACTCATCGAACGGTACCTCGCACAAAGGGATGTACCCAGGGCTTGAGCAGCAAGCATGCCAGGCCGGTGAAACGCCCATGCCAGGGGCTCTGGGCGCAATTGGAGGTGCCGACGACGATGTCGCAGAGTGGGCTGGTTTGTCGAACAGCTGTTGCCAGGGCAACAGTGGCTTGGGGCTTTACCCCGCAAATACGGGCAGCGGCGCCCGGCACGGACTGTGCAATCCCCCCTGTACCGATCACTGCCCAGGAACCTTGCCCATGACCGAACAACACGTCATCAACCCGCTGTCGACCGGCGCGGACTACCCGACCCTGGCTGCGCGCTTCCGGCCGATTTTTCAACGCATCGCCGAGGGCGCCGTACAGCGCGAACAGAGCCGCACCCTGCCCCACGAGCCGATCCAGTGGCTAAAAGCCGCCGGCTTTGGCGCGGTGCGCGTTCCCGTGGAGTACGGTGGTGGCGGTGCTTCCTTGCCGCAGTTGTTTGAACTGCTGATCGAACTGGCCGAAGCCGACTCAAATCTGCCCCAGGCCCTACGCGGGCACTTTGCCTTTGCCGAAGACCGCCTGAATGCACCGCCCAGTGCCGGTCGCGACCTGTGGTTCAAGCGTTTCGTGGAGGGCGATATCGTCGGTTGCGCCTGGACCGAAATCGGCAACGTGGCCATCGGCGATGTGGTCACCCAAGTCAGCCCCGACGGTGACCATTGGAAGCTCAATGGAGAAAAGTTCTACAGCACCGGCAGCATTTTCGCCGACTGGATCGACGTCTACGCCCAGCGCAGCGACACCGGCGCCGACGTGATCGCCGCCACCCGTGCCCGCCAGCCTGGCGTGGTGCACAGCGATGACTGGGACGGTTTTGGCCAGCGCACTACGGGCAGCGGCACGTCACGCTTTACCGATGCCGTGGTGGAAGCAGGCAACGTCATCGACTTTGCCACCCGGTTCAAATACCAGACCGCGTTCTACCAGTTGGTGTTGCTCGCCAGCCTGGCGGGTATCGGCCGTGCGGCATTGCGTGATGTGGCGCATCAGGTGCGCAGCCGCCAGCGCATCTACAGCCATGGCAATGCGGCCCATGTGAGCCAGGATCCGCAGATTCAACAGGTAGTGGGCGACGTGGCTGCCCTGGTGTACGCCGCCGAGGCCAGCGCGTTGAAAGCGACGCTGCCGGCGCAACGGGCTTATGTCGCGCGGTTTGGGGGGGATGAAGCCGTGGAGCGTGAGGCCAACGTGGCGGCCGAGATTGAGTCGGCCACTGCACAGGTGGTGGTGTCCGAGTTGATCCAGCGTGCGACCAGTGAGTTGTTCAATGCATTGGGGGCGTCGGATGTGCGCCAGGGTAAGGCGCTGGATCGGCATTGGCGTAATGCGCGGACGGTGTCGTCGCATAATCCGGTGATCTACAAGGCGCGGATTGTGGGGGATTGGGTGGTTAATGGGGTTGAGCCGCCGTTTGTCTGGCAGATTGGGAATGGGCCCGGTACAGCAGCTTAGGCTCGATGTGCTCGTAACCCGACAGGTTTCTTATTGTCGACCTCGGTCAAAGGTGGGAGCTGGCTTGGCTGCGATGGAATCAGCCCGTATGCCTGATGTACCGAGGTGCCTGCATCGCAGGCAAGCCAGCTCCCACAGAAAAGCTAGTATGTGATTGATCTATCGACCCAGCACGGCGACCTGGGATCTGACCGTTTTTTTACTGTCGGTCTCGGTCAAAGGTGGGTGCTCTATCCCCCAGACGAAGCTAATTTTGGCTTGCTTCTGATCTGAGGCGCCCCACCCAACACGCTGGCCGTACTCAGGCTTGAGTCCGTAAGTAAACCGAGCCTAGGCGAGGTGCCGAATGTTGGGTCAAGTGCCATGGTTACTCTTGGGCTCTTTTTTCAAAAGTGACCCGCCGTAAGGACGGAACCTAAGCCGCCGTTACCCAAACAACGGATATGCCCCCAAATCAAAACGCCAGTTTGTAGCCGATAGCCATGAGCATCACCGCCAAACACGGGCGCAACACCCCATCCGGAAGCTTGCCCGTCATATGACTACCGATATAAATCCCCGGCAACGACCCCATCAACAAAAAGCCCAGCAGATGCCAGTCCATGTTACCCATGCTGGCATGGCCCAATCCCGCCACCAAGGTCAGCGGCACGGCATGCGCGATCTCAGTCCCCACCAACCGCCGCGTAGCCAGGAACGGATACAGAATAAACAACGCCACGGTCCCCAGCGCACCCGCGCCAATGGACGTCAGGGCAACCATGGTGCCGAGGATCGCCCCCGTCACCACCGTCAGCGCGTTCAGGTTGCGCGGACTCATGTGGTAGTCATCGCCGGCATGCCGCTGGGCAAACGCCAACAGGCTTTTCTTGAACAGAATCGCCAAGGCCGTCAGCAGCAGCACCACGCCGAGGGCCTGCTTGATCACCGCATTCATGGCACTGGGGTCAGTGTGCAGGCTGGCCAGGAACCACAGGGTCAGCAACACCGCAGGCACACTGCCCAGCGTCAGCCAGCCGGTGATGGTCCAGTCGATGTTCTTGTTCTTGCTGTGCACCAGCACGCCACCGGACTTGGTGATGGCCGCGTACAACAGGTCGGTGCCCACCGCGGTGGCGGGGTTGATGCCGAACCACAGCAGGATCGGGGTCATCAACGAACCCCCGCCCACACCGGTCATGCCTACGATAAAACCAACGATCAGGCCAGCAACCACAAAACCAAAATTACCCACATCCATTAAAGCTACCTGCGGCCTTATAAATTTCTGGCCGCAGGATAGCGATTTTTCTTATAACGACTTATATCAATATGATCTGACTTTATGCCTTTTAACTCAGTCGATGGCAGACGTAGGCCTGGGTCTCGTAGGGGAAGGCGACCGTCTCCCGCCCTTTCAACGCCGGATGGGTGTCGATCAGTGCCTGCAATTGTGCGGTAACCATGGCTTTGGGTGCCTCGGGAAGCGCCGCGATAAAACTCACGGAGAGGAAACGGTCCATGATCACTTCTTGAGGGCTGCCGACGTGGCTGTAGGGAAAAAAGGTCACTTCGGGTGCGCAAAAGTACTCGCCGGTGAAAGCCTCGCGCCAGCGCCCGGTGTGAAAGCGCGGGGTGTCGCCTTCGTAGGGAGTGATGATGTCAGTGATGGCGGCGACCCAATCCACCGATTCATCCCGCACGTTCCACACCAGGCCAAGGCGGCCGTCGGGCTTGAGCACGCGATGGATTTCTGCCAGGGCAGCCTCCGTGGAGAACCAGTGGAATGCCTGGGCACACACCACCGCATCAGCGCTGGCGGCGGGCAGTGGGATGGATTCAGCGGTGCCATTGACCAGGCGTACGGCCGGCAGCAGTTTGGTCAACTGGGCGCCCATGGCCGCGACCGGCTCGACGGCGGTCAATGTCGGTGCCAGGGTGCTGAGCAAACGGGTGAACTTGCCGGTGCCGGCGCCCAGGTCAATCACGTTCGACTGGGCATCGATGCGCAGGGTCTCGGCCAGCCAGCCCGTCAGTTGCCTTGGGTAATCCGGCCGGCCCTGGGCGTAGGTGACGGCCTGGGTAGAGAAACCTTGTTGAGCAGACGTGTGAACACCAGTCATTGCCAATCTCTCCTCGGGTAAAGCGGGGGCACAGTGTGCGCCCTCTATCATTTATTTTCTAATCGCTGCATCCAATCGTGCGTGCCATGGGTAGTACCTCTCAGTCACCCCGCTGTTTTACTGAAATGGAGAAGTACCCATGAACGCTAAAGCACTGTTCTGCCTCACTGCCCTGCTCGCCGCTGCACCTGCTGCCTTCGCCCAGACCGGCTTGCCCGACAGCATCAAGGTGCCGGATGGCCACAAGGTGGCGCTGGAAACCACCGGCGTCGGCGAAATCACCTACGAGTGCCGCGACAAAGCCAACGCTGCGGGCCAGACCGAGTGGACCTTTGTCGGGCCAAAGGCGGTGCTGAATGACCGCAGCGGCAAGCAAGTGGGCACCTATTTCGGCCCACCCGCTACCTGGCAGGCCAAGGACGGTTCGAAAGTCACCGGCACCCAGTTGGCCGTGGCGCCGTCCGGTGCGGGCAACCTGCCGTATCAACTGGTCAAGGCCAACCCGGCCGAAGGCAAGGGCGCGATGAGTGGCGTGAGCTACATCCAGCGCGTCGCGCTCAAGGGTGGCGTGGCGCCGAGCACTGAGTGCACCGCTGCCAACAAAGGCAAGCAGGAAGTGGTGAAGTACCAGGCCGACTACATTTTCTGGGCGGCCAACTGAACAAACTCGGCTACGCTGCCCCCAATGCGGATAAATATGCGGTTTGGCGCTTGGGGGTAGCATCACGTGTTTGATTACGAAGCCTGTCTGCGGGCGTGCGCCCGTGGCGATCAACGCGCCTTGCGCCAGCTCTATGAGCAGGACAGCAGCCGTTTGCTCGGCGTGGCGCTGCGCATCGTCAGGGACAAGTCCCTGGCCGAAGACATCGTGCATGACGCCTTCATCAAGGTCTGGCGCGGCGCCGGCAGTTTCGACCCCGATCGCGGCTCCGCCCGTGGCTGGGTGTTCAGTGTGACCCGGCACCTGGCGCTCAATGTCGTGCGCAATCATTACCGTGAAATACCGTTGAGCGACGAGCACGAGCGCGTCGCTACAACCGACACCTTTGAATTCGCTTCGCGCTCGGGGCAGGTCCACACCTGCCTGGAGCAGCTCGATCCGGCCCGCCGCACGTGCATCCTGCATGCCTATGTCGACGGTTATTCCCACAGCGAAATCGCCCGGAAACTGGACACCCCGCTGGGGACCGTCAAAGCCTGGATCAAACGTAGCCTCGCCGCGCTGCGGGAGTGCATGGCATGAGCAACCCACTGGACGAACTGGCCAGCGAATACGTGCTGGGCACCCTGCCTGGCGAACAGCGCGTCGAGGTGGAACAACGCCTCGCCCACGACGCCGAGCTACGCGCAGCGGTTGATGCCTGGGAACAGCGCCTGTTGCCGTTGACGGCCCTGGCGGAGCCCGTACCACCTTCCTCTGAATTATGGCGACGCATCGAACGCAACACCGCCAGTGCCCGAACGCCCTGGTGGGACTTGCTGGCAGTGTGGCGTGGCCTGGCCGGTGCCGGGTTGCTGACCACGCTGGTGCTGGCCGGGTTGCTGCTGACCCGCCCGCCCACTGCCGAGCCAAGCTTCGTGGTGGTGCTGGTTGCACCGCAAAACCAGGCACCGGGCTGGGTGATCCAGGCCAGTAACGATCAGCAGATTCAGTTGATCCCGCTGGGTGTGATGGAAGTGCCGGCCGACAAGGCCCTGCAGTTCTGGACCAAAGGCGACGGTTGGCAGGGGCCCGTGTCCCTGGGCCTGGTCAAGCCGGGGCAGACGCTGTCGGTGCCACTCGACAAGCTGCCGCCGCTGACGCAGAACCAACTGTTCGAGCTGACCCTGGAGGATCCACGGGGCTCGCCAACCGGTAAGCCCACCGGGCCGATCCAGGCGATCGGCCGCGCGGTTAAGGTGCTCTGATCAGCCGACGCTGGGCAACCACACCCGGAATCGCGCGCCGCCCAGCGGCGACGCCAATGCCGTCAAGGTGCCGCCCTGGGCTTCCAGGGCGCGCCGGCTGATGGCCAGGCCCAGGCCGAAACCACCGGTGGCACGGTCACGGCTGCGGTCCAGGCGGTAGAACGGCTCGAAGATGCGCTCGCGCTGGTCCAGCGGGATGCCGATGCCGTCATCGTCCACCCAGATTTCACAGCCCTTGGGGCACACCTTGACGCCGACCTGGATGCGCTTGTCGCAGTAACGCGTGGCATTGCGCAGCAGGTTCTGCAACGCACGGGCGGTGAGGCGCGGGTCGAGGCTGAAGCGCTCCACGGCGCAATCGAGTACGACGTCGATGACGATCTCGGGGTTTTCCAGCTCGTCGTCGACGCTGCCAAGCACGCTGTCGATAAATTCATCGAGCACCACCTCGACCCTCTCTGGCAGTTGCGCCGGGTTTTGCAGGCGGCTGTAGGACAACAGCTCGAGCACCAGTTCATCCAGCTCGCGGATATGCGCCACCAGGCTTTGCAGGCGTTCGCGACTGGCCTCGGGCAAGTCTTCGGAGAGCGCCAGCGCCAGGCCGAAATCCAGGCGAGTGAGCGGCGTGCGCAGTTCGTGGGAGACCGCGTTGAGCAGGTCGCGCTGCTGGTTGAGCAGGTGTTCGATGTCGTCGGCCATGGTGTCGAACACCGAGGCCAGACTGCCGATGCTGGAGCTGGCCGGAATGCGCGTACGCTCGGCCAGGTTGCCCTGGCCCAATTGCCCCGCGGTGCTTTTCAAGCGTTCCAGGTCGCGCCAGTGCGGACGCAGCCACACCAACAGGCAGGCCAGCAGCGCAGCGACGATCAGCACGTTGATCGCCCAGTACAGGACGTTCATGTCCATCGGATCGGGCGGAACTGTCAGCTTGACCACGAATTGCTCGTTGATCGGCGAACTGATTTCCTCCATCCACCCCCACTCCCCCAGGCGCACGACTGGCTTGCCCTGCTCCAGCAGTTTTTCTTCGGTCGGGGTGTAGCTGGCGTCCTGGCGCAGCAGCAATTGCACTTTCAAGGGTGCGAAGTCACGGCCCAGCTGGTCGGTCACCTGTGACCAGCGTTCCACCGGTGCGCGCAGGTATTGCTTGACGATCAGCTTTTGCTGGCCGCGAGTCTGCTCGATGTTGTAGTTCATGTAGCGGTGTTCGAACAGCTGGATCACCAACGAGGGGATCAGGTAGATCGCCGCACTGTAGGTGACGATGGTGATCAGGTAGAGACGCAGCAATACACGGAACATGGGTCAGCATTCCCACTCGGAACGGCTGAACAGGTAGCCCTTGCCCCATACCGTCTTGATCTTGCGCGCTTCGCCGGCGTTGTCATCGAACTTGCGCCGCAGCTTGGAGATGGCCACATCCACCGACCGGTCGGTGCCGTTGAACTCGATACCACGCAGGCGTTGCAGGATCTGGTCGCGGCTGAGCACTTCGCCGGCATGCCGGGCCAGCACCACCAGCAGGTTGTATTCGCCGCTGGACAACTCCACGGCCTGCTCGCGCCAGGTCACGGTGCGCTCCGACAGGTCGATGCACAGGTTGCCCACGATGATCTGGTCATTGGCGAGCTGGGGCTCGGACAAGCTGCTACGGCGCAGCAACGTACGCACACGGGCCAGCAACACACGCGGTTCGCAGGGTTTGGTCACGTAGTCATCGGCGCCCATTTCCAGGCCCAGCACTTGGTCGTGGCTGTCATCACGGGCGGTGAGCATCAGGATGGGCAGGCCCGCCGAGTCGGCGCGCAACAGGCGGCACACTTGCAGGCCGTCGAGACCGGGCAGCATCAGGTCGAGGATCACCAAGTCCGGTGGGTTCAGGCGTGCGCGTTCGCGAACGTGGTCGCCACGGCTGAGCACGCTGACGTGATAGCCATTGCGTTCCAGGTAGCTGGCAATCAGCTCGGAGAGTGCGGCGTCGTCTTCCACCAGGAGGATGTTGGGCATGGTGTTTCCAAATAATGCGGTTCGTCGGCTGTGCACAGACCCTTGTGGGAGCGGGCTTGCTCCCACATCGATCTTGGTTGTTTGCAGGATTGTGCAAGGATATACGCCCTCTGCGGACTATGGGTCGCACCTTACATTTCTTCACACACGGCCTACACAGCTTCACAGCACCAGGGCGCAGGTGACTTTAGGATGCGCCAGTCAATATTGGGATAAGAGCATGTCGAAGAATCTGTTTGCGCCGTTTTGCCTGCTGGCCCTCACCCTGGCCCTGAGCGCGTGTGGCGACTCCGCCGCCGAAGCGCCAGAAATGCCCCTGGCCAAAGTGCGCATCGAAACCCTGCAGGCCAAACCGCTCTCGATCACCAGCGAACTGAGCGGGCGCATCGCCGCGCCGCGCATTGCCGAAGTGCGTGCACGGGTCGCGGGCGTCGTCATGCAGCGGGTGTTCAAGGAAGGCCACGACGTGAAACAAGGCGACGTGCTGTTTCGCATCGACCCCGCGCCCTTCAAGGCCGACCTGGACAGTGCCCAGGCCAACCTGAGCAAGGCCCAGGCCAATGCCTTCCAGGCGCACTTGCAAGAACAGCGCTACAGCCAGTTGGTGGAAAGCAACGCCATCAGCGGCCAGGACTACGACAACGCCCGCGCCGCCGTGCGCCAGACCAACGCCGATGTCGCCGCCAACAAGGCCGCCGTCGAACGCGCCAGGCTGAACCTGGGCTACGCCACCGTGACCGCGCCGATTTCCGGACGCATCGGCCGCGCGTTGGTGACCGAGGGGGCGCTCGTCGGCCAGAACGAGGCCACGCCGCTGGCGATCATCCAGCAGTTGGACCCGATCCACGCCGACCTGACCCAGTCCACCCGCGAGTTGAATGACCTGCGCCGTGCCTTCCGTGCCGGCAGCTTGAAGCAGGTCGGCCAGGACCAGGCCAAGGCCACGCTGATCCAGGACGACGGCAGCCTTTACCCGCTGCCAGGCAAATTGCTCTTCGCCGAGATCAGCGTCGATCCCGGCACCGGGCAAATCATCCTGCGCAGCGAGTTCCCCAACCCGGACCTCGACCTGCTGCCCGGCAGCTTTGTGCGGGTGCGCCTGGAACAGGCGATCGACAAGCAAGGCATCAGCGTGCCGCAACGCGCTATCACCCGCGACAGCGCGGGCATCCCGATGGTGCTGTTGCTGGACGCCGAGCAGACCGTGAGCCAGCAGCCAGTGGAGCTTGGCGCGGTGATCGAGGACCGCTGGATCGTCAGCAGCGGCCTCAAACCCGGCGACCGTATCGTCGTCGAGGGCCTGCAACACGCGCGCCCCGGCGAAAAAGTCGAAGTGGACGACAGCCCCGCGCCGAATGCCCAGGCCTCTGTCCGCTAAGGAAAGGAATCACTTACCATGCCGCAGTTCTTCATTGACCGCCCGATCTTCGCCTGGGTGGTCGCCCTGTTTATCCTGCTGGCCGGCGCGCTCGCCATCCCGCAGTTGCCGGTGGCCCAGTACCCCAACGTCGCGCCGCCGAAAGTTGAAATCTATGCCGTGTACCCCGGCGCCTCGGCCCAGACTCTGGACGAAAGCGTGGTCAGCCTGATCGAGCAGGAACTGAACGGCGCCGATCACCTGCTGTACTTCGAATCCCAGAGCAGCTTGGGCTCGGCCACCATCACCGCGACGTTCCAGCCCGGCACCGACCCGGAGATGGCCCAGGTCGACGTGCAGAACCGGCTCAAGGCCGTGGAGCCGCGCCTGCCCCAGGCGGTGACCCAGCAAGGCTTGCAGGTTGAGAAAGTCTCCGCCGGCTTCCTGTTGCTGGTGACGCTGACCTCCAGCGACGGCAAGCTCGATGACGTGGCGCTCAGCGATTACCTGGCGCGCAACGTGATGAACGAACTCAAGCGCCTCGATGGCGTGGGCAAGGCGCAGCTGTACGGTGCCGAACGTGCAATGCGCATCTGGATCGACCCGCAGAAACTGATCGGTTTCAACTTGACCCCGGCCGACGTGAATGCCGCGATCAGCGCGCAGAACGCCCAGGTGTCGGCGGGGAGCATCGGTGATTTGCCCGGCACCAAGACCCAGGAAATCACTGCGGCGATCCTGGTCAAGGGCCAGTTGTCGACCCCGGCCGAATTCGCAGACATTGTGCTCAAGGCCAACCCGGACGGTTCCACCGTGCGCGTCGGCGACGTGGCGCGAGTGGAAATCGGCAGCCAGGAATACCAGTTTTCCACGCGCCTGAATGGCAAGCCATCCACCGCCGTCAGCGTGCAACTGTCGCCCGGTGCCAACGCGCTGAGCACCGCCACCCTGGTGCGGGCGAAAATGGACGAGTTGTCGCGCTACTTCCCGGCCAATGTGGAATACAAGATCCCGTACGACACCTCGCCGTTCGTCAAAGTCTCGATCACCAAGGTGGTCTACACGCTGCTTGAGGCAATGGCCCTGGTGTTCGCGGTGATGTTCCTGTTCCTGCAGAACGTGCGCTACACGCTGATCCCGACCCTGGTGGTGCCGATTGCGCTGATGGGCACCTTCGCCACCATGTTGTTGCTGGGCTTTTCCATCAACGTGCTGACCATGTTCGGCATGGTGCTGGCGATCGGTATCCTGGTGGACGATGCGATCGTGGTGGTGGAGAACGTCGAGCGGATCATGGCCACCGAAGGCCTGTCACCCAAGGCGGCGACGAAAAAAGCCATGGGCCAGATCACCGGCGCCATCATCGGCATCACCCTGGTACTGGTCGCGGTGTTCCTGCCAATGGCGTTCATGGCGGGCTCGGTAGGGGTGATTTACCAGCAATTCTCGCTGTCGATGGCCACGTCGATCCTGTTCTCGGCGTTCCTCGCCCTGACCCTGACCCCAGCCCTGTGCGCGAGCTTGCTCAAGCCGATTGCCAAGGGCGAGCACCATGCCAAGGGCGGTTTCTTCGGCTGGTTCAACCACCGCTTCGAGCGGCTCACCGATCGTTATGAAGGCTGGGTGGCCTATGCCCTCAAGCGCAGCGGCCGCTACCTGCTGATCTACCTAGTGCTGCTGGTGGGCCTGGGGTGGATGTTCAGCCGCCTGCCCTCCTCGTTCCTGCCGGTGGAAGACCAGGGCTACACCATCACCGATATCCAACTGCCGCCCGGCGCGAGCAAGAATCGCACGGTGCAGGTGGCCGAGCAGATCGAAGCGCATAACGCCGAGGAACCAGGCGTGGGTGATACCACCATGATCATGGGCTTCAGTTTCTCCGGCTCGGGGCAGAACGCGGCGCTGGCGTTTACCACGCTCAAGGATTGGTCGGAGCGCGGCAGCGATGATTCCGCCGCGTCGATTGCCGACCGCGCCAACATGGCCTTCAGCGAGCTCAAGGACGCGATTGCCTATGCGATCCTGCCGCCGCCGGTGGATGGCCTGGGCACGTCCAGCGGCTTTGAGTTCCGCCTGCAGGACCGTGGTGGCGTCGGCCATGCCGCGTTGATGGCGGCACGCACCGAGTTGCTGGCGGCCGCCGAGAAAAGCCCGATCCTCGCCAACGTGCGCGAAAGCGCCCTGGCCGAGGCACCGCAAGTGCAGCTGGAGGTGGACCGCAAACAGGCCAATGCGTTGGGTGTATCGTTTGCTGACGTCGGCAATGTGCTGTCCTCGGCCATCGGTTCGGCCTACATCAACGACTTCCCCAACCAGGGCCGCATGCAGCGCGTGGTGGTGCAGGCCGAAGGCGACCAGCGTAGCCAGGTGGCGGACTTGATGAAGATCAATGTGCGCAACAACGCTGGCAAAATGGTGCCGCTGTCGGCATTTGTCGAAGCCAAATGGACCCAGGGTCCGGCGCAATTGACCCGTTACAACGGCTACCCGGCCATCGCGATTTCTGGCGAAGCGGCACCTGGCCACAGTACCGGTGAGGCGATGGATGAAATCCAGCGCCTGGTCAGCCAATTGCCAGCCGGCCTGGCCCAGGAGTGGACCGGCCTGTCCTTGCAGGAACGCCTGTCCGGCGCCCAGGCGCCCTTGTTGCTGGGCTTGTCGCTGCTGATCGTGTTCCTGTGCCTGGCGGCGTTGTATGAAAGCTGGTCGATCCCGACATCGGTGTTGCTGGTGGTACCGTTGGGCGTACTCGGTGCGGTACTGGCGGTGTCCTTGCGCGGCATGCCCAATGATGTGTTCTTCAAGGTCGGCTTGATCACCATCATCGGCCTGTCGGCGAAGAACGCGATCCTGATCATCGAATTCGCCAAGGACCTGTACGACCAGGGTGAAGACTTGATCACCGCCACGTTGAAGGCCGCGCGCCTCAGGTTGCGGCCGATCGTCATGACGTCCCTGGCGTTCATCCTCGGCGTGGTGCCGCTGGCGATTGCCACCGGGGCCAGTTCGGCCAGCCAACAGGCGATTGGCACGGGTGTCATTGGCGGGATGATCACCGCGACGCTGGCGGTGGTGTTCGTGCCGGTGTTCTTTGTGGTGGTGATGAAACGGGTGCGCAAGCGCCACACACCCGACTGATCAACGCCCCACCCCGTGTAGGAGCGGGCTTGCCCGCGATGCAGACACCTCGGCCTGTCAGGCTCACCGAGTAGATGCCATCGCTGGCACGCCAGCGCCTACAGGGGTTATGGTGCTCACAAATGACTGTCTGTGAGCCGCCATGCCCTTCCTCGCCCGCACCCACCCTCGCCTCTCCGCCGCCGCCGTGCTGGGCATTGCCGTGGGCATCCTGGCGCCGGCTGACACGCTCGCCAGCAAAATCCTCATCGGCTGGAACGCCGGCGTGTGGACCTACCTGGTGCTGATGCTATGGCTGACGCGTCGCGCCAAGGCTGCGGATGTGAAGCGTATCGCCGAAATCGAGGATGAAAACGCCGGGCTGGTGCTGTTCACGGTGTGTATCGCAGCCATCGCCAGCCTGGCGACCATCACCTTCGAACTGGTAGGCAGCAAGGACCTGGCCGCCTCCGAACGCCTGCTGCACTACGGGTTTACCGGGCTCACGGTGATCGGTTCGTGGTTGCTGATCGGGGTGATTTTTAGCGTGCATTACGCCCGCCTCTATTACACCTGGGATGGCAAGGAACCGGCGTTGCGCTTTGCCGAAGGCTTGCTGACCCCCAACTATTGGGACTTCCTGTACTTCTCCTTCACCATCGGCGTGGCGGTGCAGACCTCCGATGTCGGGGTTGCCACCCGCGGCATGCGCAAGGTGGTGCTGGGGCAATCGTTGATCGGGTTTCTGTTCAACACGGCGATCCTGGGGTTCTCGATCAATATCGCCGCTGGCTTGTTCGGTTGAGGCTGCACAAACCTTCTAGACGCCCATCCAGTGCTGGGCGCTAATAGCCTCACGTATTCCGTTTCGGTGATGTATGGCCGCGCACAATTGGATCGACCTGTCCCAGGACGCCGACACCGGTATCGAGACCTTGCGCGCGCACTTCGAAGGCCATGCGTACGACCCGCATTGGCACGACAGCTACCTGATCGGCGTCACCGAACAAGGCGTGCAGCAATTCAACTGCCGCCGCACCCGCCACAACAGCGTGCCCGGCCAGGTGTTCCTGGTGGAACCCGGCGAGTTGCATGACGGCGATGCGCCCACTGCCGACGGCTTCACTTACCATATGCTCTACCTCGACCCACACTGGTTGGCGCGCGAAGTGAGTGCGGTGTTCGAAGAGGCGCCGCCAGGCAGCCAGTTGGCGTTTGCCAGCACCTTGGCCAGTGACCCACGCCTGGCCCTGGCCACCAGCCAAGCCTTCCAGACCCTGCACAGCGGCGAACTGCGCATCGTGCGCCAACGTGCCATGGACCAATTGCTGGAACGCCTCACCGGGCAACTCTACTGGCGCACCCGCTACCGTGAAGACCCGCGCCTGCCGCAGGTGGCCCACAAGGCCCGGGAATACCTGCATGCCCACTTGCACATGGATGTGGGCATGGACGAACTGGCCCTGGCCTGCGGCGTCGACCGGTTCCGCCTGACCCGCGCCTTCAAGAGCGCGTTTGGCCTGCCGCCTCACGCTTACCTGGTGCAACTGCGCCTGGCGCGGGCCCGGCACTTGCTGGCCAACGGCGAACAACCGGCGGATGTAGCGATTGCATTGGGCTTTGCCGACCAGAGCCACCTCGGCCGCTGGTTCGTGCGCGCCTACGGCCTTACGCCCGCCGCCTACCGCAAACGCTGCTCAAATCTTCCAGACAGGTAGCACGCGGGCTTGTGAAGATCGACTCCATCATTTGGTTTATCGGAGTCATCCACCATGCTGTCCACGTTTATGCCCTTTACGCTGTTTGCCTTTGTCGCGTCGATCACGCCCGGCCCCACCAATATCCTGGTGCTGAGCCACAGTGCCCGTTACGGTTTCAAGGCGGCGCTGCCTATCATCCTGGGCGCCTGTCTCGGTGCCGCGGGGCTCGTGCTGCTGGTGGGTTCAGGCGTTGGCGAGTCATGGGTGCACGTGCCCAAGGTACAAACCGCCATGCAATGGATCGGCGTCGCCTGGCTGAATTACCTGGCCTGGCAGATATTCAGCGCCGCGGCGCAAACCATCGACGTCGATGCGAGCCAAAAACCCCTGGGCCTGATCGGCGCCGCCAGCCTGCAGTTGATCAACCCGAAAACGTGGATGATGGCGCTCGCGGTTGTGAGCGTCTTTGCTGGCAATGGTGAGGAGCGCCAGAGCCAGGTGGTGTACCTGTCACTGATATTTTTCCTGATTTCGCTGCCATGCCTGGGCACGTGGGCGCTGCTGGGCGTCGGATCGGCACAGGTGTTTCGGTCGGCCAAGGCCACGCAGCGCTTCAACCGCAGCATGGCGGTGTTGCTGCTGGGTGCGACCTGGCTGGGTGTGGTGGTTTGACGCACCGGCTATCTGACTTTGTCCTACAACTGCTTGACGACTTTCCCGTTTTGATGGTTTCCTGAAACCGGTTTCAGTCATTCCAATAAAAATAGAAGGTCGATGACCGTGAACAATTTTTCTGCCGCCCAGCGCAGCCGCGTGACCATGCTTGATGTGGCCGAGCGCGCCGGTGTGTCCAAGGCGAGCGTGTCGCGCTTTATCGGCGACGACCGCGCCTTGCTCTCCGATGCCATTGCCCTGCGCATCGAACAGGCCATCGAACAACTCGGCTACCGCCCCAACCAGATGGCCCGCGGTTTGAAACGCGGGCGTACACGGCTGATCGGCATGCTGGTGGCCGATATCCGCAACCCCTATTCCATTGCCGTGATGCACGGCGTCGAGACCGCCTGCCGCCAGCACGGCTACAGCCTGGTGGTGTGCAACACCGACCGTGATGACGAGCAGGAGCGCCAGCACCTGGCCGCGCTGCGTTCGTACAACATCGAAGGCCTGATCGTGAACACCCTCGGCCATCACCTCGACCAGTTGCTTGAACTGCAGCGCGAAATGCCGCTGGTGCTGGTGGACCGCAAGGTCGAGCCGCTGCACAGCGACCTGGTCGGCCTGGACAACCCGGCGGCCGTGCGCATAGCCGTGGACCACTTGGAGCAACAGGGGTATCGCCACGTGCTGATGGTGAGCGAAGCCACCGATGGCACCAGCTCGCGATTGGAGCGCCTGGACAGTTTCAAGGCCGAGATCGCCCGCCGTCCGGCATTGGCCGGGACGGTGCTGGAACTGGACAGCGAGCTGGAGCACCGCCTGCAAACCTTTCTTGCGACCCCAGGTCCCAAGGCCGTGTTCTGCGCCAATGGCGTCGCTGCGCTGGCCTGTACCCGTGCGCTGAAACACTTGGGCTGCACGTTGTTCGAGGACGTGGGCCTGATCGCCCTGGATGACCTCGACTGGTACCCGCTGGTGGGCACGGGCATCACTGCCCTCGCCCAGCCGACCGAGGCGATTGGCGCCAGTGCCTTCGACTGTTTGCTCAAGCGCCTGCGTGGTGACACGACGCCAACACGCACCCTGGATTTCCTGCCCCAGCTGATCATCCGAGGCTCCACAACCCTCCCGTAGGCGCCGGCTTCCCGGTCACTCCCGTTTTGGTGTGCGTAAAAAAATGAAACCGGTTTCAGAGGTAAACAACAATGCATAAGTACCCCGTCTCCATCAGCCTTTCCAGCTACGGCGCCGACCTTGTCCGCCAGCAGGGCCAATTGAGTTTTGTCGAGTTGCTGGCGGCCGCCGGCGCCCAACGCATCGAATGGCGTGAAGAATTGCTGACGGTCGAGCAACCCGATGAACTGGCCCGGGCCGCTGCCGGGCAGGGTCTGGAATCGGTGTTCTCATCGCCCCTGGAACTGTGGGTCGCCGGCCGCGCCCAACCGAATGCCGAGCTGGCGGCGACCCTGGATCGGGCCCAGGCCTTTGGTGCGCGCTGGCTCAAGGTCTCACTCGGCTACTTCACCGACACCAATGACCTGGAGAGCCTGCACGCCCTGCTCAACCGCCACCCAGTGCAGTTGCTGGTGGAAAATGACCAGACCCTGCAGGGCGGCCGGATCGAGCCAATGCAACGCTTCTTCAGCGAAGTGGAGCGGCTCGGCCTGCCGGTGAAGATGACCTTCGATATCGGCAACTGGCAATGGCAGGACCAGTCTGCCCTTACCGCCGCGCGCCTGCTCGGCAGGCATGTGGATTACCTGCACTGCAAGGCCGTGGCCCGTCGCGCCGACGGCAAGCTGGTTGCCCTGCCGCCTGGCGCCACCGACCTGCACCTGTGGGAACAACTGCTCAAGCACATGACTCAAGGTATTACCCGGGCGGTGGAATTTCCGCTGCAAGGCGATGACCTGGTCGCGGTCACCGCGCAGCAAGTCGCCACCCTCGCCCTGCTGGGCCAACCCCGTGCGGAGAACGCGCATGTCTGACATCGATATCCTCTCGTTTGGTGAAACCATGGCGATGTTTGTCGCCGAGCAGACTGGCGAGCTCGCCCAGGTCGCGCAGTTTCACAAGCGCATTGCCGGGGCCGACAGCAACGTCGCCATTGGCCTCTCGCGCCTGGGCTTCAACGTGGCCTGGCTAAGCCGGGTGGGCAATGATTCCCTCGGCCGCTTTGTGGTCGACACCCTGACCAGGGAAGGCCTGGATTGCCGGCATGTGGCGGTCGACCCGTTGCACCCCACCGGTTTTCAGCTCAAGTCCCGCGAGGAAGCTGGGGATGATCCGCAGGTGGAGTATTTCCGCAAAGGTTCGGCGGCCAGTCACTTGTCCATCGCTGCGATCAGCCCCGCGCTGCTGCAAGCCCGACACCTGCATGCCACGGGTATTCCACCGGCGTTGTCGGCCGCGACACACGAGTTGTCCGTCGAGCTGATGACGCAAATGCGCAAGGCCGGGCGCAGCGTGTCGTTCGATCCCAACCTGCGTCCGTCGCTGTGGGCGAACCAACAGACAATGGTCCGCGAAATCAACGCCCTCGCCGGCCTGGCCGATTGGGTCCTGCCGGGCCTGGGCGAAGGCCGCCTGCTCACCGGCTTCGATGACCCGGCCGACATCGCCGCGTTTTACCTCGACCAGGGCGCCGAAGCCGTGGCGATCAAGCTTGGACCCGACGGTGCCTACTACCGCACCCAGATGGACCAGGGCTTTGTCGCCGCCGTGCGCGTGGACACCGTGGTGGACACAGTCGGCGCCGGTGACGGCTTTGCCGTGGGCATGATCAGCGCGCTGCTCGAAAACCTCGGCTTTCGCGAGGCGGTAGAGCGCGGCAACTGGATCGGCAGCCGTGCCGTGCAGAGCCGCGGCGACATGGAAGGTTTGCCCACCCGTTCTGAGTTACCCAGTCGATCCGTTGCCTAACCCATTACCTGTTGCCACAACTACAACAAGCTCAGGAGCAACCCCATGGACACCGTGAAACTCGCCACCCGCCGTTGGTGGTACATCATGCCCATCGTTTTTATCACCTACAGCCTGGCGTACCTGGACCGCGCCAACTATGGCTTCGCCGCTGCCTCCGGGATGGCCGAAGACCTGATGATCACGCCCGGCATGTCGTCATTGCTGGGTGCGCTGTTTTTCCTCGGTTACTTTTTCTTCCAGGTGCCGGGGGCGATCTATGCGCAAAAGCGCAGCGTCAAGAAGCTGATTTTTGTCAGCCTGATCCTCTGGGGCGGCCTGGCCACCCTGACCGGCGTGGTGTCCAACGCCTACATGCTGATTGTGATTCGCTTCATGCTGGGGGTGGTGGAAGCCGCGGTGATGCCGGCGATGCTGGTGTACCTGTGCCACTGGTTCACCCGTGCCGAACGCTCCCGCGCCAATACCTTCCTGATCCTCGGCAACCCGGTAACCATGCTGTGGATGTCGGTGGTGTCAGGCTACCTCGTGCAGCATTTCAGCTGGCGCTGGATGTTCATCATCGAAGGCCTGCCAGCGGTACTGTGGGCATTTATCTGGTGGAAGCTGGCCGATGAGCGTCCAAAGGATGCCAAATGGCTCAGCGACAGCGAAAAGCACAACCTGGAAACGGCCCTGGCCGCCGAGCAGGTGGGCATCAAGGCGGTGAAGAACTACGCCGAAGCCTTTCGCTCGCCCAAGGTGATCATCCTGGCTTTGCAGTTCTTCTGCTGGAGCATTGGTGTGTATGGCTTTGTACTGTGGCTGCCGTCGATCCTCAAGGCCGGCCTGCAGATGGACATGGTCGAGGCAGGCTGGCTGTCGGCGCTGCCGTATCTGGCAGCGGTGATTGGCATGCTGGTGGTGTCCTGGGGCTCGGACAAACTGCAAAAACGTAAGCGCTTTGTGTGGCCGCCGCTGCTGATTGCCTCCATCGCGTTCTATGCGTCCTACGTGCTGGGCGCCGAACACTTCTGGTGGTCCTACACCCTACTGGTGATTGCCGGCGCCTGTATGTACGCGCCCTATGGCCCATTTTTCGCCATCGTCCCGGAAATCCTCCCGGCCAATGTCGCCGGTGGCGCCATGGCGCTGATCAACAGCATGGGAGCCCTTGGTTCGTTCGGTGGTTCGTACCTGGTGGGCTACCTCAATAGCAGCACCGGCTCGCCTGGCGCCTCGTACCTGTTGATGAGCGGTGCGTTGATGCTGTCGGTGGTGCTGACCATTTTCCTCAAGCCCGGCGCCAGCGACCGCTCGCCCGTGCCCACTCTGGAGTTGAAGGTAAAGACCTCATGAAAAAGTCTGTCGTGTTGTACAAGAAACTCTCCGCGCCGCTGATGGCCCGCCTGCATGAAAAGGCCGAGGTTACGCTGATCGAAGCGCTGGATGACACCGGCCTGGCCAAGCTGCGCGATGCCCTGCCCAGCGCCCACGGCCTGTTGGGTGCCAGCCTGCGCCTGGACGCCAAGCTGCTGGACCTGGCGCCGACACTGGAAGCGGTGGCCAGCGTGTCGGTGGGCGTGGACAACTACGATATCGACTACCTGACGGGGCGCGGCATCCTGCTCAGCAATACCCCGGACGTGCTCACCGAAACCACCGCCGACACCGGCTTTGCCTTGATCCTGGCCACCGCCCGCCGCGTGGTCGAACTGGCCGATATGGTGCGCGCCGGCCAGTGGAGCAAGAACATCGGCCCGGCGCACTTTGGCAGCGACGTGCATGGCAAGACCCTCGGTATCATCGGCATGGGCCGTATCGGCGAAGCCCTGGCCCAGCGTGGGCACTTTGGCTTCGGCATGCCGGTGATCTACCACAGCCATTCGCCCAAGCCGGCGGTGGAAGCGCGTTTCGGCGCGCAGTACCGTAGCTTGGACGATTTGCTGCAACAGGCCGACTTTGTCTGCCTGACGTTGCCGCTGACCGCTGAAACCGAGAAGCTGATTGGCGCCGAACAATTCGCGCTGATGGGGCCAGAGACGATCTTCATCAATATCTCGCGCGGCAAGGTGGTAGATGAGGCCGCGCTGGTGGACGCGTTGCACCAACGCACGATCCGCGCAGCGGGATTGGACGTGTTCGAAAAAGAACCGCTGGATCACCATTCCCCGTTGTTGCGCCTGAACAATGTGGTGGCCACGCCGCACATCGGCTCGGCGACCCATGAGACCCGGGAAGCGATGGCCACGTGTGCCGTGGATAATCTGTTGCAGGCGTTGGCGGGTGAGCGCCCGAAAAACCTGGTGAACCCGCTCGCCTGGAAGCACTGATTCCTGACCCAACACCAGACGAATGTGAGGGCGGGCTTGCCCGCGCTAGCACGCTAACAGCCAGTACATCATTGACTGATCCAGCGCATCGCAGGCAAGCCAGCCCCCGCCCCAGACCCGCGTCGCTCGTTAGATAACGAACCGCGCCACCATCCCATTCAAATCCACCGCCAGGCGCGACAGCTCATGGCTGGCCGCGCTGGTCTGGTTGGCACCCGCCGCCGACTGGGTCGCCAGGTCGCGGATATTCACCAGGTTGCGGTCCACTTCACGGGACACCTGGGCCTGTTCTTCTGACGCGCTGGCAATCACCAGGTTGCGTTCGTTGATCAGGCTGATGGATTGGGTGATCTGCTCCAGGGCCACGCCGGCGGCGCGGGCCATTTCCAGGGTGGTCTGGGTGCGCTGGTTGCTCTGCTGCATGGACTGTACGGCTTCGCCGGTGCCGTTCTGGATACCGGCGACCATTTTTTCGATCTCCTGGGTCGACTGCGCCGTGCGATGGGCCAGGGCCCTCACCTCGTCGGCCACCACCGCAAAACCACGCCCGGCTTCACCGGCACGGGCAGCTTCGATGGCCGCGTTGAGCGCCAGCAGGTTGGTCTGTTCGGCAATCGCACGGATCACGTCCAGCACCTTGCCGATATCACGCCCTTGAGTCGCCAGGCCTTCGATCATCGCCGCCGTGTTTTGCACATCCTGGGTCATGGTCTGGATCGCGCCGACGGTTTCCATCACCCGGTCGCGGCCTTCGCGCGCGGCCTGGTTGGACTGCCCGGACGCTTCGGACGTCGACACCGCATTGCGCGCCACTTCTTCCACCGCTGCCGTCATCTCGTTGACGGCCGTAGCCGCCTGGTCGATTTCATTGTTCTGTTGCTGCAAGCCTTTGGAGGCTTCTTCGGTCACCGCGCTCAACTCTTCAGCGGCGGACGCCAGCTGCGTGGCCGAACCGGCGATATGCTGGATGGTCTGGCGCAAATTGGCCTGCATGGTCGACAACGCGCTGAGCAAACGTGCGGGTTCATCCTTGCCATCGTCTTCGATGGTCTTGCTCAGGTTGCCACCGGCGATGGTTTCGGCGAGTTCCACGGCCCTGCGCAGCGGCGTGACAATGCTGCGGGTAAGGAGCCAGGCCAGCAATACGGTAAGCAGCGCGGCGACGACCGACACGGCGATCACACCGGTAATCGCGCCCTGGTAACTTTGCCCGGCGTCATCGTCGGCTTGCTTGGCGTCGGCCGCGTTGATGGCAATGAGCTTGTTCAGTTGCTCGCCCATCTGGTCGGTGCCGTCCTTGATCCGCGAGTTGATCAGGGCGCGCATTTCATCGACCTTGCCCTGCTTGGACAGCGCCAACATGTCGGCCTGGGCCTTGAAGTAGTTGTCCAGGGTCGTCATGAACGTCTTGTACAGTGCCGCCTCCTCCGGGCCAGCAGGCAGTGCAGCGTAGGTCGCCTGGGCCGTCTTGACCTTGTCGGCGAGCACACCTATGCGGGTTTCGGCTTCTTGCAGGCTGGCAGGCTCGCGGTTGACCAACACGCGGAACGACAGGATGCGCAGGCGCAGCACGTTCTCTGTAATAACAGCCAGTGAAGTCACGCTGGGCAGCTGGTTCAGGCTCATGCCAACCGAAGACTGGCGGATCTGTGTCATGCGGTTGACCGCAAACACCCCCAGTAAAACCACTAACAACGCAATGAAGGCGAAACCGAGAAACGCTCGAGGAGCAATATTCAACTGGCGAAGGGACATAGGGGTGCTCTCAGAAGGAGTGTCTGCAAGCGTCCCTGCCGCGAAACGATCCGTCAGCGTCAACGCGCTGCTCAGACCTTGGTCACCACTGTTGTAATAAGTATGTGGGCCTATACGCGGTATCGGCAGGGCCAGGGGTTTTGCGTAGGGGCTCTATAAATATTTTTTTACACTTCTGACAAAAGGCAGTTTCTGGCATCCTGCGCCTCCATTTTCTGACCCGAGCCCGCATTTTGTCTGACGCTCAAGCCTCCCGCCCCCGCTATAAATCCGACCTGATCTACGGCCTGGAAGACCGCCCGCACTTCACGGCCGCCATTTTTGCCGCCTTGCAGCACGTGCTGGCGAGTTTTGTCGGGATCATCACGCCCACGCTGATCGTTGGTGGTGTGCTGGGCCTGGAAAGCGAAGTGCCCTACCTGGTGAGCATGGCGCTGTTTGTGTCGGGGCTCGGCACCTTTGTGCAAGCGCGCAAGTTCGGCCCGATCGGCTCCGGGCTGTTGTGCCTGCAGGGCACCAGCTTCTCCTTCATCAGCGTGATTCTCAGCGCGGGCTTCATGGTCAAGGCCCGGGGCGGCGGCACCGATGAAATCCTCTCGACGATCTTTGGCATCTGCTTTTTCGCGGCTTTTATCGAGGTGGTGCTCAGCCAATTCATCGGCAAGCTGCGCAAGCTGATCACCCCGGTGGTCACCGGCACCATCATTACCCTGATGGGCCTGTCGCTGATCAAGGTGGCGGTCACCGATATGGCCGGCGGTTTTGGCGCCAGCGACCTCGGCGCCGCGAGCAATATGGGATTGGCCGCGCTGGTACTGCTGACCATCGTGGTGCTCAACCGCTTCAACAATCCGTTCCTGCGCCTGGGTTCGATCGTGATCGGCCTGACCCTGGGTTTCGTGGTCGCCTGGTGGCTGGGGCGCGTGGACATGGCGGCACTGCCCCAGGTGCCGCTGATCAGCGTGCCGGTGCCGTTCAAGTACGGCTTCTCGTTCGACTGGGTGGCCTTTATCCCGGTGGCGGTGATCTTCCTGATTTCGCCCCTGGAGGCAGCTGGTGACCTGACCGCCAACTCGATGATTTCCCAACAGCCGGTCAAGGGCCCGCTGTATATCAAGCGCATCAAGTCCGGCCTGTTGGCAGACGGACTCAACTCGGCGATGGCCGCCACCTTCAACAGCCTGCCGATGGTGACATTTGCCCAGAACAACGGCGTGATCCAATTGACCGGCGTGGCCAGCCGTTATGTGGCGTACTTCATCGCCGGCCTGCTGGTGTTGCTGGGCCTGTTCCCGATGATCGGCGCGGTGCTGCAACTGATGCCCAAGCCGGTGCTGGGCGGCGCGACCCTGATCATGTTCGGCACCGTGGCGGTGGCTGGCATCAAGATCCTCGCCGAAGCCGGGCTGCACCGGCGCAATGTGCTGATCGTGGCAATTTCCCTCGGCATGGGCCTGGGCGTCGCCGCCGTACCGGAAGTGCTGCGCGACCTGCCCAAGGCGCTGCATAACATCTTTGAATCGCCGATCACCGTGGGCGCATTCTGTGCAATCTTGCTGAACATTTTCCTGCCGGAAGAGTTCATAGAACTGGAAGAAGATGAATTTGATCCGGAGTCCTCTACCCTCAAAGTCATGCAGGACCCGGACGTCACGAAATAGGAGCACCTTTTAATGCGCAAGCTCATGGTTCTATCGCTGTTGCTGCTAACCCTGAGCGCCTGCGCCCTGTTTCCCAATCGCGACCCGGTGAACATCAACGTGGTGGGCATCGAGCCCCTGCAAAGCCAGGACCTGGAAGTGCGCTTTGCCGTGAAGCTACGGGTGCAGAACCCCAATGAGACGGCGATCGACTACAACGGCGTGGCCCTTGACCTGGAAGTTAACGGCCGGCCGTTGGCGTCGGGCGTGAGTGACCAAAGCGGATCGATCCCACGTTTTTCCGAGACCGTTCTGATGGTGCCGGTGAGTGTTTCGGCGTTTTCGGTGTTACGTCAGACCCTGGGCCTGAGCCAGACCCAAAGCTTGAACAACCTGCCGTATGTGCTGCGCGGCAAACTGGCGGGTGGCCTGTTCGGCACAATGCGCTTCGTGGACCGTGGCACGCTGGACCTGCCGAATACCGCCACCTGGTAAGCGCCATGCAACCGACACCTACTGGAGGCGCCGGCAAACCGGCTTCTACAGGCTTATCGTGTTTCAGTCGGTGATAGAGCGCACGCCGGGCTTGGCGCGCTCGTCCACCACCAACTCGAATATATCCGGCCGGGCGTAGTGCCCTACCACGTCATAGTCGTACCGCGCGCGCACCAACTCATCGGTATCGATGCGGGCCGTCAGCAGTCCGGCTTCACCGTGCAGTGGCCCGGCGAGAATGTCGCCCATGGGGCCGATGATCACGCTGCCACCGGCAATCAACGCACGGTCCGAAGGCCAATTGGCAACCTCCACGCCCAAGGCTTGCGGCGAGGCCTGCACCTGGCACGCACTCACGACAAAACAGCGGCCCTCATGGGCGACATGGCGCATGCTCACCTGCCACATTTCGCGCTCGTCCACGGTCGGCGCACACCACACCTGCACCCCCTTGGCATACATCGCCGTGCGCAACAGGGGCATCATGTTTTCCCAGCACACGGCGCCGCCAATACGGCCCACCGCAGCGTCGATCACCGGCAATGTCGAGCCATCACCCTTGCCCCAGATCAGTCGTTCGGTGCCGGTAGGCATCAGCTTGCGGTGCTTGGCCACCAGGCCACCGGCGGGCTCGAAGTACAACATGGTGCAGTACAGCGTGCTGCCACTGCGCTCGATCACGCCGAGTACCAGGCTGGCACCGGTACGTGCGGACAACCCCGCCAGCGCCTCGGTCTCTGCGCCGGGCACATCGATGGCGTTGGCGAAGTACCGTGCGTAGGCGTCACGACCTTCAGGCAGGCGGTAACCCAGTTGCGTACCGAAGCCTTCGCCTTTGGGATAGCCACCGAGCAGCGCCTCTGGCATGACCACCAGTTGCGCACCGCTGCGCTGGATGGCGTCCTCGTAACTGAGGATTTGCGCCAGGGTCTCGGCCTTGCCGCCCGGCAACGCGCCAATCTGCAAAGCGGCCACAGTAGAAACAGGCATCACGATCACTCCGGATAAAAGACGGTAGTGCCCCTTCTGCACGAACGAGCTTGAGCGCGGAATACGTTATCAATCTCGCTCCTCCAGGGGGCGGGTTGCCCATTCTCCTGCGAGCGGCGATCATGAATAAAGACCACTTCAGTGCTGAATGATATGCGCCAGATGAATATCGCCCAGGTCGATCTCAACCTGCTGAAAACCTTTGAAGCCTTGCATGACGAGTCCAGCGCCAGTCGTGCAGCGCTGCGCCTGGGCGTGACGCAATCGGCGATCAGCGCCGCACTGAGGCGTTTGCGCGATGTATACGGCGATCAATTGTTCGTGCGGACCGGCCGCGGCCTGGCGCCGACGTTGCGGGCCAATCAGCTGAAGCCGGTCATCAGTGAGGCACTGGACCGCTGCCGGCAGAGCCTGGCGATGGTCAATCCGGATAACCAGCAGTATCAAGGCAGGTCCGTGGTGCTGGGGTTATCGGATGATTTCGAAATTGCCTATGGTCGTCGGCTAATCGCTGAAATCGCAGAGCGTGCGCCCAAGCTCCGGGTAATTTTCCGTCAGACCCACAGCCAGATCGTCGCCGGCGCGTTACTCGATCGCACCTTGGACCTGGCGATTACCGCCGGCGGTTTTGCCCACAGCCGGTTGAGCCGACAGGTGCTGGGGGAAGGTGATTACCGCTGCCTGGTGGATTCGGATCAGCCCCAGATCAGCCTGGAGGCATTCGTCGCGCGCGAACATGTGCTGGTGTCTTCAGGCGGGTTTATCGGGATCACCGACGAGGGGCTGGCGGCGCAAGGGTTGAGCCGCCACGTGTGCGCATCTACCAGCCACTTTGCCGCGCTGCCCTTTTTGCTCAAGGGCAGCCAGGCAGTGGCGACCATTCCGGGACACGCCGCGCAGGCCATCGCCGAGATGACCGGACTGCGCGTGCTGCCCTGCCCGCTGGCGCTGCCGCGCTACCCGATCGAACTGGGCTGGCGTACCCAGGCGCAGCTCGATCCGGTAGTGCTTAAAGTCCGTGAAGCGATTGTGGCGAGTTTTATTTAGCCGCGGCCATCAGCTTGTTGACTTCACTGCGCACCATGTTGGAAAACTCCGGGGGCGACATGCCGTCGAGTTCGGCACGTACCCATTCGGCCCACTTGCCCTTGCGCTTGGCACGTTCGCCGAACAATCGCGCCGCTTCGCCCTTGGCCTTGCCCAGGTTGGTTTGCCACAGGTCGTAGAGACGGGACTTTTCATCTTCCAGCTCGGCGCGTTCGGCGAGGGTCTTGTTGGCGAGATTGAAGCTCATGTTGAATTACCTGCTGCACAAATAGGCGACATCTTACACTGTAGGTCGGATTTTCCTGATCCGGATTTTGCCCCGCATCCGTGCACGGCAAAAAAACTGCAACTTTTGCCTTCGCCCGACACTCCATTGTTCACTGTCACATTCATCTGCAAGGAGTCACACAATGGCCCGCAAAACCGCCGCTCAAGCCGCCCAAGCTGTCGAAGATCAAATCAAGGATCAAGCCTTCAGCGAACTCACGGCGCTGATTGAAGAATCTGACAAACTGCTCAAAAGCAGCGCCGCCTTGGTAGGCGAAGAAGGTGAAACCCTGCGTGAGCAGGTCGCCATCAAACTCAAGCAAGCGCTGGACTCGGTGTCCAACGTGCGCGAGCGCAGCAAGCCAGTGGTCGACGCGACCGAAACCTACATCGGTGGCCACCCATGGCAGACCGTGGCCATCTCTGCCGGCTTCGGCCTGGTGGTCGGCCTGTTGCTGGGCCGCCGTAACTGATGTGCCAGGCGGCGGCGCCGATGGCGCCGCCGCCTGTTCAATCGACCAGCAACGCCTGCAATTGCGCCAGCTCCTGCGCTTGCAGCTCAATCCCCTGCTGTTGCGACTTCATCCGTGTGCGATGACGTCGATCCCCCGGTAACCGCCGCAACCCCGCCGCATGCATCTGCCGCACCAGTTCCTGGCTGCGCTCGGCAAAGCTTTGCCCGGCGGTCTTGCTCGGGTCGATAACGATCAGCAATTGCCCTGTCCAAGGCGTGCGGGCACCCGGATGGTCGGCCCAGTTGAACTCGAACGAGAAGTTGCCGCCGGTCAAGGCCGCCGCCAACAACTCGACCATCATCGATAATGCCGACCCTTTGTGCCCGCCAAAAGGCAGTAGCGCGCCGCCTTCGAGTACGGCCTTGGGGTCTTGGGTGGGCTGGCCGAGACTGTCAACGCCCATGCCCGGCGGCAGGCGCTCGCCCTTGCGTGCGGCGATCTGTACGTCGCCGTGGGCGATGGCGCTGGTAGCGAGGTCGAACACAATCGGCAAGCCGTCGGCACGCGGCGCGGCGAAGGCGATGGGGTTGGTGCCGAACAGCGGCCGGTCGGCGCCATGAGGCACCACGCAGGTCATGCTGTTGACCACGCTCAATGCCACGAGCCCCTCTTCGGCGAAAGGCTCGACATCCGGCCACAGCGCGGCAAAGTGATGGGAGTTGTGAATAGCCAGCAGTGCGATGCCGGCGCTGCGGGCCTTGTCCACCAGCAGCGCGCGGGCCGCCTCCAGCGCCGGTTGCGCGAAGCCGTTACCGGCATCCACCCGCACGAAGCCGGACGCCACATCCGTGACCACAGGCACGGCCTTGCCATTGACCCAGCCACTGGCCAGCGTGCTGAGGTAACCGGGAATGCGGAAGATGCCATGACTGTGCGCGCCGTCGCGCTCGGCGCTTGCGCAATTGTGCGCCAGGATCGACGCAACCTCCGGTGAGGTGCCATGTTTGACAAATATGCCGTGCAGCAACCCCACCAGGTCATTGAAACCGATGAAGGCCGAAGGACTGTCAACTATCGGGGACTGGGCAGACATCTGTAGCTCCGATTTTATAATTGGAAGAGACAACAAGAATCCAGACCGCCGATTAAACAACGCCTCCCGTGCCTGCTGTCAACGGGCGCTTGCGATCCGCCCCGGTTATCGACCGCCACCTGCACGGCACCCGCACCTTGCGTCGCGTCCTAGCGCCGCCAAGTTGGAAGAATCTGCGATGGCACGCGTCGGCCAGGCCTGCTTTTTTGATGAGTACCTGGGCACCACGCGCGGCCGAACGCTCGAAAGCGCCCAAGGGTTGTTCATGAGTAATCTTGAAAGAGGGGTGGACACTCTAGCGGCCAATACCGACTCGATCACTGGCATGATCAGCCTGTTGGGCCTGGAACGGAATGCGGGAGCCTAGGCAGGCTCCCGGCGGGGAACGTCAGTCTTTCTGGTCACGCAGGATATTGCCCGAAGCGCCATCGATGCGCGCTTCATACACCGTGCCGTCGGACTTGCGCCCTTTGACTTCCCAATAGCCATTGTCGTCGGCTTCGGCTGCGTACACCTCGATGTAGCCGGCCTTGGTCTTGGCCACTTCGATCGCTTTCTCGATGGTGATCCAGCCCGCGCCCGGCTTGTCGGCCATGGCCGCGCCAGCGCTGAGCAGCGCGGTGGTTGCACACAGGGCGACTAAGGTTTTCTTCAGCATATTCGTACTCCATTGTGGGAATGACAGACTCATGTCCTGAATTTTTTGGGCATCGCCAAACGAGAATAAGTTCCAATTGATGTGCAATCGCCATGATGGCTGTTCTCGGCATCCGCCTCGGGAGGTTAGAATGTGGGAAATCAGGATGAGTTAATGAGCGAAAAAGCCTTTTCAGAAGCCGAATATGACGCGATCACCGACGCCGCTGCGCATTGGTGCATGCGCTTGCACGCTCGTGATTGCACACCCGGCGAGCGTCAGGCTTTTACGCAATGGCACGATGCTCATCCGCTGCACGCTTTTGAATACGCGGCCATGCTCGAAATCTGGGAGGTCGCCGATCACCTGCCGCGCAGCGAATCGATCCCCGTGGTGGTGCGATCCAAGCGTCCCAGCCGTCTACGCACCTATGCGGTGGCAGCAGCGATTTGCCTGGTAGCCCTGCCACTGGCTGCCGTTACCGGTTGGGAAGCCGGGTGGCTGCCGAGTTCCTATGAACGCTTCGACGCCACCAACGGGTTACGCCAGGTTACGCTGGGCGATGGCAGCCAAGTGGAACTCAACCTTGGCACCGAGCTGGTCTACAGCAACTACAAAGACCAGCGCCGGGTCACGCTGAAAAAGGGCGAGGCGTTCTTCAAGGTCAGCCATGACAGCAACCACCCGTTCATCGTGCACGCAGGCGCAGGCCAGGTACGCGTCACGGGGACCCAGTTCAACGTCTGGAAATATGAAGACCAAGTACGGGTGATGCTACTCGAAGGCTCGGTACAAATTGCCAGCGACTCGGTGCACGGCAGCGTGCCCCTCACCCCTGGCATGCAGGCCAGCTATCAACAGGGCGACGCCCCCCCCCGCGTGCGGGCGATCAACCCGAACGACACCGCACTGGCCTGGCGCCAGGGCAAACTGGTCCTCGACAACCTGGCCCTGGCCGATGCGTTGCCACTGATCAACCGCTACCTGAACAAACCGGTGATGCTGGCCGACGCCAGTACCGGGGCGATTCGCATTGGCGGCATCTACAACATCAACGAGGTCAACAACCTCGTCCCCTCCCTGCCCAAGGTGCTGCCGGTCTACCTGACCCAGAACCAGGACGGCAACCCCGTACTCAACTCCATCCCGCGTAAAACCCCCAAAGGCTGAGCCCTCGCCAGCAGGCGCAGGCGTGTGCACGCCTGAAGTGTCCATTTTCTTTACAGCTGCCTGCCCTGGACCGCCCGTGGTGAGCGGATTCATCGTTTTGCCACGCGCGGTGTTACAGCACTGATACACAGAGGTGAAGCGATTGTGCAGTGGCTGGATAGCCAAGCCTGCGAGGGTCGCTGTCTCACGGCTGATACAGGGCGGCCATCATTTTGCCTGGTATTTATCGCAACCCCTTGAATAACCGAAACTAATAAAAAGCGGCACGGCTTCTGCTCTATCCCTTACAGCGCTGTTTAGGGTCAGCGCGAAGAATAAGGAATGCCGCCGTGATGACACTCACTCAAGGTTCGATGAACGTACTGCTGGTCAGCTGTGTACTCAGCGCCAGTATCAGTCTTCCGACCCTGGCAGGTGACGGTGTGATCGTGACAGGACGTGATGTCCAAGGCCACATGTACGGTCGGCCTTCATTCGGTAAAGACCCCTACCCCACGACCGCCAACGCCAATCCAAGCCGCGAGATCATAAACGCCACGGGCGAACTCAGCGACATGGACATTCGCGGTATCAGCAGCGGCTCGAGCATTACCCGCGCAGTCCTGCCAAACGGCAATATTCCTGGCCTCAACAGCACCCAAGGCAGCGTATCGACACTCGGCTCCGGGGCAGCGGTCGGGCACGGTGCCGGCGCCGCCATGGGCGGGCAGATCAGTGACTCGATCCAGCGTGGCATGGCGCCGTTGAACAACATCGGCAGCATGATGGGGGGCAAATAATGAAGCGCTCCCTGCTTATTCTGGCCCTGCTGGGCAGCACCTGTGCCATGGCCGACAACACCGCCGTGATCACCAACAGCGGCCAAGCCTACAACGGCAACCTGATGATCAACCAGGCAGCCGGCGACCAGCAGCAAACCGCCAATAACCGCGCCGTCGCACTCGGTGGCCAGGCCTCCACCCGCACGATCCAGAACATGAACGGCAAAGTCGACCCCTCGCTGAACGCCAAGGCGACGATCGAAGGCACTTCTTTTACCAATGGCAACGGCATGCTGGGCATCAACCAGTCAGCCGGGGCCAATAACCAATCAATCAATGCCGTGCGGATCAGCATCAACCCTGGCCCGCAAAGCATCGACGACAGCGTCCTGTTGCAACAGAACACGACGACGCTGGCAACCGACTCAGGGCTCACCCCCACCACTGGCAGCCGCCAGGTCGTGACAAGCGACCAGGCCTTCACCGGCAGCCGAGGAGTGATACAGGTGAACCAGAGTGCTGGGGTGGGGAACCGAGTGGCTAACACCCTGGGCATCACTATCAAGTAACAGCTTGGTAGCACACGTTAGACCGTACCAACACTTAACCAACTAATTAGAAGCAAGGAGAAACACCATGAAACCTCAAATGGCTCTGAAACCACTGGTTTTCGCTCTCGCCGCTCTCATGGCTGCTGCTGCTCAAGCAGGTGGCTGGCACCCTGCGCCTCAACCAACCGGCGTGGTTGCCTCCGTGGTTACGGATGTACAAAACAGCGTGGGCAACAAGTTCGACGACACCAAGACCGAAAATAACGCCTCTGCCGATAACTCGGTAAACGGCAACAGTGGTAACACCGGGGTTAACGTTCAAGCCGGCAGTGGCAACCAGGCCGACAACTCTGGCGCCATTTCCAGCGCCAAGGGTGACTTCGCAACCGTGTTCGCCGTGGTCGATGTGAATCAAAACAGCGCGCTGAACAACTTCGTCAGCAAAGGCATTCAGAACAACGCTTCGGTGGATAACGGCATCAACGGCAACTCCGGCAACGTGGGCTACAACGGCCAGGCCGGTCAAGGCAACCAAGGCAAGAACAACCTGTCAATCACCACTGCTGACGGTAAAAACATCGCAGCGGCCGCCAACACCGAGCAAAACTCGCTCGCCAACAACTACCTCAACACTGCGGCTACCAGCCACGGTTATGGCTATGGCAGCAAACCACAGTACGTGTCGAACAACTCCAGCCTCGACAACGCGGTTAACCGTAACTCCGGCAACGTGGGTGTGAACCTGCAATCGGGTTCCGGCAACCAAGGCAGCAACAGCCTGTCGATCGGTCAAGGTTGCACCGTCTGCGCCAGCGGCGTGCGCTTCTGATCCAATCGGGCCTTGGCAACAAGGCCCTTTTTTATTCCAGTGTCCAGCAGGTCACACGATCATGCGCCTCGCAACCCTCACCCTCCTGATGTTGCTCACCGGCCCAACCTGGGCAGGGACCATGGCGATCTCCGCCATGCCCGGCGGTGCAGTCATCTACAAGAAGGTCGAGAGTATCCGTGAACGCCGGTTCGCCAACCTGGTGGAACAGAAAACCGATTTCAGCTGCGGTGCTGCGGCACTCGCCACCATTCTGCGCCAGGGCTATTGGCTGGACGTAGACGAAGACCACGTCATCAAAGGCATGCTGGTCAATGCAGACCAGGACCTGGTACGTACCCAAGGCTTTTCCATGCTGGACATGAAGCGCTACCTCGAAAGCATCGGCATGCGTGCCCGGGGCTACAAGATCGGGCCAGAGACCCTGGTGACCGTGAAGATCCCCGTGGTGGTGCTGCTGGAGATTCGTGGCTACAAGCACTTCGTGGTGTTACAGCGCGCGGACAAGGATTGGGTCTATATCGGCGACCCGGTGCTGGGCCACAAGCGCTATTCACACGACGACTTCGTCAAGGGCTGGAATGGCATCGTCTTCGCCATATTGGGTGAAGGTTACGACAAGGCCAACGCCTTGCTCGACCCTCCTACCCCGTTGACCGCCAAGAACCAGTTGAATGAGTTCAGGCCGGTAGGCGATGCCGAGCTGATGGATTTCGGTTTCATCCAGAGCGACTTCTTCTAAACAAGAAGCGCAATAAGGGGCAGGACGCTCCAGGAGCTGAAGATGAACACTTCCCGTTGGCTGACGGTCTTGTGTCTGGCAGCCTCAATGCCCACTTACGCTTCTTCGGGGTTCAAGCCGATCGAGCTCAAGGATTCGGAAATGGCCGAACTTCGCGGCCGTTATGTGATGCCGGGGCGAATCATCAGCTTCGGTATTGTCATGAGCAGCACCTGGACCAATGCCGTGGGCGACACCATCACCGGCAAAGCCAGTATGCAAGTCGACTCATCGACCATTACCCCGCAGTTCTACGTACAAACCACCGGCGCCAGCGGCACCGGCACCAACCAGAACACCGGCACCGGTAATGTGGTCGGGGGTGCAGGCTTGGGCACCGGTACGGGTGTGACCCAAAGCGTGCGCACCGCCGGCGATGGCAATACCGCCTACAACAACGTCGGTATCAACGTCACTGAAAACGGCTTTGCACCGTCCAACATCGTTCAATCCGGGCAAGTACTGGTCGCCGGTGGCACAGTGACCGGCGACAGCGCGGCAGGCCGTGTGAGCGTCTCGGCCAACAACGGCGGCTTGCAGATGGCGATACAGGCCAACCATAACCAAGGCAATAGCCTCCAGCAGATCGGCAGCGGCCAAGTGCTGCAGGGCACGGTGTTGACCGGCAATACCAACTTCGTCAACAACATGACCCAACTCAATGTGGTGATGGGCAATAACGGCCTGAACGGCCCGGCCTTGAACTGCAATCTGGATCAACTTAAAGGCCTACGCACTCTCGGTTATTGAACTACGCTGACCCTCGACACTTACGCATTAGAAAAGGACGGCTTATTTCATGCATCGATCGTTATCGCTACGTGCGGTGGTCTGTTTAAGTACGCTCTTGCCCGCATCCATGTTGTATGCCGCGCCAGACGCCGATATCGATACACTCAAACAGGAGCTTCTGGAACTCAAGCAGCGGTACGAAGTGCAGCAAAAAGCCCTGGCAGTGTTGGAGCAACGGGTGCGCCAGGTGGAAGATCAACCGGCCACGGCAGCGCCCAAGCGCCTGGCCAAGTCTCCCGCAGACTTCCAGAAAGGCGGCAAGACCGTCGCTGGCACGGGCGCCGCAGCCGCATCCGGCGGCGCGGGCGGCGGCAGTTCTTATGGGCAGTCGCTCAAGGACGATTCGGCCCCAGCACAAAGCGTGAGCAACCTGTACAACGAAGCCAGTGGCTTCTTCGGGAATGGCAAGTTCAGCTTTGAAACCGGCATCACCTATGCGCGTTACGACGCCCGTCAGTTGACCCTCAATGGTTTCCTGGCCCTGGATTCGATCTTTCTGGGCAATATCAACCTGGACCGCATCAAGGCTGACAACTGGACGCTGGACTTGACCGGGCGCTACAACTTCGACAACCGCTGGCAGTTCGACGTCAACGTACCGGTGGTGTACCGCGAATCGACGTACCAGTCGAGCGGCGCCGGCAACGATGCGACGGCCACCTCGGAAGCCGACGTAACCCGCGATCCCACCATCGGCGACGTGAACTTCGGCGTGGCGTACAAATTCCTCGACGAAACCCCCACCTTGCCGGACGCGGTGGTATCGGTACGCGTCAAGGCACCTACCGGCAAAGAACCCTTTGGCATCAAGCTGGTCAGGCAAACCACCAACGACAACCTCTATGTACCTGAAAGCCTGCCTACCGGTAACGGCGTCTGGTCGATCACCCCGGGCATCTCGCTGGTCAAGACGTTCGACCCGGCGGTGCTGTTTGGCTCGCTCTCGTACACCCACAACTTCGAAGATTCGTTCGACGACATCAGCAGTGACGTCAACCAGAAAGTCGGCGGCAAAGTCAGGCTGGGCGACAGCTTCCAGTTTGGCGTCGGCGTTGCGTTCGCGCTGAACGAGAAGATGAGCATGTCGTTCTCGGTCTCCGACCTGGTGCAACGCAAGAGCAAGCTCAAGCCTGACGGCGGGGACTGGCAATCGGTGGTGTCCAGCGACGCGAACGCTGGCTACTTCAACGTGGGGATGACGATTGCTGCATCGGACAACCTGACGATCGTGCCTAACCTGGCGATCGGCATGACGGATGATGCGCCGGACTTTACGTTCAGCTTGAAATTTCCGTATTACTTCTAGGCAATCGCGGGCTGCTACGCAGCCCGACGCGGGGCAAGCCCGCTTGATACAAAAGGAAAAGCCCCGCAACGATAAGGGTCGTTGCGGGGCTTTTCGGTTTACCCGCCCTAGCGGATCTGGTGTTTGTGCAGCAACCGGTAGAACGTGGGCCGGGATACTCCCAGCACGCGGGCCGCGACACTCAGGTTGTCACTGTGCCGGTTGAGCACATCGCACAGTGCCTGGCGTTCGGCGCGGTGCTTGTAGTCTTCCAGTGTAGCCATGGGCGGCGAAATTGCCTGTTGGCCCTGTAATCCCAGATCAACGGCTTCGATCTGGCGGCCTTCGGCCAGTACCAGGCCACGTCGCACACGGTTGGCCAGCTCGCGCACATTGCCCGGCCAAGCGTGTTCGCCCATGGCGACCAGAGCGTCATCGCTGAAGGTGCGCGGGCGGCGGCCGGTTTCCTGGCTGTAGAAACGGGAAAAGTGGTTGGCCAACATCGCGATGTCGCCATGCCGTTCGCGCAACGGCGCGGTGACCACTTGCAGGACATTGAGACGGTAGTACAAGTCTTCGCGAAAGGCGCCCTTCTCCACGGCGGCCTCAAGGTCGACGTGAGTGGCCGCCAACACCCGCACATCCACGGGAATCGGCTGGCTGCCACCGACGCGTTCGATCTGCTTCTCCTGGAGAAACCGCAGCAGGTTGGCTTGCAGCTCCATGGGCAGGTCGCCGATCTCATCCAGAAACAGCGTGCCGCCGTTGGCGGCCTCGATGCGCCCGACCTTGCGCTGATGGGCGCCGGTAAACGCGCCCTTTTCATGGCCGAACAGTTCGGATTGGATCAAGTGTTCCGGGATCGCCCCGCAGTTGATCGCGACAAAAGGTTTGGCGTGGCGCTGGGATTGGCGATGCAGGGTCTTGGCCACCAGCTCTTTACCGGTGCCGCTGTCGCCGCGGATCAACACCGGGGATTCGGTGGGCGCCAGTTTCGACAGCAGTTTGCGCAATTCGCGGATCGGTCGACTGTCCCCCAGCAGTTCATGCTCGGGCTCATCCACCGGTGTGTGACCCTTGCCCCGCAGGCGCGCCATGCCAAAGGCGCGGCCCAGGGTGACTTGGACGCGGGATACGTCGAAGGGCAAGGTATGGAAGTCAAAAAACCACTCGCAGACAAAGTCACCGACGTTCTGCAGGCGCAGCACGTCCTGGCTGAGTACTGCAATCCACTCCGTACCGCTGCGGCCGATCAGCTCCTTGACCGCCTCCGGACGTTCCAGGTGATAAGGCTGCAGGCGCAGCAGGCCGACATCACAGGATCGGTCACCCACGGCTTCCAGTGTGCAACTGTCAACTTCCCACCCGGCCATGCGCAAACCGGGCAGCAACCCGTGGCAGTCGTCACAGGGATCAACCACTAGCAATCGGCGTTGGACGGGGGGTACACCCATGACTGTTCCTTGGCGTCAAAATTGTAAAATTTATTTAGAAACAACAGTTTGTGACGTCTGCTGCTAACCCTAGCAAGGTCCTGACGCAAGCCTTGTACCGTTTCGCTATAAGTCGGGGCAAAAAGCCACCTCGCCGCGTGGCAGGCAAAAAAGTTCGGCAGCTCGCACACTTTCATTCAGCTTTCAAAACAGCCGCTTACATGACGTTAATCAGTAAAAGTTGAAAAAAGTTGTTCTAGCATGTGACCCGAACCCGGCCATCGTGCATCAGTACAAGTAACCCGCCGCACGGTCAGCCCAACCGCCGGCACTCACTTGAATGGGCAATGAGAGAGAACCCACATGAACGCCCCGCTCCGCATCAACGAAGCTCTTTTGATCGCAGACCGTGCTTTCCAGCCCTTTCAGTGCGTGGCCTGGCACGATGGCAATGGCGCCCTCAGCCTGAGTGTCATCGACCGCACCAATACCCGCATCGGCAGTAAACAACTGTCGTCGAGCACCTATACCGACCCCGCGCAGTTGGAAAACTTGCTGTTGCAAGCCCGCGCTGAACTCGATAAAGATGGCCACCAGTTGCAATCCTGGGCAATGCCCAAGTAAGACAACACTGTAACTTGCGCGCCGTGGATTAAAGGCGCGCAAGTTCAGTGTTAATGCGCACGTCGCTTATTGCGCGGCGAGAATAAACCGTTCGATCGCTTCGGCCGCGCCATCCTCGATGTTGCTGCCGGTCACCACGCTGGCCTGGCGCTTGACGGTTTCCTCCGCCTGCCCCATGGCAATCGACAACCCGGCTACGTGAAACATCGCCGGGTCATTGCCGCCATCGCCGATCGCCGCCGTCTGCTCAATGGGTACCCCCAAGTGCGCGGCCAAAGTCTTCAAGGCCTCGCCCTTGTTGGCCAGCATCGCGGTCACGTCCAGGTACACCGGCTGTGAACGCGACACCTGGGCCAGCCCCTGCACCTTGGGCTGCAATTGGGCTTCCAGCTCGACCAGCAACTGCGTATTGAGACTGGCGGCGACGATCTTGTCGACCCGGTCCAGATAGGGCTCGAAACTCTCCACCACCACCGGCCCGTAACCCAAGCCGTCGGCCTCGCGTTGCAGCATGGGCCCCGGCGGATCACGGCGCAGCCAGTCGCCGTCGGCAAACACCCACACTTCCACGTCCGGCTCGGCCGAAAACAGCGCCAGGGTCACCAGCGCGGCTTCGGCCGGCAGGTGATGGGCCACCAGGATGCTGCCATCCGGATTGATCAAGGTGCCGCCATTGAAGCCCGCCACCGGCACATCGATACCGAAAGTTTCGATCAGTTGCAGCATGGCCTTGGGCGGCCGCCCGCTGGCCAGGCTGAAAAACACCCCGCTGTCGCGCAGCGCACGCACCGCATCGGCGGTGCGTTGGCTGAGGCTGTGATCGGGATGCAGCAAGGTACCGTCCACGTCACTGAGGATAAAACGGATGGGATGAATCGCTGCGTCACTCATCCGAGGCTGTGCCAGGCACGACCATCGCGGGCCAGCAAGGCATCGGCGGCGGCCGGACCGTCCTCACCCGCCTTGTAGGCCTGGATACCGTCGTCTTCCTTCCAGGCATCGAGGAATGGCTGCACCGCACGCCAGCCGTTCTCGATGTTATCGGCGCGCTGGAACAAGGTCTGGTCGCCGGTCATGCAGTCATAAATCAGGGTTTCGTACCCGGTCGATGGCTGCATTTCGAAGAAGTCCTTGTAGGCAAAGCCCAGTTGGATATTGGCCATGTCCAGGGTCGGCCCGGGCTTTTTCGCCAGCAGGTCGAACCACATGCCCTCGTTGGGCTGGATCTGGATCTTCAGGTAGGTGGGCTTGAGCTCGTCGACCTCGGTGTCACGGAACTGCGCATAAGGCGCAGGCTTGAAGCAGATGACGATTTCGGTGTCGCGCACGCTCATGCGCTTGCCGGTGCGCAGGTAAAACGGCACGCCGACCCAGCGCCAGTTGTCGATCATCACCTTGAGGGCGACGAAGGTCTCGGTGCTGCTGTCAGGCGCCACATTGGCTTCTTCGCGATAGCCCGGCAGTTGCTTGCCGCCAATTTCGCCGGCGGTGTACTGCCCACGAACCGAGTTGGCTCGCGCATCTTCCAGGGACCACGGGCGTACCGCGCCAATTACCTTGGCTTTTTCACCACGCACGGCATCGGCGCCAAAGGCCGCCGGTGGCTCCATGGCCACCATCGCCAGCAACTGGAACAGGTGGTTGGGCACCATATCGCGCAGCGTGCCGGTTTTTTCGAAGAAATTGCCACGGGTTTCAACACCGACCGTTTCGGCAGCGGTGATCTGCACGTGGTCAATGTAATGGTTGTTCCAGAACGCTTCGAACAGCACGTTGGAGAAACGGCTGATGAGGATGTTCTGCACCGTTTCCTTGCCCAGGTAATGGTCGATGCGATAGATCTGCTTCTCGCTCATCACCTTGAGCAGGCTGGCGTTCAGCGCTTCGGCGGTGGCAAGGTCGGAGCCGAAGGGCTTCTCGATGACCACGCGACGGAAGCTGTCATCGGTTTCGCTCAACAGCCCGGCACTGCCCAGGCGCTGCACCACATCGCTGAAGAAGCGCGGTGCAGTGGCCAGGTAGAACACGGCGTTGCCGGTGCCGCTGTCGGCGATCTTCTTGCCAATGTCGGCATAGGTGCTGTCGTCGAGGAAATCGCCCTCGACGTAGCTGATGCCCTTGGCCAATTGCGCCCACAGCTGCGGGTCGAGGGCGTTGTCCCCGCTGCCCTTGACCTTGCTCGCGGCCTCGGTGCGGATGAAGTCCTCGAGTTTCTTCGCGAAATCGGCGTCGCTGATGGCGTTGTGATCAACGCCGACAATGCGCAGGCCATCGCCCAGCAACCCATCACGACTGAGGTTATACAGCGCCGGCATGAGCAGGCGCTTTACAAGGTCACCATGGGCACCAAACAGAAACAGGGTGGTGGGCGGAGCGGGTTCGGCCTTGGGTTTCTTGCCGTTGGCGGTCATTTTTTGGAAGTCTCCACATGACCACCAAAGCCGAAGCGCATGGCAGAGAGCATTTTGTCACCGTAGGTGCTCTGCTGGCGCGAGCGGAAGCGTGCAAACAGCGAGGTGGACAGCACCGGAACCGGCACGGCCTGTTCCATGGCGGCTTCGATGGTCCAGCGGCCTTCGCCACTGTCGGCAACCGAGCCGGAATAGCCGTCGAGTTTCGGGTCGGTGGCCAGGGCGTCGGCGGTCAGGTCCAGCAGCCAGGAAGACACCACGCTGCCACGGCGCCAGACTTCGGCGATATCGGCCACGTTGAGGTCGAAGCGCTGGTCTTCCGGCAGGTTTTCCGAGTTCTTGGTCTTGAGGATGTCAAACCCTTCGGCGAACGCCTGCATCATCCCGTACTCGATGCCGTTGTGGATCATCTTGACGAAGTGACCGGAGCCCGCAGGACCGGCGTGGATGTAGCCCTGCTCGGCGCGCGGATCGGCGCTGGCGGAACGGTCCTTGGTGCGCGGGATGCTGCCCAGGCCCGGGGCCAGGCTCTTGAAGATCGGATCAAGGCGCTGCACGGTCTCGGCGTCGCCACCGATCATCATGCAGTAGCCACGCTCCAGGCCCCAGACGCCGCCGGACGTACCGACGTCGACATAGTGCAGGCCCTTTTCAGCCAGGGCCTTGGCCCGGCGAACGTCGTCCTTATAGTTGGTGTTGCCGCCGTCGATGATTGCATCACCGTCTTCGAGCAGCGTGCTCAATTCGTTGATAGTGTCTTCGGTGGGCGCGCCCGCCGGCAACATCACCCACACGGTGCGCGGTTTTTGCAGCCCGGCAACCAGGGCCTTGAGGTCGGCAACGCCGGTGGCGCCCTCTTCGCTAAGGCCTTTTACAAATGCTTCGTTACGGTCGTAAACAACGGTGGTATGCCCATTGAGCATCAGGCGCCGTGCAATATTCCCGCCCATGCGGCCTAGTCCGATAATCCCCAGTTGCATGTGCTGATGCTCCTAACTACTAAAAAATGTGTGACATAGTTTATAGCGCAATGAGGCTAATGAGGGTTAGTCCAGCGCGGATACCTGTAGTTTCATGGAAAAAAGTTGCCATCGTTTCACCATCACGGCGCAAAAAGTCACAGGACCATCAAAAATAAAAAAGTTCCCTTGTCCGCAAAAAGAATTCAGAATTACCTCCGACTGCTGCCGAGAACCTCGACTCAAGCGTTCTGGCACACCGCGATACACCGGCTATTTGCGAGGTAAGCAATGAGCACAGCACAGATGAACCGTCCGCCACAGACCCTCTACGTCACCATTCGACGTGATGAGCTGCGCCAGTTGAAAGACGAACGCGAACAGTTGCAGCAGGAAGTCATGCGCCTGCGTTCGCACATCATCCAAGCCCAGTTGGACCAGCCTTCTGGTGCCCAGCCTGCGCTCTGCTAAGCCCGGCCATCACTTTGTAAGATAACCGCTACAAAAATCTCACAAAGTTTTCACATACCCGTCCCGATACTCCCGCCCCCAAGGGCCACCCCATGCATGGGTGGCCTCTGTTGCGCGCGCCCCTGCGCGTCAACTGAAACATTATCGGGTTGGAGCGCTGGATGGCGATGTTCAAACGCAGCACCACGTCTGCGAAAGGCTTTGACTGGGCCGGCCTTGGTTGGCTGTTCCTGTTTTTCTGGTACTTCTCGGGCATTACCCAGCTGCTGATCCAACTGACCGGCACCTCGGGTTTCAGCGGCTTCCGCCAAGCCTTCTTCATGAGCGCGCTGTGGCTCGCGCCCATGCTGTTGTTCCCGCACCGCACGCGACTGCTCGCCGCCTTGATCGGCGTAGTGCTGTGGGCATGCTCCATGGCCAGCCTGGGTTATTTCTTCATTTACCAGCAGGAATTTTCCCAAAGCGTCATCTTCATCATGTTCGAGTCGAACATCTCTGAAGCCGGCGAATACGCCACCCAATATTTCGCCTGGTGGATCGTGCTGGCGTTCATCGCCCATACCGCCTTCGCCGTGTTCCTGTGGACCCGCCTGCGCCCGGTCTACCTGCCTCGCGGCCAGTCGATGCTGGCAGCAGCAGCCATCGTGCTGGCGGTGGTGGGTTATCCGCTGGTCAAGCAGATCGCTACCAGCGACAACATGGAACAGGCTATCGATCGTTTTGAAACCCGCATCGAGCCGGCCGTGCCATGGCAGATGATCGTGGCTTACCGTCGCTACACCGAGCAACTGGATAACATGCAAGGCATGCTTACCAGCGCCAGCCAGATCCCGCCCTTGAAGAACCTCAAGGACAGCATGGCTGGCCAGCCGTCCACGCTGGTGCTGGTGATCGGCGAGTCCACCAACCGCCAGCGCATGGGCCTGTACGGTTACCCGCGTAACACCACACCAGAACTGGACAAGCTGCGCGACCAATTGGCGGTGTTCAATAACGTCATCACCCCGCGCCCCTATACCATTGAAGCGCTGCAACAGGTGCTGACCTTCGCCGACGAAGAAAACCCGGACCTGTACCTCAAGACCCCGTCGATTGTCAGTGTGATGAAACAGGCGGGCTACAAGACCTACTGGATCACCAACCAGCAGACCATGACCAAGCGCAACACCATGCTCACGACCTTTTCCGAACAGGCCGACGAACAGGTGTACCTGAACAACAATCGCAACCAGAATGCCCGCCAGTATGACGGCGATGTGCTGGCACCGTTCGCCAAGGCCCTGGCCGACCCTGCCGAACGCAAGTTCATCGTGGTACACCTGCTGGGTACTCACATGAGCTACCAGTACCGCTACCCGCCGACCTTCGACAAGTTCACCGATCGCCAGGGCGTGCCGGCTGGCGTCAGCGATGCACAGTTGCCGACCTACAACAGCTATGACAATGCCGTGCTGTACAACGACTTCGTGGTGTCGAGCCTGATCAAGGACTACGCCAAGACCGACCCCAACGGCTTCCTGCTGTACCTCTCGGACCATGGCGAAGATGTCTTCGACTCTGCAGGCCATGGCACCCTGGGGCGTAACGAGGGCAAGCCGACGGCGCCGATGTACACCATCCCGTTCATGGCCTATGCCTCACCCAAATGGCGCGAAACCCACGACTGGAGTTTTGCCGGCGACCTGCATCGCCCTTACAGCAGCTCGCAATTGATTCACACCTGGGCCGACCTGGCCGGGCTGAGTTTCGATGAATGGGACCGCAGCAAGAGCCTGGTCAGCGACAGCTTCAAGCCGCGCCCCTTGATGATCGGCAACCCTTACGAGCGCCAGCAGAAAGGCTTGATTGACTTCAGCCTGATCAAGCCGAAAAAGACCACGAACGAGGTGGTGCTCCAAGAGCCCTTGTAACAGAAAGATAACAATCATTCTCGTTTAATCCTAAAGTTCCCCGCCTCCTTTCGTCTTTGAGCCAAGGCCTTTTCTCACCGAGAAGGCTTCAAAGACGACAAGGAGTCTTCCGATGTTCGCGCCCTTAACCCGTTCCATGACCCTCACCCTCGGCCTGCTCACTGTGGCAGTAAGCCCGGACCTGCTGGCCGAAACCGACCCCGACAACAACGCCCTCGAACTCGGCGCCACCAGCATCACCGCCGAAGGCCTGGGTGCCACCACCGAACACACTGGGGCCTACACCACCGGCTCAATGAGCACCGCCACCCGCCTGAACCTGTCGGTCAAGGAAACCCCGCAATCGATCTCGGTGATCACTCGCCAGCAGATGGATGATTTCAATCTCAATACGTTGACCGACGCCCTGCGCCAAACCACTGGAGTGACGGTCCAGCACCTGGATTCGGACCGCGCTGGCTATTCATCGCGCGGCTACTCCATCAACAATTTCCAGGTGGACGGCATGCTCAATACATTTGGGCGTATGAAGTCGGACTCCGACACCATCATCTACGACCGTATCGAAGTGGTACGCGGTGCGACCGGGCTGACCACGGGAGCAGGCGATCCGTCGGCCACGGTCAACATGATCCGCAAGCGCCCGACTTCACAGTGGCAAGCCAAGGCCGGCGTCAGCGGCGCCAGCCATGACAACTACTACAGCTACCTGGATGTGGGCGGCCCGCTGGCGTTTGATGGCCGCCTGCGCGGGCGTACCGTGATGGCGTACCGCGACAGCCAATCCTTTCGTGATAACTATGCTCTGCAAAGGGAAGTCGGCTACGGCATTCTCGAGGCTGATCTGACAGACGATACCGTGATAGCCGTCGGCTTCGATTATCAGAACAAGCATGTCCAGGGCACTTCATGGGGCACACTGCCCTATTGGAACAGCGATGGCAGCAAGGCCCGCTTGTCACGCTCCGCCAACATGGCCACCGACTGGAGTTCCTGGCCGCTGAAGGACAAGACCACCTTTGCCTCCCTCGACCACAAACTGTCCGAGGACTGGCGCCTGAAGGCCGCCTACACCCACCGACAAAGCGATACCGACGGCAAGGTGTACTACGGCGGCGCGGGATTCCCGAATCCGGATGGCAGCGGCATGACCGCCTGGACCAACCAGATGGTCGGCACCTCGAAAATGGATGCCGTGGACTTCAACCTCGCCGGTGCCTACACACTGCTGGGCCGCGAGCATGAATTGATGGTTGGGTATGGCGAGTCGGAGCAGCGGGACTCCTCGCCCTATCAGCGCTACAGCACACCCGATGGCTACGAAACGATCCCTGATTGGCAACACATGGGCGGTATCGTCAAGTTTCCCGACCGTACTACCGGACTCAAGGGCCCACACTCCAGCAAACAACAGAAGGCCGGGTACCTGGCCACTCGACTGAGCCTGACCGACAGGCTGCACGCGGTACTGGGCAGCCGGTACGGCAGTTGGGAAATCGAAAGCACCCCTGTTGACTACGACGCCAATAACCAGCGCATCCCCGAACCCAAGACCCGCCAGACCCACAACGACATGTGGACGCCCTACGCAGGGCTGCTCTACGACCTGACGCCGCAATACACGGTATATGCCAGCTACACCGATATCTTCAATCCGCAGGACGAACGTGATGCCAGCAAGAAATACCTGGAACCGGTGGTGGGCAGCAACTACGAAATCGGCCTCAAGGGCAGCCTGCTGAACGAGCGGTTGAACCTGGCCGCCGCTTACTTCTGGAGCACCCAGGATAACGTGGCCGAACTCGACAATGCGGCCCCACCAGACCCGATCACCCGCGAGCAGTTCTACAAGTCCGGAGGCAAGGGCAACAAGGTGCAGGGTTTTGAAGTCGAGGTGTCCGGCGAAGTCATGCGCGACTGGAACCTCACCGCCGGTTACACCTACACCCACTCGCTCAACGGCGATCAGCAACGCAACAACACCGATCAACCGATGAACCTGCTGAAGATGTCGACAGCCTATCGCCTGCCCGGTGAATGGCGTGGCTTGACAGTGGGGGGTGCTGTCAATTGGCAGAGCGACTTCTACGCCTTTGCCGGGCGCCCGACGGGAGCAAGGAATCAGGACGGCGATCTCATCACGACACCGACCAAGATCACCCAACAGGCCTACACCGTGGTCAACCTGATGTCGCGCTACCAGTTCGATGAACGTGTTTCGACATCAATTAACGTCAACAACCTATTTGATAAAAAATATTACGAACGTGTCGGTTTCTATAATGGCGTGTATTGGGGCGACCCGCGCTCAATCACGTTGGCATTGGACTGGAAGCTGTAAGTAGCTTTAACCAGAAGTTAACGAAATTGTTAACTTCTGGGGTTATTCGCGTTAATTCCTACTTAATAAACTCACGCCAAACTCGCCCCATGAATCTGATCAAGGACAGAGCGGATACCGATCACTCTTAATGGGAATACTGCCATGAAACTCTCGACCCTGATGCTTGCCAGCCTAATGACCCTGACCTCAGCCGCCGCCTTTGCCGAAGGCGGTTCCGAACGCTCGAAGGAGTTCTACAACAACTTCACGTTCATGCAGCAGAAGACTCACGGCACCGCTGAGCAAACTGCCCAGGCCGATGGCAAGAACGCAAAGAAAGAAGCCACTGGCCTCTCCACCGCCGAGCAACAACCGAACACTTGATTCAGCGGCACATCTGATTTAACCGCACACCCCCTTACCCTACTGCTCCTATGGCTAAGGTGTACTTGGCGCCGTTTAACTAACGGCGCCTTTTTTTTGCCTGTTAGTTGTTAAAGCGGTTTGCTCCAGAACAACATGCGCCCATGGGCGGGGTCAAACATCGAATCATCAAAACCAAACTTGCGATACGCCGCTTGAGCCACGGCATTGCCTTCCAGCACCTCCAGGGTGATCTTGCAGCAGCCGCGCTGACGGGCGATTTCCTCGACCTTCTGCAGCATTTTCTGGCTCAGCCCCAAACCACGGAACGGCCCCATCACCGCTACGTCATGGATATTGACCAGCGGGCGGCAGGCAAAGGTGGAGAAGCCTTCAAAGCAATTCACCAGACCTGCCGGCTCACCTCCCACGAACGCCAGCACACTGAACGCGTGGGCGCGCTTGGCGAGTTCGCCCGGCAGTTGCTCCAGAAGATCGGCAGACAGGCTGTGACCGCCCCCCATCGGGTCTTCCGCGTAATGGTTGAGCACGCGGCCAATTGCTTCGGCATGCACGGGGTTGGTGTAGCTGGCTTGCAGCACCAGGATATCCGGGGTGTCCATTTCCATCCTCGATCACGACTAAAAGGGAATCGGTTCCCTGAGAGGGGCACGATTGTAAGCGTGGAGCAGGCGCCAGATGAAGGAGATTAACTACAAAAATGCGCATGAAAACGCGAAGGCTGAGCCGTCGAAAAAGCACAACCAGACGATTCTGGATTTTTTTCGCACAGGCCTTAGCCGAAACGCTGCAACTGCATTTCTTTCAGGCGGCTGAGGGTCCTGCGGAAGGGAAATTCCAGATAGCCTTCGGTATAAAGTTGTTCCAGCGGCACTTGGGCCTCGATGAATAACGGCACCTTCCGGTCGTAGCACTCGTCGACCAGGGCAATAAAACGACGCACGCTGTCATCGTGTACCGACAATGCCGGCAATTCGCGGTCACCGGCCACTACCCGCTGCGCGCCGTCCTCAGTGCCGCGGGCGATTCGGCCTGGGCGTTTTTGCGCACTGAGGCAGGGTACTTCTGCGAGCAAAATCGCCTTGAAGCGATCACACAGCAGCATGAAATCCATCGCCGCCAGGGGTTGCTCGCACAGCGCGGCGTAACGGCACCAGAGCACGGTGGCACTGGACCGCACGGCGACAATGGAACGATGCCCCACGGCAATCGGCCCACTGCTGGTTGGCTGGCCTTCGGCCAATTGCTTGAACACCTCGGACAGCGCCTCCGGCTGGTTGACCCAGTAGCGCTGGATACCCACACCCGGATGCAGCCGGTGGTCCTCACCCCCATCCACCGCAACCACGCGCATATGCTGCTTTATCGCCGCGATCCCCGGCAAAAAACGCTCGCGGTTGAAGCCCTCGACGTACAACTGGTCAGGCGGTTGGTTGGAGGTGCAGACCATCACCACGCCTTCCTCGAACATCACTTGGAACAAACGCCCAAGGATGATCGCGTCACCGATGTCACTGACGAACAGCTCATCGAAGCACAGAACGCGCACTTCCTGGCTGAGTTCCCGGGCCAGGGCCTGCAAAGGGTCGTGGATGCCGGTCAGTTGGAACAGGCGCTGATGCACCCACCCCATGAAGTGATGAAAATGCTGGCGTCGCGCAGGCACCCGCAGGCTCTGGTAGAACTGATCCATCAGCCAGGTCTTGCCACGCCCCACCGGCCCCCACAGGTACACGCCGGTGATTAGCGCATGGCCCTGGTGCAGGGCTTCATGGCAGGCTTGCAGGGCGTCCACCGCACGGCGCTGGGCGTCGTCGGCAACGAAACCCTGTTGAGCGATAGCGTGTTGGTAAGCAGCGAGGGGCGAGTCGAAAGTCATGCCCGTCAGTATGAACTACAGGGAAATATCCAGGCGTGAAATCTTGCCCTGCTCGTTCAAGCGAAAGGTGTAGCGCAGCTCCAAGGGACTGCCCGGGAAATTGCCGGACACGATGTTGCTGACCAGCACCTTGCCGGTACGGTGTTGCACCTTGAGCACTTCGACCCGCGGCTGGTAGCGACGCCCGGTGTCTTCCATCCAGCGCGCAATGGCCGCTGCGCCGATCTGGTGCTGGCCCTCATCGAACACATTGGCATCTTCGGCAAAGCACTGGGCGATAGCCGAGGTGTCACGGGTATTGGCGGCCGTGATATAGGCCACGATGGCCGGCGCCAACTCGGGGATAGACATGGCACAGCTCCTTTCTTGGTGATTTGTAGCGCCATGCTAAGCCACAGGTGTGTCAGTTTTTGTCAGGAGTAAAGGGTCCAGATTCATTCGCCTCCAGCAGCTTGCGCCAGGCCCTCAGCCAGTCACTGCGGCGGCCTGGGTAACGTCCACCGGACGCTTCGGCACTCGCCACGCGGTCGGTGCGGAAGGTGCGATAGGCACCACGCAACTCACACCAAGCCACGATCACCCGCACCTCATTCAGAAACCCCAGGGCCAGTGGCCAGATCAAGCGCTGGCTCTGGGTCTGGCTGGCGTCTGCGTAATCGATATGCAACTTGGCCTGGTTGCCAATGGCCTCGCGAAACACTTTGAGCGGGACGCGGTTTTCCGGGTAGCCAAACCCTGGCGGTCCGGGCAATACCGTCGGGTTGCGCAAGGCTTCCTGGGCGGCCGGGTCGAGCACGTCGGCGACCTTGGCCAGGGCATTGGCGGCGGCGCGGCTGAGCACGTCATCACCGCGCTGGTCCACATAACGCAAGCCGAGCACGATCGCTTCGGTTTCCTCGGCGTTCAGCATCAATGGCGGCAGGAACAGGCCACTGCGCAGCACATACCCTACGCCCGCCTCGCCAAAAATAGGTGCGCCCAAAGCGGTCAGTTCGGCGATATCGCGGTACAGCGTGCGCTCGGACACCTCCAACTGCGCCGCCAGCACGGCGGCGGTCACCGGACGTTTCTTGCCCCGCAGGGTCTGGAGCAAAGTCAGTAGACGGGTGGTACGCGACACGGGAATGCCTGCCGAAAGAGGAAACGTGCCGCAGCTTAGCAGAGGCCCCTGTCAGAAAACGTCAGCAGCAAAAAAGCCGCTTGACCAAATACATTGCCAGCATCATATTAAATACATGTTGCTAAACATTTAATAAACCCACTGCCTCAGGAGTCCTTGTATGCGCAATAAAGTCTTTGGCCGCCGCAGCGGTTTGCTGGTATCCGAATTGGCCTTGGGCACCGGCAACTTCGGTACGGGCTGGGGCCATGGCGCCGAGCGCGATGAAGCCAAGCAGATCTTCGACGGTTACCTGGAGGCCGGCGGGAATTTCCTCGATACCGCCAACGGCTACCAGTTCGGCCAGGCCGAAAAGCTGCTGGGTGAATTCATCGCCTCCGAGCGCGACAACCTGGTGGTGGCCACCAAGTACACCCTGCGCACCCAACCGTCCGATGAAGGTACGATCAGGCTCGGCAACAACCGCAAGAACCTGGTCCGCTCGGTGGAAGAAAGCCTCAAGCGCTTGAACACTGATCGCATCGACCTGCTCTGGGCACACATGAGCGACAACGTCACGCCCATGGAAGAGATCCTGCGCGGCCTCGACGACCTGGTGCGCGCCGGCAAGATCCACTACGCCGGCCTCTCCAACTTCCCCGCCTGGCGCATTGCCCGTGCCGACCTGCTGGCTGAAGTGCGCAGCTTTGCGCCCATCATCGGTATCCAGGTGGAATACAGCCTGGTCGAGCGCACCGCCGACCGCGAGCTGCTGCCGATGGCCGAAGCGCTGGGCCTTGCCGCCACGCTGTGGTCGCCTCTGGGCGGTGGCTTCCTGACCGGCAAATACCGCAACACCCAGGACGATAACCGTGCCAACAAACTCGGGATCCTGGTGCACGCCGAACACAGCGCCCGCGAAACCGCAGTGCTCGATACACTGCTGGCCGTGGCCGGTGAAGTCGGCGCCACACCCACCCACGTCGCCATCGCCTGGCTGCGGGAAAAAGCGCGCCGCTCCACCACGGCACTGATCCCGATCCTGGGCTCACGCACCCGTGCGCAGCTGGACAGCACCTTCGGTGCCCTGGAGGTGCAACTGTCGGCCGAGCAAGTCACCCGCCTCGACACCGCCAGTGCCATACCGCTGGGCGTGCCGCATGGGATCATCGCGGAGCGTTTTCCCATCGATAACGGACCGCACGCCCCTCGCCCGCCGGTTATCTGAGGCGAAAAAAAACGGCCTGGTGAACAGGCCGTTTTTTGCATTCAACGATACAGCTTAAGCCAGGCTCTTGCTGACCACCTCGAACACATCGCTCGACAGCTCGCCAGACGCCAGAATGCGCTCCAGCTCCGCTTTCATCAGCGCTTGGCGCGCGCTGTCGTATTTACGCCAGCGGGTCAGCGGCGCCAGTTGGCGCGAGGCAATCTGCGGGTTGAAGCCATTCAACTGGAGCACCAGATCCGCCAGGAAGCGATAGCCAGAGCCATCGGCGGCATGGAAGTTGATCAGGTTCTGCCCGGCAAATGCGCCGATCAATGCACGCACCTTGTTCGGGTTCTTGAGGGTGAACGCCGGGTGCTCCATCAACGCCTTGACCCGCTCCAGTCCGCCCGGCAATACGCTGCCGGCCTGCACGCTGAACCACTGGTCCATGACCAACGGGTTGTCTTTGAAGTTCTCGGCGAACACCGCCAATGCCTGCGCCTTCTCCGCTTCGAATGGCGAGTTCACCAGCACCGCCAGCGCGGTGAGGCGCTCAGTCATGTTGTCGCTGGTGTCGAACTGTTCGATCGTCGCCGCCAGTACTTCCGGCTTGCCGCTGAGCATCAGGTACGACAGCGCGATGTTCTGCAACGCGCGCCGGGCAAAGTGCTCGGCGGCCGCCACGTAAGGCGTTTGCTTGGACAGTTCGCGATTGGCCTGGTAACGCAGCCACAGTGCTTCGTGCAAGTTATCCGCCAACTGCTTGCGCGCAAACTCGCGGGCAGCATGGATAGCCTCGACATCCGCCACATCACTGATTTCGGTCAGGTAGGCCTCACCTGGCAACGACAGCATTTCGGCAACCATTGCCTGGTCCAGGCTTTCGTCGCTCAACACACTGCGCAGCGCGGTGATCAAGCGTTGATCCATGTGCAACGCCTGGCCCTGCTGGTGCTGAGCGATCAGTTCCTGCAACACCTGCACCGACAATTGCTGGCCGGCATCCCAACGATTGAAGCCGTCGCTGTCATGCTGCATCAGGAACATTAATTGATCGCGGCTGTAGGGGAAGCTCAGCTTCACCGGCGCCGAGAAACCGCGCAGCAGCGAAGGCAAAGGCTGCTCCGGGATATCCACGAAGGTGAAGGTCTGCTCGGCCTCGGTCACCGAGATCACGCGCGACGTGGCGCCAGCAGCCGCTTCACCGGCCAGGCGCAAGGCGATACCGGCGCCCTTCCCGTCCAGCAAGCCCATTTCCACCGGGATCACGAACGGCAATTTTTCCACCTTGTCCGGGGTTTCCGGGCAGCTCTGGCGGAAGGTCAGGCTGTAGGTCTTGGCCGCGGCATCGTAGGACTCGCTCACCGCCAGGCGCGGTGTACCGGCCTGGCTGTACCAGCGCTTGAACTGGGTCAGGTCGGCGCCGTTGGCGTCTTCCATGGCCTTGATGAAGTCATCGCAGGTCACGGCCTGGCCGTCATGGCGCTCGAAGTACAGGTCGCTGCCTTTGCGAAAGCCTTCGGCACCAAGCAAGGTGTGGATCATGCCGACCACTTCCGAACCCTTTTCATACACGGTCAGGGTGTAGAAGTTGGAAATCTCGATAAAGCTGTCCGGGCGCACGGCGTGGGCCATGGGGCCGGCGTCTTCGGCGAACTGGTGGGTACGCAGGTACGCCACGTCCTGGATGCGCTTGACCGTGGCCGAGTTCATGTCGGCAGAGAAGCCCGAATCCCGGAACACTGTGAAGCCTTCCTTGAGCGACAGCTGGAACCAGTCGCGGCAGGTCACGCGGTTGCCCGACCAGTTGTGGAAATATTCGTGGGCAACAATCGCCTCGACCCGCTGGTGCGCAGCATCCGTAGCGGTTTCGGCGCGGGCCAGCACGGCGCTGGAGTTGAAGATGTTAAGGCCCTTGTTTTCCATGGCGCCCATGTTGAAATCATTCACCGCGACGATCATGAAGATGTCGAGGTCGTACTCGCGGCCGTAGGTTTCTTCATCCCAGCGCATGGATTTCTTCAGGCTGGTCATGGCGTGCTGGCACTTGTCGATGTTTTCCGGTTCGACGTAGATGCGCAACGCCACGGTGCGGTCCGTCAGGGTGGTGAAGGTATCTTCGACACACCACAGGTCACCGGCTACCAGGGCAAACAGGTACGCCGGCTTCTTGAACGGGTCTTCCCAGGTTGCCCAGTGACGGCCGTCTTCGCCGGGGCCGCTGGCGATCGGGTTGCCGTTGGACAGCAGGATCGGGTAGCGGTGTTGCTCGGCGATCACCGTGGTGGTGAAGGTGCTCATCACGTCCGGGCGGTCGAGGTAATAGGTGATCTTGCGGAAGCCCTCGGCCTCGCATTGCGTGCAGAACATGCTGCCGGACTTGTACAGGCCTTCGAGGGCCGTGTTGGTTTCCGGGTGGATTTTTACCGTGGTATCAAGGGTAAAAGTCTCGCTCTGCGGATGCACCGTCAAGTGACTATCGGTCAGTTGATAATCATCGGCCGTCAGTTCCTGGTCGGCCAGGTTGACACTCAACAGCTCCAATTGCTGGCCGTCCAGCACCAACGGCGGCAAACCGGCACCGCGCTCAGGGTTGCGGCGCATCACCAGTTGCGCGTGGACCAGGCTGTGGTCCTCGAACAACTCGAAGGTCAGGTGCGTCTCTTCGATCAGGTAGTCCGGCGCCTGATAGTCCTTCAGGTAAATCATCTTCGGTTGTTCGGTGCGCATGGGTGGCATCCTTCTACTGATGCACGGCGAGCTGGTAGGCCGTGTACTTACGAATATTGATAACGCCGGTGTCGAAGATCAGGTATTGGCCTTTGATCCCCAGCAGCGTGCCTTCGGCAATCGGGTTCTTGTCCAGGTTGAAGCTGACGATCTTGGTCGGGTACTGCTCGACTGGATAGCGGATTTCGATCGGTTCAATGTCGGCAATCGTTTGGATGGCCTGCAAGCCAAAGCGTTCCTGCAGACTTACCAGGCCTTCGGCGCAAGAGGCGAACAACGCGTCACGTACCTGCTTGAGGTCGACGGACTGGGCGTCGCCCTTGAGCAACGCGCGCCAATTGGTCTTGTCGGCCACCTGGCTGCGAAACAGGTCTTCGACGAAACCAGATTGCTGGCGGGTCGCCACGCGCATGATCGGCAGCGCCTGGCTCGCGCCCTGGTCCAGCCAGCGCGTCGGCAACTGGGTAGCGCGGGTGATGCCGACCTTGATCCCGGACGAATTCGCCAGGTACACCACGTGGTCGGTCATGCAGAATGTTTCGCCCCAGCCTGGATCGCGGCAGGTGCCGGCGTCGTAATGGCAACGCTCGGGGCTCATGATGCACAGGTCACACTGGGCCAGCTTGGTCATGCACGGGTAGCAATACCCCTGGCTGAAGCTGGTCTTGGTCTTGCGGCCGCAATGGCTGCAATGAATGGCACCGAGGTACTCCAGGCGCACGTGAGTGCCGATCATTGGATTGACCGGCACCTCGGCGTCTCCTAAGCGAAACGCGTATTGAACGGTCGGCTCACCGAGTTGCGCCGACATTTTGCTGACTGCACCGCGACCAATTTCAATCAATGGATCGCATCCGACTTGAACAGGATGTTCGGTACCGGTGCCGATTTCGACGCGCACTCCTGCGGGCCCATGTAGCCGGTGCGCTGGTCTTCCGGCAGGTTCTGGATTTCCCAGGCGATCACCGCTTGCAGCGACAGCTCGCGCTGTTCGGCAGTGAGCTTGCGGCCATCGGACCACTTGCCGATTTCCACGGCAAGCTTGAGGCTCTCGTAGATGTCCGGGGTGATGTTTTCGATCATTTCAGCAAAAGATGACATGTGAACAACCTCTGAGGTTCAGCGAGTACGTGGGTGACGGGGCCCGGCCCGTCAGAATTCCTTGGAGAGCTTGACCTGTACAAGCTCTTTGTCCAGCAACCGCCGGAAGATCTGCGGCGCCGCGAAGGTGTAGGCGGCAAATGCCAGCCACAGCCAGTTGACCATCTCGGCCACTTGCGGATAGCCCTGGTCCGTCAACGTAATAACCACTACACGGTAGACCACAAACATGCACAGAAGCAGGATGATGGCGCGGGTGGCGCCGCGCTCGTTCATCCAGCTATTGAAGCGCCACCATGTGCCGAGGAATACATTGCTGCGCGCCTTGACGGCCGTGAGCAAGTGCAGGGCCGCAACGTTGGTGGCGTTCTCTTGCAAGGCCCAGATCGCGTGGTCGCGGGCGCCATTGATATCGCCTTCGCGCAGCAACAGGTGGCCGAGCACCACCACCGCTGCTGCATTTGATGGGTCCGCCTGCAACGCCTGGCGCGCGAACTGATACGCCTGGTCCCAGTGGCTGCTGGCGCGGTGAAACTGCGCCATGGCCACTAGGTTGGCAGGGTCGTCGGGGCCCAGTTGCAAGGCTTTTTCCAACGGCTCGCGGCTCTGCGCGAGGCGACCGGTGAGCTCGTACAACTCGGCCTGGCAACGGTAATACGCCGGGTTCAGCGGTTCCATGTCCAACAACTGGGTCACGTGCTCCTGAGCCAACTTGAACTTGCGCAGGGCAATCGCCACTTGTGCGGCAGCATAGTGGGACAGTGGCAGTTGCGCATCGGCCGCCAGGGCCAACTGCACCTCGCGCTTGGCGGCATGCACGCGGCGCATGTTCATCAAGCAGATCGCCAGCAGGGCATGGGCTTCGGCCGAATGCGGATCGCTGGCCAGCAGTTGGCGCAGTGCGTCGATGGCGCCGTCATTATGGCCAGCCTGCAGGCGCTGGTAGGCCAGTTGCAGCAGATAGTCGGTATTCATCAGCTCACCACCAGATACCACAGGGTGTACGGCAGCCATTTGACGACCATGCCTTTGAGCACGAAGCCACCAATCAACGCCAACGGAAGACCAAAGCGGCTCAGCTCGCCGCCGTAGTACTGGTAAATCTCGATGGTCGCGTTTTGCTGCATATACAGCAGGTAGCCCAGGGTGAGTTTCCACACCACCAGCACCAGCAAGGCATACTGGATTTGTGCCTGGGTCTGCAGATACCCCGCGCCCACCAGTTGCAGCAGCACAAAACCGATCACGATACTGCCCACCAGCGCAACGCCGGCCAGTACCCACTCGCGCACCCGCGTCGGGCTACCGACGGCGATGGCGTTGAACACAAACCACGGCAAGCCCAGCCAAGCGCCGCCCAGCATCAGGCCCAGCAGCGGCCAGAACGGCGATACCGCCCATTTGGCCAAGGCGCCCGGGCGCGGCTCATCTTCGATGCGATAACCACCGTACTGCGCCATCAGCGACCCTTCCCGTGTTTGTCGAGGAAGGCCAGCACTTCATCGTACTGGTTGCCTTCGTTGGCATAACGCGCGTAATTGCGCGCCGTGGTCAGCCATTCCAGGGTGGTGGCGCGCACCTCTTTCAAGGCTTGCTTGAAATGCCGGTCGCAAATCGACTGCTCGGCGCCAGTGTCGATGGAGGCTTCAATGGCTTCATCGGCGGCAGTTTCCACCAACTCGCTGAGATCGGCACCGGAGAAGCCCGAGGTGTTCTTGGCCAGGAAGGCAAAGTCGATGTCGTCGGCCATCGGGCGGCCTTTCATCATTGCCTTGAGCATCGCCTCGCGCGCCGGGCGATCCGGTGGCGGTACAAACAACACGCGGTCAAACCGGCCGGGACGACGGAACGCCGAGTCCACCGACCAGGGTACGTTGGTCGCGGCGAGGATCAGCACGCCGTGGTTGTCATTGGTAAAACCATCCATCTCGGAGAGGAACTGGCTGACCAGCTTGGACGACGTCGACTCGCGGGTATTGGCGCGCTTGCCACCCAGTGCCTCGACTTCGTCAAAAAACATCACCGCCGGCGCCTGGGCCCGCGCCTGCTCGAACAGCGCATGCAACTTGCGCTCGGACTCGCCGATGTACATATCCAGTACGTCGGAGATCGCCACATTGAAAAACGTCGCCTTGCACTCCCCCGCCGTCGCGCGGGCCAGCATGGTCTTGCCGCAACCCGGCGGGCCGTACAGCAGCACGCCGCCGCCGACCTTCTTGCGAAAGCGCTGGAACAGGCCCGGCTTCTGGTACGGCAAGATGATCTTTTTGTGGATGGTCTTTTTCAGCTCATCCAGGCCGCCGATGTCATCGAAGGTCAGGGTTTCGTTTTCCGGCACCAGCAGGCGCACGACTTCGCTCTGGTCGGTGTCGTCATTGGAGATCACGCGCAGGCGCGGGCGGCCCTCGGCGCCAGGAAAGTCCACCACCGACACATTCAGGCGGCGCCACAACACCATGTCTTCCAGCGCCGGGTTGGCGTCCACCGCCGCGCGGTATTCCACCTGGGCTTCCTTGAGGCGCTCCAGTGCCGCCAGGACACGGGCCTTGAGCAGGCGCGCGGCAGGGTCTTCACCCTCGATCAAAGGCAGTGCCTTGTGCGCCTGGCCATCGGCGAGCAGCAGTTGCGCCGCCGCCCGCTTCAGCGCTGGGGCGTCTGGCCATTGCTCTAGGTCGGCGGGCAACAGCTTCAGCCCGCGCGCGTGTTCGCCACGCTCGAGGCTGGCGCCCAGCAATACGGTCAGCAGTGCGACGTTACCGGGGGCAGCGGCCAGCGCAGCCTCCAGTTGGTCGAACGTCGAATCATCCATGGAGGTTCCTCAACAGTGCATGTGCAGCGCGCAGGGGCTCATGTCAGCACCTCCGGCCGCTCGACATCGACCCACACGAACTTGCGCGGGTCGAGGCGGGTTTCCTGGTCCAGGCGGTACGCCACCAGCTTGCCGTACAGCACCGCGCTGTAGTCCAGGCAGGCCAGGTTCGGGCGGATCGGCGCCGGTTTGCCGCTGCGCCAGTAGTGCCCGACGAACAACAACGGTTCGTCGACGCCGTAGCGCAACAGGGAATTCTTTTCGGTGGACGACAACGGCGTGCACGCCACCGGCTCGGGCAAGGCATCGGGCTGGAACACGATGTCGCCGTAGGTTTTCGGGTCGTCTTCCCAGAACTTGGTGCGAAAGAACGAACGCGTCAGGCCATCGCCACCGGTCAGCGTGAGACCATCCGGCAGGCGCATGTCGGTGCCACGCAGCAGGCGGTCGAACGCGTTGCAGGCAAAACTGCCCGGCACGGCTGCAGCCTGCAGGAAGTGCTGGTCGATGCAGCCGTCCGGGAAGGTCGCGCGCAGCGGCTGGATAAAGCCGTCGTCCCAGCACGCATGCACCACGCGGAAGCGCCCGGCATCGACAAACAGCGGCATGTCATAGAACCAGCCGAGGAAGTCGTGCCAATCGGCCGGGTGGTGTTCGAACTGGGTCAGGGTTTCGTGGATCAACCGCGCATGCCGTGGGTTGTGCTCGCGCACAAACTGCTTGCCACTGCCCGGCGGTGCCGGTGTGGTCCAGCCCAGGGCATTGAACTCGTGGTTGCCCATGATGCACAGCGCCTGGCCGGCCTCGGCCATGTCGTGGACGATATGCAACGCCTCGCGGATACGCGGGCCACGGTCGATGATATCGCCGAGAAACACCGCCATGCGCGACGGATGACGCCAGGTGCCGCCCTGCTTGTGGTAGCCCAACAGGTCGAGCAAGTGCTCAAGGGTATGGGCGCAACCGTGCACGTCACCAATCAGGTCGTAGCTACGCGCGGGATCGAGCATCAGTCGCCTCCACCCCCCAAGCGGCTGCCCCAGCCCAGCTTGGTGCGGCACACTTCGTAGTAGTTGTGGTCCAGCGGGTGGATCAACCGCAACTTCTGTGCCTTCTTGCTCACGGTGATGGTGTCACCGGGGGCGCAGGTGAAATGGTTCTGACCGTCACAGGACACCTGTGGGTAGATCTGCATGTCTTTGGACACCACGATTTTCAGCTCGCTGTTGCCGTCGACCACGATGGGCCTGCTCGACAACATATGGGGATACATCGGCACGATCACAATGGCATCCAGCTTGGGATGCATGATCGGGCCTCCCGCCGACAGCGCATAGGCCGTGGAGCCGGTGGGCGTGGCGACGATCAGGCCGTCGGCCTTCTGGCTGCACACGAACTGGCCGTCTATATACAGCTCGAACTCGATCATCCGCGTGGACTTGCCAGGGTGCAGCACCACGTCATTGAGGGCGTCGCCCTGGCCAATGGCTTCGCCATGGCGGCGCACTTCGGCTTGCAGCAGGAAGCGGTTTTCCACCAGGTAATGGCCGTCGAGCACCTTGGCCACTTCGACTTCGAGCTCATCCGGGCGGATATCGGTGAGGAAACCCAGGCTGCCCCGGTTGATCCCCAGCACCGGCACGTTATGCCGCGCCAGTGCGCGCGCGGCGCCGAGCAGGCTGCCGTCGCCGCCGACCACGATAACCATGTCGCAGACTTCACCGAGCATCTTGCGCGACGACGTTTGCAGGCCGTGGCCCGGCAGGATTTCAGCGATAGTGTCTTCGAGGATCACATGCAGGTGGCGTTCCAGCAGGAACTTTTTCAGCCGGCGGACGGTGTCCAGCACCTGGGTACTGCCCAGGCGACCGATAATGCCGATATTGCGAAATTGCTCCATGGGGCTCCTGCGGGATTTGGGGTGTGGCAAAAAAGAACGATTATGGGCGAAAGGCCGTCCCAGGCAAAATCCTTTGTCGCCGTGAAGACTTGATGACAAGGGTTCTCATCCACCCGCGCGACACTGAAAAGGCTATGCTCGGACCATGACTGTGTTCCCGGATCTGCACAACCTGCCCCGCCAGCTGCGCCACCCCGAAGTGCGCGACCTGGCGTGGGTGATGCTCGCCCCGCCGATGCTCGCGCAGACGCCGTGGCCACAGCGTCACCCGCTGGCTGGCAGCGAGTGGGTGCAGGCGCCGCATCGGCTGGAACGCTGGCTGCGCCAACTCGACCAGGACAGCAGCCCCTTGCAGCAATGGCTGAGCCTGTCCCGCACCCGGCGCCTGGGCCTGTATTACGAACGCTTGTGGCAGTTCGCGGTGCAGCACGCGCCGGGCGTGGAACTGCTGGCGGCCAACCTGCCAATCCGCCGCGCAGGGCATACCCTTGGCGAGCTCGACATGCTCCTGCGCGACCGCGATGGCGTGCATCACCTGGAGTTGGCGATCAAACTTTATCTAGGGCCGCAGGACGGTGACGGCCAGGACACGGCGCAATGGCTGGGGCCGGGCTGCCATGACCGGCTGGACCGCAAGCTGGCCCACCTGGCCCAGCATCAACTGCCGATATCCGCGCGGGCTGAGAGCCGTGAAGCGCTGGCGGCGCTGGATATCCAGCACTTCGATGCGCACTTGTGGCTGGGTGGCTATCTGCTGTATCCCTGGCCCGGCCAAGCCCAGGCGCCCATTGGCGCCCATCCGCAGCATTTGCGTGGGCGCTGGCTGCATCAGCGTGATTGGCACGGATTCGTCAACGCCAGCGCGCCCGGTCGCTGGCAGCCCCTCCCCCGGCATGCGTGGCTGGCACCGGCGCACTACACGGCAGACGAAGTGTGGGAGGAAGCGCGGATGCAGGGCTGGCTGGCCGAGCTGGATCCGATGGCACCAGCGCAGTTGCTGGTGCGGTTGGTGCCGGTGGGCGAGGATTGGGAGGAAGCTGAGCGGTTGTTTCTGGTGGCCGATCTCTGGCCGAATGTACCAGGCGCTGGCTGAGAGCCTGGCGGCGTATGAAGGCCTCATCGCAGGCAAGCCAGCGCCCACATTTTGCCTGCGTCACCTATCAAATGTGGGAGCTGGCTTGCCTGCGAAAACGACCGCCCAGGCGCTACAACTTATCGATATGGCGATAATCCAGCTGCAACCCCGCCGCCAATTCCCGAGCCCGCCCCAACCGGATCGGCCCGCGCTCGATATCCACCAGCAACCCCGGACACGCCAGCAGCGGCAGACCGCTAATAGCCTTGAGTCGCCCGTCGGTAATCACCAGCAGCCGCTGCTGCTCAGCCGGATAACGCTTGCGCCGCGCCACCAGCCAATGCCCGGCCTCGGTCAGCGCCGCCAGCAAGGGCGTGCCACCGCCCGCGCCCAGCTGCTCCAGCCAGCTCGCCAGGCTTTTCGAGGCCTTGAGCCCCTGCACCTGCCACTTGGGCGATTGTCCGCTGGCGGTCAGCAAGGCCATGCGCGCCCGTTGCCGATAGGCATCATCAAACACCTGGCCCAACAGGCCCTTGGCGTCGGTGAGCGCTCGATGCCGTCGAGTGGACGCCGATGCATCAACAATCACCAGCCACAGTTCATGGGCCGTACGACTGCGCAGGTGGTAGCGCAAGTCTTCGAGCGACTGTGGCCGGCCACCCAGCAAGGTGCCCGTCCAGTTGACCGTGCCCTGCTTCGCGCTGCGCGCCCTGCCGTGCCTGCCGTGGTCCAGTCGCCCCGGCCTGGGGCGGGCATCCGCCCCCGTGTCAGGCCGGGGGCGGATGCCTAGGGCTTTTTTGGCCAGGTGGGCACGTCCCGGCGTGCGCCCGTGGGCAAGGCTGGAGCGGGCATATCGCCCCACTGGCCCTGGCCGGGCGATGTGTCGGAGGGTTTAGGCGACTGCCCTTCGCTCGGCGGGCTGGCGGGCGGTGCTTGCTCCTGACGGCGATGACGCAGGGCAAATTCGGCCACCGCCTCGATATCTTCCTCGGCAATGGCGCTGCCCCCCCGCCAAGCGGCATGGGCCCTGGCGCCCCGCAGCCAAACCAAGTCCGCGCGCAGGCCATCGACACCGGCGCCAAAGCAGCGCTCGGTGATCTGGGCGAGCGCCTGGTCATCCAGTTCGATACCGTCGAGCCGCGCCCGCGCCTGGGTGCAGCGTTCACGCAATGCAGCCTGCTGCTCGGCCCATTGCGCGCAGAACTCGACGGGGTCGCTGTCGAAATCCAGGCGGCGACGGATGATCTGCCCACGCTCGGCCGGCAGGGTCTGCCCGCTCAGTGCCACGTTGAAACCAAAGCGATCGAGCAGTTGCGGACGCAACTCGCCCTCCTCCGGGTTCATGGTGCCGATCAGCACAAAGCGCGCCGAATGCCGATGGGAAATGCCGTCGCGCTCGATCAGGTTGGTGCCGCTGGCAGCCACGTCCAGCAGCAGGTCCACCAGGTGATCGGGCAGCAGGTTGACTTCGTCGACGTACAGCACGCCGCCGTCAGCCTTGGCCAATACGCCGGGCGAGAATTGCGCGCGACCTTCACCCAATGCGGCGTCCAGGTCCAGCGTGCCGACCAGGCGCTCTTCGGTGGCACCCAACGGCAAGGTCACGAATTGACCACTGGCCAGCAGGTCCGCCAAGCCACGCGCCAAGGTCGACTTGGCCATGCCACGCGGGCCTTCAATCAGCACACCGCCGATCTTTGGGTCGATGGCGGTCAGGCACAGCGCCAGTTTCAGGTCGTCGGCGCCGACCACGGCGGACAGCGGGAAATGGGGGGTATCAGTCATCAGCTGTCTTCTTCTATATCCAGCAACAGGTTTTCCAACGCTTCGCGGTACGCTCCGGGCTCCTGCCACATGCCACGCTGCTGGGCTTCGAGCATGCGTTCGGTCATGTCGCGCAGCGCATCGGGGTTGTGTTGTTGCACGAAGGCCCGCGTGTCAGGGTCGAGCAGATAGGCGTCGGCCAACAGCGCGTATTGGTGATCGTCAATCAGTGCGGTGGTGGCATCGAAGGCGAACAGATTGTCCACGGTCGCCGCCATCTCGAACGCACCTTTATAGCCATGGCGCTTCACGCCCTCAATCCACTTGGGGTTGGCGGCGCGGGAACGGATCACCCGGTTCAGCTCTTCCTTCAGGGTACGGATCTTCGGCAGGTCCGGCTGGCTATGGTCGCCATGATAGCTGGCAGCCTTGTCGCCGCTCAGGGTTTCCACAGCGGCGAGCATGCCGCCCTGGAACTGGTAGTAATCATTGGAATCGAGCAGGTCGTGCTCGCGGTTGTCCTGGTTCTGCAACACTGCCTGCACCTGGCTCAAGCGCTGGGCGAATTGCGCGCGGGCGGCAGTGCCTTCGTCGGAGCCGCCATAGGCATAGCCGCCCCAGTTCAGGTAGACCTCGGCGAGGTCTTCGCGGCTTTGCCACAGGCGCCCGTCGACCGCACCCTGCACTCCCGCACCATAGGCGCCGGGCTTGGCACCAAAGATGCGCCAGCCGGCCTGTTTCGCAGCGGCCTCTTCGTCCAGGCCGGAGTTGCGCAACGCTTCGCGCTCGCTGCGCACCTTGGCGGCCAGCGGGTTCATATCGTCCGGCTCGTCCAGCGCGGCGACAGCCTGCACCGCCGCATCGAACAGGCGGATCAGGTTGGCGAAGGCATCACGGAAAAAGCCGGACACCCGCAGCGTCACGTCAACGCGCGGACGATCCAGCAGGCTGATCGGCAGGATTTCAAAGTCATCCACGCGCTGGCTGCCCGTCGCCCACACCGGGCGCACGCCCATCAGTGCCATGGCCTGGGCGATATCATCACCGCCGGTGCGCATGGTGGCAGTGCCCCATACCGACAGACCGAGCTGGCGCAGGTGGTCGCCATGGTCCTGCAGGTGCCGCTCGAGAATCAGGTTGGCCGACTGGAAGCCGATGCGCCAGGCGGTGGTGGTGGGCAGGTTGCGTACGTCGACGGTGAAAAAGTTGCGCCCGGTCGGCAGCACATCCAGGCGCCCGCGACTCGGCGCACCACTGGGGCCCGCGGGCACGAAACGGCCGTTCAAGGCGTCCAGCAACCCACGCATTTCCGCCGGGCCGCAGGCGTCCAGGCGTGGCGCAACCACGATACGCAGGCTTTCGATGACCGCCTTCACATCCTCCCAGCCAGGCGCTTCCAACTGTTCAAGCGGCCCTTCCAGCGCCTGCTCGATCAAGCGCGCCGCGTACAGTTCGAGGCGCTCGCGGGTATCGCCGGCGGTGCGCCACAACTGGCCGTCGATCGTCTGCAACACCAGCGGCCGGCGCCCGGTCCAGGGTTCGGCCAGGGCGCAGTCCAGCGGGTCGAAGCCCAGCTCGAACGCCTTGGCCAGCACCCGCAGTAAACTCGACTGCGGGCCACGGCCGTCGCCACGCGGAATGCGCAGCAAGGCCAGCAAGGTATCGATACGCAAGCGCCCCTCCGGCGACTCGCCGAAGATATGCAGGCCGTCGCGAATCTGCGACTCCTTCAAGTCGCACAGGTAGGTGTCCAGGCGCGGCAGCCACACCGCCGCCTCTGTATCGCTTTGCAGCTCGAGCTCCTGGTCGATGCGGGTTTCACGCACCAGTTTGAGAATGTCTTTCTGCAGCTCCAGGGCGCGGCGCGGATCCAGCAGCTGCGCTTCGTAATACTCGTCCGCGAGCAGCTCCAGATCACGCAGCGGGCCATAGGTTTCGGCACGGGTCAGCGGTGGCATCAGGTGGTCGATGATCACTGCCTGGGTGCGCCGCTTGGCTTGGGCGCCCTCGCCCGGGTCGTTGACGATAAACGGGTAGATGTTCGGCAGCGGCCCCAGCAGCGCGTCGGGCCAGCAGTTTTCCGACAGCCCCACGCCCTTGCCCGGCAACCATTCCAGATTGCCGTGCTTGCCCACATGGATCACGCCATGGGCACCGTAGGTGTGGCGCAACCAGAAGTAAAACGCCAGGTAAGCATGAGGCGGAACCAGGTCTGGGTCGTGGTACACCGCGCTGGCATCCACCTGATAACCGCGTGCCGGCTGGATGCCGACAAAGGTCAGGCCCAGGCGCAGGCCGGCGATCATCAGGCGACCGTCGCGGAACATCGGGTCGTTGTGCGGCGCGCCCCAGCGTTCCAGCACGGCCTGGCGGTTGGCCTCGGGCAAGCGCTTGAACATCGCCTCGTAGTTTTCCAGCGCCAGGCTTTGATGGCACGGGCGCAGGTCGAGACCGTCCAGGTCGTTGGTGACGCCGCCGAGTAAAGCGTGGATCAGCGCCGTGCCGCTCTCGGGCAAGCTGTCCGGCAGCGGATAGCCTTCGGCCTGCAAGGCCCGCAGGATATTCAGCGCCGCCGCGGGCGTGTCCAGGCCAACGCCGTTGCCGATACGGCCGTCGCGGGTTGGGTAGTTGGCAAGGATCAGCGCAATGCGCTTGTCCGCAGCGGGCACTCGCGCCAACTCGACCCAACGCCGCGCTAGCTGCGCGACAAAATCCATGCGCTCGGGCGCGGCGCGGTAGCAGACCACGTCCGACTGGCTGCGCTCACTGCGCCAGGCCAGGTCCTTGAAACTGATCGGCCGGCTGATGATGCGCCCGTCCAGTTCGGGCAAGGCGATATGCATCGCCAGGTCACGCGGGCCGAGCCCCTGCTCACTGGCCTCCCAGCCGGGCTGGTTGTCTTGGGCGCAAATGGCCTGGATCACCGGGATATTGCGGCGAAACGGGCGTAAATGCGGCGCTTCGGGGCTGGATTGGGCAAAGCCTGTGGTGTTGAGGATCACCGCCGCGCCTACCTCATCCAGCAAGTCCTCGACCACCGCCAGGCAGCCGGGCTCTTTCAAACTGGCCACCGCCATGGGCAACGGGTTAAGGCCCGCAGCCTGCAAGCGCTGGCAGAACACATCGATAAACCCGGTATTGGCCGCCTGCAAATGGGAGCGATAGAACAGCACCGCCGCCACCGGCCAGTCCGCGTTCCAGTCGGCCTGCCAATCATGCAGGCATGCACTGGCGTGATGCGGGTGATAAATCGCCGTGCGCGGCAGGGTTTGTGGCGCTTCCCAGGCGTAGTCCCGGCCCAGGTAACCACTGGCCAGGCAGCGATAGAAATTCAGCGCATTCGCCAGGCCGCCCTGGCGCAGGAAGTGCCAGAGGCGATCACGCGCTTGTACGCCAACGGTGCTCAGGCCACTGAGCTCCGGGTCCGGTCGGTCATCCCCCGGCACCAGAATCAACTGCACGCCGCGCTCGGCCAGTTCCACCAGGCGCTCGATGCCGTAGCGCCAGTAACCGATGCCGCCATGCAGCGAGATCAGGATGACCTTGGCGTGGCGCAGCACTTCATCGACGTACAGGTCGACGGAGGCATGGTTCTGCACCTGCATCGGGTTGGCCAGGCGAAAACTGGGGTAGTCGTCGGGCAGCTGCTGGGCCGCTTCGGCCAGCAGCGCCAGGCTCGAATCACCACTGCACAGGATCACCAGTTCAGCGGGGGTCTGGCCGAGGTCGGCAATGTTGTCGTCCGAGACGAAACCACCGGGCTGGGTCCTGAGCAGGTGCATGGGTTAGACGCTGAGCGCGGCGCGCAATTGCGCTTCAAGGCCCGCCGCATCGAGCTCCTGGCCGATCAGCACCAAGCGCGTGACGCGCGCTTCGTCGGCGCCCCAGGCACGGTCGAAATGCTTGTCGAAACGCGTGCCCACGCCCTGGATCAGCAGGCGCATCGGCTTGTTCGGGATAGCAGCGAAACCTTTGACGCGCAGGATGCCGTGTTGCACCACCAGTTGCGTCAGGGCCTCGAGCAGCAGCGCTTCGTCAGCTTGTGGCAGGTCGATGGAGATCGAGTCAAACGCATCGTGGTCGTGGTCGTCTTCACCCTCGTGGTGATGATCGTGATGGCTGTGGCGGCCGTCGATATGTTCTTCGGAGCCGGCACCCACGCCAATCAGCACGTCCAACGGCAAGCGACCGCTGCTGGCTTCGACGATCTTCACCGCGGGTGGCAGTTCTTCGGCGACTTCCAGGCGCACGCGGGCCAGGTCTTCGGCGCTGATCAGGTCGGTCTTGTTGAGGATCACCAGGTCGGCGCTGGCCAACTGGTCAGCGAACAGCTCATGCAGTGGCGATTCGTGGTCCAGGTTCGGGTCGAGTTTGCGCTGGGCATCGACCTGGTCCGGGAATGCGGCGAAGGTGCCAGCGGCCACGGCCGGGCTGTCGACCACGGTGATCACCGCGTCAACCGTGCAGGCGCTGCGGATTTCTGGCCATTGAAAGGCTTGTACCAACGGTTTTGGCAGGGCCAGGCCGGAGGTTTCGATGAGGATATGGTCGAGGTCACCACGACGGGCGACCAATTCGCGCATCACCGGGAAAAACTCTTCTTGCACCGTGCAGCACAGGCAGCCGTTGGCCAGTTCGTACACGCGGCCGTTGGCCTCTTCTTCGGTGCAACCGATGGAGCACTGCTTGAGGATCTCACCGTCGATGCCCAACTCGCCGAACTCATTGACGATGACCGCAATGCGGCGGCCCTGCGCGTTGTCGAGCATGTGGCGCAACAAGGTGGTTTTGCCCGAACCGAGGAAGCCGGTAACGATGGTGACGGGAAGTTTGGCCAGTGTTTTCATCGGATGCCCTTGGGGGCGGGCATACGGGACGATAGGCCCTGCGACGGCGCGCAGCAGCGGATTTCGTCACCGGATCACCCCGCCCGGTTGAATTGGAAAATCGGTTACGAGGCAGGTCTCCTGGCTTGGGGCATGCGGGTCTTGCGACCGGCGCTGGCTGCGCCTTCCCGCCGGATGGCAGTGGCGTGGCAGTCAGATAAACCCTTTACAGTTGCGGGGGCAGCCGCGGCTTGGACCGCGTTCCCTTCTTAGCTTCGGCCTGGGCTGAAGAACCTCGAGGGTGCAAGGCTACGCAGTGCTTGGGGGATGGTCAATGATGGGTTGGGCTTGGCTGGGCTCGCTCGTGTACCTATCCGATATTCAGGTAACGGATAGGCACCCAACAACTCAATTGACTCCCATCCTGCGCCCATGCTCTCCTACACATCTTGTTTCGGGTGCCCTTCACAGGGTGAAACGGGAAACCGGTGCGTCATAGCGATATGACCAGTCCGGTGCTGCCCCCGCAACGGTAAGCGAGCGAAGTGTCACGGCCACTGTGCAAATGCATGGGAAGGCGACGCTTTCAGGACTCCCCAGGAGCCCCCTCGCAAGCCCGGAGACCGGCCCGAAAATTCAGATAACAAACCCGCGGTGGGCGGGCGCTGTTCAGAACCCTGCGTGCCTGGCTCGCGGGGTTTTCATGCGCTCGTTTCACCCTGACACCCAGAAGGGACGCGCCATGTCGATCATCAGCAGCACCTCACACACCACCAGCAGCTCCGCTACCCTGGGCCAACGCCTGACCGCCGCCATCGGCGCGTCGATCCTGGGTGCGTGCCTGGTGTATTTCGCCGGTTTCTCGCACATCGAGGCGGTGCACAACGCCGCCCACGATACCCGCCACAGCGCCGCGTTCCCGTGCCACTGAGACCTGCCGACATGATCAAGCGTATTGCGCAAACCGCCGGTTTCACCGGCCTGCTGGCCGCCCTGCTGCTGACCTTGCTGCAAAGCTTCTGGGTCGCCCCGCTGATACTGCAGGCGGAAACCTATGAAAACGCCCCGGCCGCCACTGAAGCGGCCCATCAACATGCCGAAGGTGCTGCCGCCCACACCCACGATGCCGAAGACTGGGAGCCGGAAAATGGCTGGCAGCGCGTCCTGTCCACCACAGGTGGCAACCTGGTGGTCGCCGTCGGTTTTGCGCTGATGCTGGCCGGCCTCTATACCCTGCGCGCACCGACCCGCACGGCCCAGGGCCTGCTCTGGGGCCTGGCCGGTTATGCGACGTTCGTGCTGGCACCTACCCTGGGCCTGCCGCCTGAGTTGCCGGGCACCGCCGCCGCCGACCTGGCGCTGCGCCAGACCTGGTGGATCGGCACCGCCGCGTCTACCGCCGCCGGTATCGCACTGATCGTGTTTGGTCGCAACTGGCTGCTCAAAGTGCTCGGCGTGGCGATTATCGCGGTACCGCACGTGATCGGCGCGCCGCAGCCAGAGGTGCATTCGATGCTGGCACCGCAAGCCCTGGAAGCGCAGTTCAAAATCGCTTCGCAACTGACCAACGTCGCATTCTGGCTGGCCCTGGGCCTGATCAGCGCCTGGTTGTTCCGCCGCAACCGCGACGATCAATACTCGGCATGACACGAGTGGTCGGCCTGGGGTGCCAGCAAGGGTGTGATCTTCACGCCCTGCTGGCCTTGTTTGATAGCGCCCTCGCCGAGGGCGGTATCGAGCGCGACAGCATCACCGCGCTGGCCACTATCGACCGCAAACAGAATGAACCAGGCCTCCTGGCACTGGCCAAAGCGCTGGAACTGCCGTTGCAGTGCTTCAGCGCCGAGCAGTTGGCGGTTTTTGAACTCCGCCTGAGCCACAAGTCGGATGTTGTGTTTGCCCATACCGGCTGTTATGGCATCGCCGAAAGCGCCGCCCTGGCCTTGGCGGAACAGCTCGGCAACGCCCCTGCCCGCTTGCTGATCACCCGTAAAAAGACTGCCCAGGCCACCTTTGCATTGGCATGCGCCGGGTAAAAATCTGATAATCGCCTCTTCCGATCATGAGCATCCTTCATGCTCGCCCGTTTTCCACCAGGATTTTCCATGACCGTCTACTTCATCGGCGCAGGCCCCGGCGACCCGGAATTGATCACCGTCAAAGGCCAGCGGCTAATCCGCAGTTGCCCGGTGATCATCTATGCCGGCTCGTTGGTGCCTGCGGCGGTGCTGGAAGGCCATCAAGCGGAGAACGTGGTCAACAGCGCCGAACTGCACTTGGAACAAATCATCGACCTGATCAAGGCTGCCCATGCAAATGGCCAGGATGTGGCCCGCGTACACTCCGGTGACCCAAGCCTGTATGGCGCGATTGGCGAACAGATCCGCCATTTGCGCGAGCTGGGCATCCCGTTCCAGATCATCCCCGGCGTCACCGCAGTCGCCGCTTGCGCTGCGCTGCTGGAAGCGGAACTGACCCTGCCCGACATCGCCCAAAGTGTGATCCTGACGCGCTACGCCGACAAAACCAGCATGCCAGCCGGTGAAGACTTCGACAGCCTGGCACGGCATGGCACGACCATGGCGATTCACCTGGGGGTCAACCACCTGGACAAGATCGTCGCCGAATTGCTGCCGCACTATGGCGCGGATTGCCCGATTGCCGTGGTGCACCGGGCGACCTGGCCGGATCAGGACTGGGTGGTGGGCACGCTCAGTGATATTGCCGACAAGGTCACCGCGAAAGGGTTTCGGCGCACCGCGCTGATCGTGGTGGGCCGGGTATTGGCGAGTGACAGTTTCAGTGAGTCTTCGCTGTACCGGGCCGGGCATGCACACCTTTATCGGCCGTCATAAACAACCTCACAAAGAACGCATAACATCCTGATTTATATTGGATAAAGCTCACTAAACGGACTGACTTTCCGGTGATATTTGCATCGTGTGATCAGTTCGGCAGTCGGCACACTGCAATCGCTGAACAGCCAACGCCTACAGTTAACGCTAAACGTCAGATAAATAGCGCAAGCCACTGAATTATAAGCATAAAAAAACGACGCTCACGGGGCGCCGTTTTTTCTGATCGCAGTGAACGCCTTACTCAGTAGTAGGCGTTTTCTTTCTGCGTGTGGTCGGTCACGTCACGTACGCCCTTGAGCTCCGGGATACGCTCGAGCAGGGTGCGCTCAATGCCTTCACGCAGGGTCACGTCCGCCTGGCCGCAGCCTTGGCAGCCACCGCCGAACTTGAGCACCGCGATGCCGTCCTCGACCACGTCGATCAGGCTGACCTGGCCACCGTGGCTGGCGAGCCCAGGGTTGATCTCGGTTTGCAGGTAATAGTTGATGCGCTCGTTGACCGGGCTGTCGGCATTGACGTTGGGCACCTTGGCGTTCGGCGCCTTGATGGTCAACTGGCCGCCCATACGGTCGGTGGCGTAGTCGACCACCGCGTCGTCGAGGAAGGCTTCGCTGAAGGCATCGATGTACGCGGTGAAGCTTTTCAGCCCCAGGGCGGTGTCTTCAGGCTTCTCTTCCCCAGGCTTGCAGTAGGCAATGCACGTCTCGGCGTATTGAGTGCCGGGCTGGGTGATAAAGACGCGGATGCCGATTCCTGGGGTGTTCTGCTTGGACAGCAGGTCAGCCAGGTAATCGTGGGCGGCGTCGGTAATGGTTATGGCAGTCATGGAAACTCCTCACAGGCTTGCCGGCAGTTTACGCCAAAATATTACGCAGGTACAAAGTCCTAGTGTTTTTGTCGGGATAGGCATTTCTGGGAGGGGGTGTACATATCCGTTATTTGGGTGATGGCGGGTATTCCCAAAGTCACCAAAGGGCGCTTGCCCCAACACTCGGCACCTCGCCTAGACTCGGTGTGCCCAAGATCAAAATCAAAAGCAGGAGCGCGGTGGCCGTAAAACCGACCGGTTTCTTACTGCCGAACTCGGTCAAATGTGGGAGCTGGCTTGCCTGCGATGGCATCCACTGGCTGTGCCTGATGTACCGAGTCGCCTGCATCGCGGGCAAGCCAGCGCCTACAGAAAAGCAGGCATAGGCTTAATCTCCCAGCCAAGCGCGGCGGCCTCAAAACCAACCTGTTACTTAGCGGCGATCTCGGTCAAATGTGGGAGCTGGCTTGCCTGCGATGGCATCCACTGGCTGTGCCTGATGTACCGAGTCGCCTGCATCGCAGGCAAGCCAGCTCCCACAGAAAAGCAGGTATAGGCTTAATCTCCCAGCCAAGCGCGGCGGCCTCAAAACCAACCTGTTACTGAGCGGCGATCTCGGTCAAATGTGGGAGCTGGCTTGCCTGCGATGGCATCCACTGGCTGTGCCTGCTGTACCGAGTCGCCTGCATCGCAGGCAAGCCAGCGCCTACAGAAAAGCAGGTATGCCCCGGCCCCCACACATCCCCTCACAAATTCTCATACCGATTCATGTCCAACACCCCTTCTTCCACCGGCGTGGTCTCACGAATGTACTGCGACAAGTCATGGAAATACTGCCAAAACAGCGGATGACTGCGTCGCACCCCCCACCGATCAACAATTTTCTCGAAGCGTTTGGCATCGTGAGCCTGCTCCATCTGCGCAACAAACTCAGGCACTTCAAGCGCCGGAATATTGAACATGAAGTTCGGATAGCTGCTCAGCACGCCGGGATAAATCGTCACCGTATCCAAACCCGGCTGGTAGCGATAAGCCTCCCCCAGCAAAAACGCCACATTACTGTGGGCACGGTTACGCACCATGCTGTAGACCACACGCTGACCGCCGGCCGTTTCGATTCGCAACATCGTGGCTTCAGGCAGTTGATCGATGACCTTGAGCCCGGCCGCCGGGCGTGAAGTCAGACGGCTGAGCGCCTGCTCCGCCTCCTGCAAGGCCGGGTCTATTGCGTCTCGAGAGCAATAGGCGCCGCTGCAGCGGTTGATCGGATCCGGGCTGGCGTTCAAATCGCCGTAACGACTGAGCAACTGGCTGGCAAAGTCGCGCTTCGGATCGTTCTCGCTCAGGTGCAGGCCCGTCGGCTTGTCATCATCAATCGCCTCATAGTCCAGCCACAGCTTGAGCTTGCCGCTGTTCTGGTACCAGTCGTCCATGTAGCCATCGCGGGAATCGGCAGGCATCAGGCGCAGGAAGTTCTGCTCGGCGCCGTTGCGGATCAGGTCGAAGTACAGCCGGGTCTGGGCCTGGTGCGACACATTGCCGAACACATCGAAATTCACCGCCAACTGGTAATACGTGCGCTCCAGCAACGGGTAGTCGAACAGCCACATCGTCTGCGGTACTTCGCCGATCAAGCCTTTGGTCACCGAGGCGCTGTCGAAATGGCGGAAGATGCTCAACAAGGCATTGTCATTGCCCGCCCACAGGCTCGACCAACTCGGCGGAGGCAGGTCGGCGTAGCTGTCGCGGCGCAGGGCCTCGTATTCGTTGCGTTTGTCGCGATACGCCAGCCACAGGCTGAGCACACTGCCGACGTCATCGTTCTGCCCGGGCATGGCCAACAAGGGTGTGGCCTGGCCGCGATAGCGCGCATCGGTGATGTACAGGTCGTGGTCAGGGTCCTGGAACAGGGCCCAGAAGTTGTCGCGGATCACGTCCGTGGCGATCTGCCCACGGCAGACCGGCCCGCGAATAAAGGTGCGTACGAAGTATTCGGCGTTATCCAGCATGAACTGGTAACGCGCCTTGGCCGGGATGGCTTCGAAGGTGTCGAAGGGGTTGGCGCGCCGTCCAGGGCCGTAGCCCGGCAACGCATTGACCTGCCAGTTACCGGCGTAGAACAGCGCCTTGATACGCGCCATCTTTGCGGCACTGAACGGGTACGTGATGTGGGTTTTATGCACGATCACGCCCTGCACCGGCCACAGGCGGTAATACACCTGGGTGCCGGGGTCATCATTGGGGCGGCGCGTGGCGATCAGATCGATCGGCTGCCCACTCGGCGTGCGCGAACGCACCCACTGGAAGAAATGCCCTGGCTCGCCGTTCTCGAAGTAAATGTGCGCAAGGTACAAATGCTCGAACAACCAGCGCGCCACCAGGCTTTCGCGGGCGCCGGGTTGATTGAACAGGTTCTCCCACTGTTGGACTTGCAAGGCCTCCTTGGCACTTGGCGCCAGGCCTTGTTCATCAATCGGGGCGCCAGAGGCGAGCCAACGTTGCAGGGTCTGGTATTGCTGGTCGGTCAAGCCCGTAACAGCCAGTGGCATGCCTTCCCTGGGATGGGCACCCGCGTAGGCATTGAACTCGCCGGGCATGGCGCACATATTTTCGCGGTTCAGGCCCAGCACGATGTCATCCGGCAACTTGGCGTTGGGTTGCAGTGGTGCGTTATGGCCCAGTTCCAGCATGCGCGCCATCAAGGCGGCCTGGCTGCCCTGGGCGTCCAGCACCGAGTAGAAGCCCTTCTGCTGCCAGGCTTGCTTGCCAAAGGCGTCATAGAACAAGCGGGTGGTCGGCGTGGCCTGGCTGCGTTCGCCATCATAGACAGGCACTTTGCTCGCACCGCGCGCCGCGCCTTCGGCACTGCCCAGGTTGAGCTGGCAAGCGGAGTCGTAGCAGGCGTGGCAGGCCACGCATTTCTCGGTGAAAATGGGTTGGATGTCGCGGGTATACGAAATCGCCGGGGCGGGTCCGTCGGCCTGTGCAATGCAGGCGACCAGTGCCAGGACGGCGCTGGTGATGAGGCGAAGTGACATGTATCCGGTCCCGATTCAATGCGTGCGCTGGAAAATTTCCCGCGATTCTACCGGGCCACCCCCCTCTACAACATGAACGATATTCATGCAAAACCTGCACATGCTCTAAATCGGCACAGGTTTGCTATGATTCACGCCCTCCGTAATGCCTGACCAGAGTAGTCCCATGTCCGATCGTAGCGTTCGTCTGCAAGCCCTTCATCAAGCCCTCAAGGAACGTATCCTGATCCTCGACGGCGGTATGGGCACGATGATCCAGAGCTACAAACTGGAAGAGCACGACTACCGTGGCAAACGCTTCGCCGACTGGCCAAGCGACGTCAAGGGTAACAACGACCTGCTGGTGATCACCCGTCCGGACGTGATCGGCGGCATCGAAAAAGCCTACCTGGATGCCGGTGCCGATATCCTCGAAACCAACACGTTCAACGCCACGCGCATTTCCATGGCCGACTACGGCATGGAAGAACTGGCCTACGAGCTGAACGTAGAAGGCGCACGCCTGGCGCGCAAGATCGCCGACGCCAAGACCCTGGAGAACCCCGCCAAGCCACGCTTCGTCGCTGGCGTGCTCGGCCCGACCAGCCGGACCTGCTCGCTGTCGCCTGACGTGAACAACCCCGGCTACCGCAACGTGACCTTCGATGAGCTGGTGGAAAACTACACCGAGGCCACCAAGGGCCTGATCGAGGGCGGCGCCGACCTGATCCTGATCGAGACCATCTTCGACACCCTCAACGCCAAGGCCGCGATCTTCGCCGTGCAAGGCGTGTTCGAAGAACTGGATATCGAACTGCCGATCATGATCTCCGGCACCATCACCGACGCTTCCGGCCGCACGTTGTCGGGCCAGACCACCGAAGCGTTCTGGAACTCCGTGGCCCACGCCAAGCCGATTTCGGTAGGTTTGAACTGCGCCCTGGGCGCCAGCGAACTGCGTCCGTACCTGGAAGAGTTGTCGAACAAGGCCAACACCCACGTTTCCGCGCACCCCAACGCCGGCCTGCCCAACGAATTCGGCGAGTACGACGAACTGCCGTCGGAAACCGCCAAGGTCATTGAAGAATTCGCCCAGAGCGGCTTCCTCAACATCGTCGGCGGCTGCTGCGGCACCACCCCGGGCCACATTGAAGCCATCGCCAAGGCCGTGGCCGGCTATGCGCCGCGCCAGATCCCGGACATTCCCAAGGCTTGCCGCCTGTCGGGCCTGGAGCCGTTCACCATTGATCGCAGCTCGTTGTTCGTCAACGTCGGCGAACGCACCAACATCACCGGTTCCGCGCGTTTCGCCCGCCTGATCCGTGAAGACAACTACACCGAAGCCCTCGAAGTCGCCCTGCAGCAGGTGGAAGCCGGCGCCCAGGTGATCGACATCAACATGGACGAGGGCATGCTCGATTCGAAGAAGGCCATGGTGACCTTCCTCAATCTGATTGCCGGCGAGCCGGACATCTCCCGCGTGCCGATCATGATCGACTCCTCCAAGTGGGAAGTGATCGAGGCCGGCCTCAAGTGCATCCAGGGCAAGGGCATCGTCAACTCCATCAGCATGAAGGAAGGTGTCGAGCAGTTCATTCACCACGCCAAGCTGTGCAAGCGCTATGGCGCCGCGGTGGTGGTGATGGCGTTCGACGAAGCCGGCCAGGCCGACACTGAGGCGCGCAAGAAAGAAATCTGCAAACGCTCCTACGACATCCTGGTGAATGAAGTCGGGTTTCCTCCAGAAGACATCATCTTCGACCCGAACATCTTCGCGGTCGCCACCGGTATCGAGGAGCACAACAACTACGCGGTCGACTTCATCAACGCCTGCGCCTATATCCGCGATGAACTGCCGTATGCGCTGACCTCCGGCGGCGTGTCCAACGTGTCGTTCTCGTTCCGTGGCAACAACCCGGTGCGCGAGGCGATCCACTCGGTGTTCCTGCTGTATGCGATTCGCAACGGCCTGAGCATGGGTATCGTCAACGCCGGTCAACTGGAGATCTACGACCAGATCCCGGCCGAGCTGCGCGATGCCGTGGAAGACGTGGTGCTCAACCGCACGCCCGAAGGCACCGACGCCCTGCTGGCCATTGCCGACAAATACAAGGGCGACGGCAGCGTCAAGGAAGCCGAGACCGAGGAGTGGCGCGGCTGGGACGTCAATAAGCGCCTGGAGCACGCGCTGGTCAAGGGCATCACCACCCACATTGTCGAAGACACCGAGGAATCGCGGTTGTCATTCGCGCGCCCGATCGAAGTGATCGAGGGCCCGCTGATGTCCGGCATGAACATCGTCGGAGACCTGTTCGGCGCCGGCAAAATGTTCCTGCCCCAGGTGGTCAAGTCCGCCCGCGTGATGAAACAGGCCGTGGCCCATTTGATCCCATTCATCGAACTGGAAAAGGGCGATAAGCCGGAAGCCAAGGGCAAGATCCTGATGGCCACGGTGAAGGGCGACGTGCACGACATCGGCAAGAACATCGTCGGCGTGGTACTGGGTTGCAACGGCTATGACATCGTCGACCTGGGCGTGATGGTGCCGGCCGAGAAGATCCTGCAGGTGGCCAAGGAACAAAAGTGCGACATCATCGGCCTGTCCGGCCTGATCACGCCGTCCCTGGACGAGATGGTGCACGTCGCCCGCGAGATGCAACGCCAGGACTTTCACCTGCCGCTGATGATCGGTGGCGCCACCACGTCCAAGGCGCACACGGCGGTGAAGATCGAGCCCAAGTACAGCAACGATGCGGTGATCTACGTCACCGACGCCTCCCGCGCCGTGGGCGTGGCCACGCAGTTGCTGTCCAAGGAGCTCAAGGCCGGCTTCGTCGAGAAGACCCGCCTGGAATACATCGACGTGCGTGAACGCACCTCCAACCGCAGCGCCCGCACCGAACGCCTGAGCTACCCGGCCGCCATCGCCAAGAAGCCGCAGTTCGACTGGAGCACCTACACCCCGGTGGTCCCGACCTTTACCGGTGCCAAGGTGCTGGACAATATCGACCTCAAGGTGCTGGCCGAGTACATCGACTGGACGCCGTTCTTTATCTCCTGGGACCTGGCCGGCAAGTTCCCGCGCATCCTCGAAGACGAAGTGGTCGGTGAAGCCGCCACCGCGCTCTACGCCGATGCCCAGGAAATGCTCAAGAAGCTGATCGATGAAAAACTCATCAGCGCCCGTGCCGTATTCGGTTTCTGGCCGACCAACCAGGTGCAGGACGATGACCTGGAAGTCTACGGCGACGATGGCCAGCCGATTGCCCGGCTGCACCACCTGCGCCAGCAGATCATCAAGACCGACGGCAAGCCGAACTTCTCCCTGGCCGACTTCGTCGCGCCCAAGGACAGCGGCGTGACCGACTACATCGGTGGCTTTATCACCACCGCCGGCATCGGTGCCGAAGAAGTCGCCAAGGCCTATCAGGACGCGGGCGACGACTACAACTCGATCATGGTCAAGGCCCTGGCCGACCGCTTGGCCGAGGCCTGCGCCGAGTGGCTGCACCAACAAGTGCGCAAGGAACACTGGGGTTATGCCAAGGACGAGCAACTGGATAACGAAGCGCTGATCAAGGAGCAATACAGCGGCATCCGCCCTGCCCCCGGTTACCCGGCCTGCCCGGATCACACCGAGAAAGCCCAGCTGTTCCAACTGCTCGACCCTGAAGCCCGCGAAATGCATGCGGGCCGCAGCGGCGTGTTCCTCACCGAACATTACGCGATGTTCCCGGCAGCGGCCGTCAGTGGCTGGTACTTCGCCCACCCGCAGGCGCAGTACTTTGCCGTGGGCAAGGTCGACAAGGACCAGGTCACTAGCTACACCGCGCGCAAAAGCCAGGACCTGAGCGTGACCGAGCGCTGGCTGGCGCCGAACCTGGGGTACGACAACTGACCGACTAGCTGGCCAGCGCGGCAATTTCCCGCGCTGACAGCTGGCTGATCAACGCTTGCGGCTCAGTAGCGTGGGCCTTCTGCAACGCCTCCATGCGCTGGAGATACTCCGAACTCATGTCGGGGTACTGATCCTCCAGCGCCGAGGCCTTGTCCGCCAGCCCTTGCTGAAGCTTCGCGAACGCGTCCGGGTATTGCTCTTGCAGATAATCCACCCAGTAAGCGCGCCCCACCAGTTGCTCAATGAATAGCGGCGTCTGCTCGCGCGCCATGATCGTCGTATAGGCCGCCTCGAGATCCGCTGGCTCCACCCCTGAAACGCTGGCGTAGAGCATGCTTCTGGGCTGCCTGGGCAATGCCAGGCGCCGGGCCAGGCCGAGGCGATACGCCAGCCGGATTTCCGCCGGATCCGTGCGGGGGTTATCACGGATACGTACCCTGGCGACCTCCTCCAACTGGCCCAGGCGGAACAATCCCCTGGACAGGTTCAGCAGGGCGCGGCCCTTGTCGGTAGGGTCGATGGCGCGCAGTGCGTTGAACTCATAGACCTCGATCTCCAGCGCGTTGAACAACAGGCTCCGGCCATCGCCACAGGTCACCGAATGCCTCGAGGCACGCGCGATAGCCATCAACCGCTCGCTCAGGGCTTCATCGCCATAGGCCGCCGACAGCACCTCCCAGACTCGCCCGGCCAGGTCGGCGCGATCCAGTTCGAAGTCTCGGGTGTTGCGCAGTTGCGCCAGTATGTTCGCGAAGTCACCGGTGCTGTCGCGGGCGATCACCGTGTCCCATATCGCATGTTTTTCCGAGTCGAGGGGTACGCCTTCGAACCAGCGGGCCTTTTGCACCTGCGCCGGCTCCAGTTCAGGGTGAACGTCGGGACGATCATCGTCGGACTCGGTCCCGTAGCCTGCGAGGTCATTGTCAATCTCTTCGGCGGTAAAGCCCAGCCCACGCCCGGTTTCGCGCTGATACTCGCGCAACCGGATGAGTTCATCCTCCCGCAGCAGGTTCCCCGACAGGTTGGTGCCCGCCATCAACGCGGCATGCCGCGGCTCAAAGGCAGTTGGCGGAATATCGGCGATCGGGTAGTTGCTCCTCAGGTCGAGGCTTGTCAGCGCGGGCGCCTCCAGGGCACCGACCGGCCATAAGAGCAACTGGTTATGGCTCAAGTCCAGGCTTTGCAGGTGGTCAAGACCGGCGAGGTCAAACGTCTCCAGCTCATTCGCGCCCAGGTCCAGCACTTGCAGGCGCGTCAAAGCCTGCAGTTGGCGCTGCAACGGTTCGTTGGCCGTCAGCGCGTTGCCATTGAGGCCCAGCTGAGTCAGGTCGGCCATTTGGGTGACGGCCTCGGGTAATGTGCCCAAGCGATTACCGTTGAGTATCAGGCGGTTGAGCCGGGGAAAGGCGCGCAGGAACCCCTCCGAAGCGGTCGTGAGCCGAACACCGCCAAGGTCCAGCGCCCGGACATGGTTGAAGGTGACCGGCAGCGCCGGCAGGTCGCCGAGGACCAGGCCGCTCAAATCAATGGCATAGTCATTTGCCGCGCTGTCGCCCCCTCGCACATCACGCAGCGTCTCTCGCCAGCAGCTCAGCAGGCGGTCAGAAGCGCGTCGGCGATCGGTCGCATTCACCCACTCGTTACGATGACGCACGGCGGGCACATCGATCCAGGCATTCAAGCGCTCGATCATCTGGGTGTGCTGTACCTGCCACTGGCGCAGCGCAGTTTCGATCTGCGTGGCACTGATGCCCTGTGCCAGCCAGGCGTCGATTCGCTTGCCGGCCTGCGCCAGGTCAAGCTGCGGATCAAGCCGTTGCAGGCGCGCGGCGCTGGTCAGTGGCGCCTCGTCGCCTCCCGGCTCCAGCGGTAGTGGCACCAGCAAGTCCGGTTGCTGCGACGCCTCTACCGGGAAGAACGCCGGATCGCCGCCTGTCCTGCCCGCCGCCAGCACCGCCCTGTCGATCCCGAACGGCCTGGCGAACATGCTCGCCAAGGGATGCCCGGGGCCGGTGCGCTCAGCAAATGCCTGCGCCGTGGCCAGCGCCGATGAACTCAAGCGGCAACCGCGCAACGTGGTCCCCGCCAGCAGCACATCGTGCCCCACCAGCGCCGCCTCGGGAATGCCGGTTATCGCGCTATGGCTGAGGTCGAGAAAGCCCAGCCGTGGCAGGCCCAGTATGCCCTCGGGCCAGGTCGCGACCTGGGTCTGCGCCAGGTTCAGGTACACCAGGTTGGTCATCGACGTGACGTCCAGGTGACCGACGCGGTTCCTCGACAGGTCCAGGCGTTGCAGCGTGCTCAAGCGGTTCAACCGCGCCTGGGTCGGTGCGGTGATCTTGAGTTCATTGCCGGCAAGATTCAGGTCGGTCAGCGCCCCGAAGCTTTCCAGCACCGCGGGCAGTTCGGTCAAGCGGTTGCCACTCAGGTCGAGTTCGCGCACCTGAGGGAATTGGCCCAGGAAGTCATTCACCTGCATTGTCGTGAGTTTTGCCTCTCGCAGAATCACGCGGCGTATCTGCGGAAACGCTGTATCGCCCAGCGCCGGCAAATCACCCAGCGCGCCGTACTCGCTCAGGTCCAGCGTCTCTCTTACCGGTTCGCCACGGCCACGGGACGGACCTGCCACCGGTTCACGGGGCGCATACCGGGCCGCCAGTGCATCGCGCCAGCAAGCACGGAGCCGGTTCGCCAAAGCCTGACGATCACGCAGGGGCATTTGCTCGCCTTCGACGCGCCTCCCCTCCACACGCAACCACTCCACCAGCGATGCATTCCAGGTGCGATAGTCGTCATGCAGCGCCTCGACTTTATCCAGCAACGCCTGGCCTGCGAGGCCATCGCGCCTGAATGCGGCCAGGGCGTTGCCGGCGAATGCCGGGTCGTGCGCAACCAGTTCCTCCAGCCGACGCTCACTGTATTGGGCGACCCTATACGGCTCATCCATGAGATGGTCCACGTTGCCACGCACGTACTCAAAGGCCTGCCGGAACGCCGCCGGCTCCAACGCCTTCCAGTTCAGTCGCAGGTGACGCCACAAGCGCTCGTGCCCCGTGAACAGCGCGCTGGGCAGCGAAGAGATCTGCACATCGCTCAGGTCCACCAGTTCAAGACCATCGATGGCCTGCAGCCCTGCCGGCCATTCGTGCAGGCTGCCTGCCAGCCTCAAGGTGCGCAAATGTGGCAGCGCGCCATAATCGAGCGCCGGGAGGTGACCAATCAAGTGCAAGTACGTCAGTTGAGTCATTTGCTGGATCGCTTGGGTCAATGCGGGTGAATACTCACCCGACATCAGCGGCAGTTCGAGTTTGATGTCGACGATGCCATGCCACGCGGGCAATCTGCTTGCCAGGGCCGGCATGTCTGCCGCCTCGAGGGCGATGTCCAGCGACTCAAGCGCAGAGAAGCGCTGTACCAGCGTGCCATCGACCAGTTGGGCACTGCCTGCCCTGACCCGGCGCACATGGGAAAAGTCCGCACCCCACGGCGGCAACGAATCAGCACCCAACAGATCAAGGTCGAATGCCGGCGCCAGCCCTCGAACCAGACCGTTTCGCCAGCAGCCGATGATGCGGTCGGCGAAGACACGTCGGGTCGGCCAGTTCGGCCCCTGTGGAAACCGCACCGTGCCTTCACCGACCCAGGTTTGCAGCACCGTACGCAGGCCTTCGAACTCCCGGCTCCGGTTTTCCAACAGATGGAACACCTGCTGATCGGTATCACCCGCCAACTGGCGGCTCCGGATGAACTGCGCCGCCTGTCGATCATCAAGGTTGGGATAGACATCCCGCACCCTGGCGACCAACGGCTCATCGGCAAACCCGACGGTGTCACCGCTGGCGGCGTACCCCAGCAGCCCGGAGGGGCGCCGTACCCTGCGTGCGCCTGCGCCCTTGAGCGGATCACGCTTGAGGATGCGCGACATCTCATCACGATGGCGGCACGCATAGTCCGCCACCTGCTTGCGCAATGCCGCGCCTTGCTCGCCCTGCAACGCCCCACGCACCGTCTCGGGCACCACGTGCAGCAGCGACTCGAACAGATTGCGGCCATGCTTGGGTACGCTGTTCAGCGCCCTGCCGCCAGCCTCGAACGTACGAAACTGATCGTCACCCTTGATCAGGTAAAAACGCGTCGCGGCTTGTTCGCTGCCGATGCTGTCCACCAGCGGCCCCCTGATCCCGCGGGCACGCACTTCCACGCGGATGTCCGTCGACCAGCCGGGCAGTTGCTCCAGGCAGTGCAGCGCCAGGCGGTCGCTGGCCGTGCTGGCCAGGCTTTCCAAATATAGGCCTGCCAGTGCCCGGCTTAAAAACTCTGGTGCAGACGCACACGAATGTCCTTGGCCAAGCGCAACGGAACGCGCCCGGTGCTGCGCAACTGGTTCAGTTCTGCGGCACTGGCATCGCCCAGTACCTGCTGCGCGGCTTCTGGCGACAGCGACGCAAAGCTGCGTTGCAGCACCTGGGTATCGGCGTCCGTGACCGCTTGAGCGCTCAACAGGCTTTCGAACAAGGCCTTTTTGCGGGCTTGCGCCTGATCGGCCAGACGTTCCCTCAATATCTGTACAGGCTGCACACCTGGCCGGGCGCCTTCACTGCCCAACACGCGGGTGATCTGCGCTTGATCGAGACCTGCGAGTATTTTTTCAGGCAATTTCCCCGCATTGACCTCTGCCTGCGTGATTGTGATCGATGGCCGGGTGCTGCCTGTCCCGAAGCGCTGTGAAGCGCCCCAGGGTTCCGGGCCGCTGAACACTTCGACCACTTCCCCCGCCGGCCATTCGGGCATCTCCACGGCCAGCGGCGCCATGAACTGGCAATGCTTTCCAAGGCAGGCGCCCGCGCGGATGTTGCCGATCACCTCGTCCGTTTGCCGGTCGACCTCGAACAACCGGGCCATCTCCAAAAACTCCGGTGGTGGTACCTGATGATCCACGTGCATCGCCCGCAGGCCATCGTCGTTGAACCCGCTGACATCGGCGATTTGCTCCACCTGTGCATCGCTGAGGTGCTCCATGTGCGGCCCGGTTCGACGCAGCAGCTTCAGGCGCGACCATTCCAATGGCCGCTCCAGCGTATGGCGCCAGGCACCACGTCCGTTGTGCCGCACAATCGGCTGGTAGGCATCCTGGTTGACGGGGTGCTTGATCCGCCACTCCTTGAGCGCTGGATCGAAGTGCTTTTCGAAGGCGCTGCCCTCCAGCGAGATGTAGGTCTTACCGGCCACTGTGTACTGCCCCAAGGCATTGGGCGTGAGGCCCTTGAGCGAGACGCTGCTTTTATAGGTCGAAAGGTCCGGATGCCACAGGCGCAGTTTGCCGAACGGCGTCACCACGCGGCGCATGCCGTTGACGAATGGCGACGGCACCAGCGTCCGCGCCCTGCCCGCCACCGCGCCCAGCGCCGCCATGGACGCGACGTTCTGCATGACCGAGGTCAGATGCGCCCAGGCTTGCGCGCTGTCTCCGACGCTCCACGCTTCAGCGCCTTGGTACACCTCATAGCCGATCTGCACGGCAGTGATGGCCATCATCACTTCGCCCAGCCCGGGCACGAAGAACGCCGCGACGTTGAGTACGTTCAACCCCCATTCGGCCCAATGCTTGAGGCGATTGCGCCAGGCGTCGTGATCCACCTGCGCGGTGGGTACGGCCAGCAGCTTGGCGTTGGACGTGACCCGTTCAAGGTGCTTGTCGTAGAGATGAGCGAACACGTCGGTCTCTATGAACGCCTCTTTGGCATGCAGATCGACATCGTCGCTCCAGACTTCTTCGTACATCCCCGAGGCGAAGGCAGCGGGGTTGTAGTTCGGCCCAGGCGGCACAGGGTTCGGATTCCAGCGGTTGGTCTTCAACTGGCTTTTGAGGCGTCGCAAGAAGGTTTGGGCTTCATCCAGGGGCAGCCGGCCGGCAAAAAAACGCTGATAACCTGGTGAGCGCAGCTTGATTGCCAACTGCGTGGAGAAGGCCTTGAGCGAGGCATACTCCCTGATCGGGTCGAGCGGATCGCCGGGGATGCACACAATGATGCGACTATCGCCGATCAGCGGTTTGATCAGCTTGGCTTGCGGCAAAAACAGGTCAATCAGCGTGTCCAACCCCGGTAGCGGTTTGCGCGAGACGCTACCGATGATCACCAGGTCGCTCACGTCAGAGCCCAGCAGGTTCAACTGGCTGTAAGTGACCTGCGCACCGTCGAGCCTGGGGGTGGGCATGCCATCGATTATCGCCAGCAACGCCGCGTAGGCGCTGGCACTGATCACCGAACGCATTCGGGCGGTGTGAGCGTGCACCCGCCATGCATCCTTGTTGGCCTCTATCGTCTGCCGGCGCACCTGTGCAGTGCTGGCTGGCGCGCCAAACACAGTGCTCAGGTGTTGCTGATATTGCCGGCCCAGATCCAGTTGACGGCACAGGTCGGCGAATTCCGCAGGTTTGATCGCCAGCTTGTCGCGCACGTGGTAGCGCACTTTCGCAAACGGATAACGCTGGCTTTCATCGTAAAGGATTTGTTCCAGCGACCCCGCCGGCGCGAGCGCACTGGTCTCCTGCAGCGCGACCTCATCGAACGGCTCATCGGCCTCGAAATTGCGCAGCGCCGCTTGCAACAGCGACTGCTGTTCCAGGCGATTGGGCGCGCGCATATGAAAAAGCGCGGTGCCGTTGACATCCGGCGCCACGCCGAACCGCTTGCGTAACGCCTCGACCAACAGCGGCTCGGCAAATTCGGTGATGCCTTTCAAGTCTTTCAGCACCGTGGCCAGTGCCTGGCTTGACGCCTGGCGCCGCACGCCGCTGTCGATCAGGGCCTGGCGCAGGAGCGGGCTGGCGGCGGCGAACGCCTAGGGGTATGTCGCCTGGAAGCGCTGCACCGGGTCGCGGGCGCGGTTCAACGCCTCGATGTCGGGCGCGGCCAGGTGTTTGATCCACCCAGGCAGGCGGGACTGGATGAACGAAGCGTGAAGTGAGGGTGTGGGCATGTTGCGGTTTCCTGATGCGTCATGAATATGCATCAGAAAATCACGCCCCAGGCGCCTCGAAGCGGTGCACTGTTGTGGCCTGCCCACGGGAATTGACTATGCTTGCTCAGGATCGACTTGATCCGCATGGCGAGGGTTTTATGGACGACTCACCCAACAAGCCACCAACGTTCTGGCAGATGTTGCATAGCGTGATGGCCGCAGCATTCGGCGTACAGAGCGGAAAGAATCGCGCCCGTGACTTTTCCCACGGCAAGCCCAGTCACTTCGTGATCCTGGGCATCCTGTTCACGGCGGTGTTTGCACTGGCCCTGTTTGCGATCGTCAAACTGGTGCTGCACCTGGCCGGGGTCTAGCGCAGTAACAACTGCAGGCTGAAAGGGTAACGGTAGGACGTCGGCTTGCCTTGCGCAGACAGCGCACGAAAATTCACCGACGGTGTTGGGCCCAGCAAGCGTCGCGCCTGGCCGGCATCAATCAGCTGGAACAACGCCAGCTGACGGTCACGCCCGCCATAGGCGCCAATGTCTACGCCCTTGGCATCGTCATTGATCAATACCATGGCCCACCCGCCCACGGTGAAGTGCCCGGCGACCAAGCTCGACACCTGCCCCTCCAGGCGCGCCTGCAAGATCTCGGGTGAGCTGTTGACTGCACTGAACAACGCGTCCTTGCCGGGCATTCCACCACTGGCCTGCAGCGCCTGCATGGCCCCCAGCGCCATCTGGTCGTTGGCCGACCACACCAGCGCCGTCTGCGGGTAGCGCTTGAATAGCAGCGTGGCTTGCTCGAAGGCGCGCTGGCGACTCCATTCACCGTAGACCAACTGGCGCAGGCGCACCTCGGGATGCTCGGCCAGTGCCCGGCGCATGCCGCGCTCGCGCAACTGAGCCACCGGGGTGGTCTTGGACCCGGAAAATGCCAGCAGGTCGAGGGATTGGCCGGGGGCAACCGGACCATGCTGGCGCAACAGATCGCTGAGCATCAGGTAGCCCGCCTGTTCGTCGTCGGCGACCAGGCTACCGATCAACTGAATGCCGCTGCGCGAGCCCAGCAATTGCATTTGGTCGGCGGTCAGCGCGCTGTTGACCACCAGCAGCTTGACCCCGCTGCCCTCGGCCATGCGCAGGATTTGCGGTGCGACGTATTGCTCGTTCACCAGCACCAGGTAATCGGGCCGCTCGCTGCCTTGCAGGGCTTCACGCGCCTGGACCAGCGTGTTGTTGGTATCGCGCTCGGAATAACGCACGCGCAAATCCAGGCCGAGGTCCTTGGCTGCGGCCTGCATGAATTGCGCGTAGCTGACCCAGAAGGTTTCCGTCGATGTGCCTGGGTTGAGAAACACCACCGACGTGGCATGGGCCATGGCCCCTACCGTCGATACCAGCAACCACACACACGCAATAAAAACCTTGAACATGGTTATTTGAGCCTTGAACAGTGGACGCCATGATAGTGGCAATCCGACAGTCAATCGAGACTCAATCGACCGTCTTTATTGGTGGCTGACCCAGAACACCGCGGTCCCTACCACCAGGATAATCAGGAACAGAATGGCCCAGGCGTCCACGGTACTGTCGGGTTTACGGGCTTTTGTCGGATTGCTCATCGCATCGCCTCTTGTCGGTTTTATAGGTGATTGAACGAAGACACGAGCACAGTAAAGTTGATGATTGCCCGCATGACAAATGTGGGTATGGCAATAACGGTTCTCATTAGTCAATTTGGTTATTTGCATATACTCAAACATCACTTTTGCGCATAAACGCAAACTGGTATCGTGCGCCGGCTCCGTTGGGAGTGCGCGGCCGTGCGCGCAGATTTGCCGAGAACAGGACCTATATGTACGTATACGACGAATACGATCAGCGCATCATCGAGGACCGCGTCAAGCAGTTCCGTGATCAGACCCGACGCTACCTAGCAGGTGAACTGAGCGAAGAAGAGTTCCGCCCTCTGCGCCTGCAAAATGGCCTTTATGTTCAGCGCTTTGCGCCGATGCTGCGGGTGGCCGTGCCCTATGGCCAACTGACGTCGCGCCAGGCGCGCATGATGGCCAAGATTGCCCGCGACTTCGACAAAGGCTATGCCCACATCAGTACCCGCCAGAACGTACAGTTCAACTGGCCGGCCCTGGAAGATGTGCCGGACATCCTGGCTGAACTGGCTACCGTGCAGATGCACGCTATTCAGACCAGCGGTAACTGCCTGCGCAACGTGACCACTGACCAATTCGCCGGTGTTGCTGCCGACGAGCTGATCGACCCACGCCCCTGGTGCGAAATCGTCCGCCAATGGACCACCTTCCACCCCGAATTCGCCTACCTGCCGCGCAAGTTCAAGATCGCCATCAATGGCTCGACCTCGGACCGCGCCGCCATCGAAGTGCACGATATCGGCCTGGAGCCGGTGCACAATGACGCCGGCGAGCTGGGCTTCCGTGTCCTGGTGGGTGGCGGCCTCGGCCGTACCCCAGTGGTCGGTGCCTTTATCAATGAATTCCTGCCGTGGCAGGACCTGTTGAGCTACCTCGACGCGATCCTGCGGGTCTACAACCGCTACGGCCGTCGTGACAACAAGTACAAGGCCCGGATCAAGATCCTGGTCAAGGCGCTGACTCCCGAGGTCTTCGCCCAGAAAGTCGACGCCGAGATGGAACACCTGCGCGGCGGCCAGACCACCCTGACCGAAGCCGAAGTGCACCGTGTGGCCAAGCATTTCGTCGACCCTGAGTACAAGGCCCTGACCAATCAGGACGCCGAGTTGGCAGCGCTCGATAAGGAGCACCCAGGCTTTGCACGCTGGCGCACTCGCAACACCCTGGCGCACAAGAAGTCGGGTTATGTCGCAGTGACCCTGTCGCTCAAGCCCACTGGTGTCGCACCGGGCGATATCACCGACAAGCAGCTGGACGCCGTCGCCGACCTGGCCGAGCGCTACAGCTTTGGCCAACTGCGCACCTCCCACGAGCAGAACATCATTCTCGCGGACGTCGAGCAGAGCCAACTGTTCACCCTGTGGGGCGAACTGCGCGAAGGGGGTTTCGCCACCCCGAACATCGGCCTGTTGACGGACATCATCTGCTGCCCGGGCGGCGACTTCTGCTCGCTGGCCAACGCCAAGTCGATCCCGATTGCCGAATCGATCCAGCGCCGCTTCGACGACCTGGACTACCTGTTCGACATCGGCGAGCTCGACCTGAACATCTCCGGTTGCATGAACGCCTGTGGTCACCACCACGTCGGCCACATCGGCATCCTGGGCGTTGACAAGAAAGGCGAAGAATTCTACCAAGTGTCCCTGGGTGGCAGCGCCAGCCGCGATGCGAGCCTGGGCAAGATCCTCGGCCCATCCTTCGCCCAGGAAGCCATGCCCGAGGTGATCGGCAAGCTGATCGACGTGTACATCGAACAGCGCACCGAAGATGAGCGATTCATCGACACCTACCAGCGCATCGGCATTGACCTGTTCAAGGAGCGCGTCTATGCAGCGAATCATTAAGAACAACGAAGTCGTCGACGAAACCTGGCACCTGCTGCCCAAGGACGCGAGCTTCGACGGCATTTCAAACTGCGACGACTTGATCGTGCCACTGGCCCTGTGGCGCGAACACGGTCACGCCCTCAAGGCCCGCGACGGTGGCCTGGGCGTGTGGCTGGACGCCGACGAAGAAGCCGAGGAAATCGGTGAAGACGTGGCACACTTCCAGGTCATCGCCCTGAACTTCCCGGCCTTCACCGACGGTCGCAACTACTCCAACGCCCGATTGCTGCGTGACCGCTACGGTTACAAAGGCGAGCTGCGTGCGATTGGCGACGTGCTCCGCGACCAACTGTTCTACCTGCGCCGCTGCGGGTTCGATGCCTTCGCCTTGCGCGCCGACAAAGACCCCTACGACGCGCTGGAAAGCCTCAAGGACTTCTCGGTGACGTACCAGGCTGCAACGGATGAGCCACTGCCGCTGTTCCGTCGCCGCTAAGCGTGCGCACATAAAAAAGCCCTGGCATGCCAGGGCTTTTTTTATGGCTTGGTCTTGATCGACGCCAGCACCTTTTTTTGCCCCATGGAACACGGCACGCCTTCCGGCTGCGCCCGCACCACCTCAATTACGCCCAGCAATTGCGCCTTGCTATGCGCCAACTGCGCCTGCATGCCTTCGATCTGTGCAACCTTGCGCTCCAGCGCCTCGATCAATGCCTCACGCTTGTGCTCACCCGGCGCCGGCATCAGTGCCTTGAGCTCCTGCAAGGTAAACCCGGCCTGTTGCGCGCTCTGGATCAGTTGCAGTGCCTGCAAGGCCTCAGGCGCATAGCGTCGATAGCCATTGGCCTGGCGCCCTACCTGGCTGATCAGGCCCTCGGACTCGTAGAACCGTATGCGCGACGCCGCCAGCCCACTCTGTCTTGCCAGCTCACCAATATTCATCGCCGCCCCTGCTTGACATTAAAGTTAACTTTAAGCTTAGCCTGAGGCCTCCCCCGCCCAGGAGTCAATCCATGTCCCCCTTTGAACCCTTGCAACTGCCCAACGGCCAAGTCCTCTCCAACCGTATCGCCAAGGCTGCGATGGAAGAAAACATGGCGGATCACCGGCAGGCGCCTTCGCGTGAATTGATGCAGCTGTACAAGGCCTGGGCGGATGGTGAGCCCGGCGTGTTGATCACCGGCAACGTGATGATCGACCGCCGCGCCATGACCGGCCCGGGCGGCGTCGCCCTCGAGGACGAGCAGCAGCTGGACAGCTTTCGCGAATGGGCCGATGTGGCTCGGGCCAGGCACGTGCACTTCTGGGTACAGCTCAGCCACCCGGGGCGCCAGACCCCGGCCAACTTGCGCCAGCAAGCCGTGGCACCTTCCGCCGTCGCGCTTGACCTGGGCGGTTTCTCGAAGATGTTCGCCAAACCCAAGGCCATGGCCGAAGGCGATATCCAGGACGTGATCAAACGCTTCGCCACCAGCGCACGCCTGGCCGAGAAAGCCGGGTTTACCGGCGTGCAAATCCATGGTGCCCACGGCTACCTGATCAGCCAGTTTCTCTCACCCTTGAGCAACCAGCGCACCGACCGCTGGGGCGGCTCGCTGGAAAACCGCGCGCGCTTGCTCCTGGAAGTGGTCCGTGCGGTACGCGCCAGTGTCAGCCCTTCGTTCTGCGTGGCCGTCAAACTCAACTCCGCAGACTTCCAGCGCGGCGGCTTCGCAGAGGCCGATGCACGTGCCGTGGTCGAAATGCTCAACCCACTGCCTCTCGACCTGCTGGAGTTGTCCGGTGGCAGCTACGAAGCACCGGCCATGCAAGGCGAGGCACGGGACGGTCGTACCCTGGCCCGCGAAGCGTACTTCCTGGAAATGGCCACGTCGCTTGCAACCATCGCCACCATGCCGGTCATGGTTACCGGCGGGATTCGCCGCCTACCGGTCGTGCAGCACGTGCTGGACAGCGGCATCGCCATGGCCGGTATCGCCACGGCCCTGACGTTGGAGCCGCAACTGATCCAACACTGGCGCGAAGGTCGCGACCCCAACCCGCAGCTCAAGCCGATCGACTGGAAGCGCAAACCCCTGGCCTCCCTCGCTGTCCTCGCCGTAGTGCGCTACCAGATGCGCCGACTCAGCCGCGGCCTGCTGCCCAGGGCCAGAGTCGCCCCGTGCGTCGCGCTGGTCCGCGACCAATGGTTCATTGCCCGCCGCACGCGGCAATACCGTGCGGCCATGACGCAATCTTCACGTTAAGAGCGGAGCATTCGCCGTGATCGAACTGTCCCCTATTGATCAGCAGTTTTTAACCTCACTGACGATTGGAGTTCTTCATGGCGAAAATCAACCTGGCCCAGCAGTTGGCGACCACCCTTGAACAGGCGGGCATCAAGCGCATCTGGGGCCTGACCGGCGACAGCCTCAACGGCCTCACAGACGCCCTGCGCACCATGGACAGCATCGAATGGATGCATGTGCGTCACGAGGAAGTGGCGGCGTTCGCCGCGGGTGCCGAAGCGGCCGCCACGGGCGAGCTGACGGTGTGCGCCGGCAGCTGCGGACCGGGCAACCTGCACTTGATCAATGGCCTGTTCGACTGCCATCGCAACCATGTGCCGGTGCTGGCGATTGCCGCGCAGATCCCGTCGTCGGAGATCGGCCTGAACTACTTCCAGGAAACTCATCCCCAGGAACTGTTCAAGGAGTGCAGCCACTTTATCGAGCTGGTCTCCAACCCCGAGCAGATGCCCCACGTGCTGCATCGCGCCATGCGTTCGGCGATCCTCAACCGTGGCGTGGCGGTCGTGGTGATTCCCGGCGATGTGTCGCTGCTGGAGGTCGAGGACACACTCAAGCCCTGGCCGGCCCTGCACGCGCCGCGCACCCTGCCTGCGGAGCAGGACCTGCAACGCCTCACCGACATCCTGGACAGCAGCCAGAAAGTCACCCTGCTGTGCGGCAGCGGTTGCGCGGGCGCCCATGACCAGGTCGTCGCCTTGGCCGACGCGCTGGGTGCTCCTGTGGTGCATGCCCTGCGCGGCAAGGAACATGTGGAGTGGGACAACCCGTTCGATGTGGGCATGACCGGCCTGATCGGCTTCAGCTCGGGCTACCACGCCATGCTCGACTGCGACACGTTGATCATGCTCGGCACCGACTTCCCCTACCGCCAGTTCTACCCGACCGACGCCAAGATCATCCAGGTTGACCGCAACCCGCAGGCCCTGGGTCGTCGTGCCACGCTGGACCTGGGCATTGCCGCCGATGTCAGTGAAACCATCGGCGCCCTGCTGCCTCGCCTGACACGCAAGACCGATCGCAGCTTTCTCGAGACCTCCTTGAAGCATTATGAAAAAGCCCGCCAGGGGCTGGACGACCTAGCACAACCGTCGAAGGCCAATCGGCCGATCCACCCGCAGTACGTGGCACGCCTGCTCAGCGAACTGGCGGATGAAGATGCCATTTTCACTGCCGACGTCGGTTCGCCGACCGTATGGGCGGCGCGCTATTTGAAGATGAACGGCAAGCGTCGCCTGATCGGTTCGTTCAACCACGGTTCCATGGCCAACGCGATGCCCCAGGCCATCGGCGCACAGGCAGCTTTCCCGGATCGCCAAGTGATTTCGATGTCCGGCGATGGCGGCTTTGCCATGTTGATGGGGGACTTTATCTCGCTGGCACAGCTGAAACTGCCGGTGAAAGTCATCGTGTTCGATAACTCGTCACTGGGGTTTGTCGCCATGGAAATGAAAGCGGCAGGCTACCTGGACGCGGGCACCGAGCTGAAAAACCCGGACTTCGCGGCCATGTCCAACGCCATGGGCATCCTGGGTATTCGCGTGGAGCAGTCAGAGGACCTGGAACCCGCCCTGCGCCGCGCCCTGGCCCATGACGGGCCGGTGCTGGTGGACGTGGTCACTGCGACCCAGGAATTGGTCATGCCGCCGACCATCAAGCTGGAACAGGCCAAGGGTTTCAGCCTGTACATGCTCAAGGCGGTCATGAGCGGACGTGGCGATGAAGTGATCGAACTGGCACGCACCAACTGGCTGCGCTAACCCCCTCTCCTGTAGGTGCCGGCTTGCCGGCCCCTACTGGCAAGTTTGTATCAGCCCTTCTGTTTCTCCACCCACTGACCGTAGGCATCAATGAACGCCTGCAGGAACGGCTTGGTCTTTTCAGACACCTGCCCAGCGTCATCGAACACGCTGCCCGCGCCGCCCAGATAAGCTTCCGGCTGCTGCATGCACGGGACATCGAGGAAGACCAGCGACTGGCGCAGGTGATGGTTGGCCCCAAACCCACCGATGGCACCCGGCGATACGCTGATGATCGCACCCGGTTTGCCACTCCAGGCGCTTTGCCCATAGGGACGGGATCCGACGTCGATGGCATTCTTCAGCGGAGCGGGGACGGAGCGGTTGTATTCCGGCGTCACGAACAACACCGCGTCGGATGAGCTCACGTGCTTGCGGAAAGTACTGTAGGCTGCCGGCGGAGTCGCGGTGTCAATGTCTTCGTTGTAGAGCGGCAAATCGCCAATTTCCACAATGTTCAACTTCAGGTTGGCAGGGGCCAGTTCGGCCAATGCCAGGGCGACCTTGCGGTTGATCGAGTCTTTTCTCAAGCTGCCAACCAGGACGGCTACGGTGTAGACCTTGCTCATTGGGGTTTCCCGACGTCTGACTAAAGGAGCTTGTAGTTATAGAGTCTTCGCGACGTGTTCACCAGAGGGTTTTGATAATCCCGAGGCCGCTTGCTTCGCAGCGTGATGCGTAGGAATAGCCTGAAAAGATCAGCGAATAGTATTTTTATTCCGTAAGTAAACTACCCCGCTCCATGACGGTCTACAGAACCGCAAATAGAGTGTTTATCTCCAGAGGTTCTAAACAGATGGCAGCAGTACTAGTCGGACAGTTTCATGCCAGAGACGCAGAAGGACGCGTGTATTCGGTGCATGAGTTCCAGGAATCCAACCCGGCGCAAGGCGACCTGGCTGGCTCGGCACCTACCACCACCTACAAGCTGGCCATTGGCGACCGTGTAGAAAAGCTGGAAGGCGACGAATTCAAGTTGATTCAATCGGGCACCATTCTCGTGCGCGAGTCGCAAAACACCCTCGCGTCATAAGATCTTGCCCTATCCACCTGCTCAGTCCTGGCCATTGACGGCATTGACTGGGCTGGGGTGATCACGGACGACGGATCTCCGTGACCTCGATGCCCTGCTCCCCCTCGACCTTCTTCAACGTCACCACCAACCGCCCGCGCTCGCCCTCCACCGCGAACATAGAACGCTGATAGCCCGCCGTGTTGTAACCGGGATGCGCAACCACTTGCCTGACCAGTTCAATGCCCAGCACCGCGCCCACCTGATCGACGACCTGTTCCTGGGACCGGATAAAGGCTTCAAGCGCCAGGTTTTCCGGCAGGGTTTCGTTTTGAGTATTGAAGAGATAAGCAGCCACGCACCCCACGGTCACCAAGACCAGCAGTTGCTTGGCCGTTACCCCGAGAATCGAGGGTAGAGGCATTTGAGACCAGACCTGTTTTTGTTGTTAACGCCGGTAGCCGGCTTTTGGTCGTTGATGATCAGCGCAGCCATTCTATTGAATCCCCGGCCCGCTGCACATAGACTCCGGCGATGCGTTTACGTCATATCGAAGTGATTCAGGCCATCTTGCAGACCGGACACCCTGGCCTGGCCGCCGAGTGGTTGCAACTCCCCGTGGGCGATGTGGACGCGGCGCTCAAGGAAGCCGAGGCGCAATTGGGCTTCATGCTGTTCGCCAGCGTGCGCGGACGCTTGCAAGCCACCCGGGAAACCCTGGAGCTGCAGGCAGGAATCGCCCATGTGTATGAGGCGCTGGAACCGGTTCAACGCCTGGCCGGCCGCTTGAAACACCATCAAGCGCCAACCCTGCGCGCCCTCTGCACGCCCCCCCTGGCCAATCAACTGCTGCCGCAAAGCATTGCGGTGCTGCGCCGGCGCTTCCAGGACACTCCGTGCAACCTGTCGAGCCAGCCGACCCGCGAGATCGTCAGGAGCCTGCTGCTGCACGAAGCCGAGGTAGGCTTGAGCCTGCATGACCCGGAACACCCACAGATCCACAGCACCGTGCTGGCCCAGGGCAAACTGCAGTTGCTCGCCCCCCATGGCTGGCTCAAGCCCAAGCAGAAGTACATCGCCTTACAGGACCTGGCGGGGCAATCGATGATCGGCCTCGAAGGCCAGGACCCGCTCAGCCGCCTGCTGGACGCCAAGCTGCAAGCGTTGCGCCCGCTTCCTGTGGTGCAGACCCGTGTTCAAACCTATCAGATGATGCGCAGCATGGTCGAAGCAGGCGAAGGCCTGGCGATTGTCGACCCGTTTACCGCGTTCGGCGCACGCGAGGCTGGGCTGGATGCCTGCCCGGTGTCGCCGCCGATCGTGGTCAGCCTGTATGCGCTGACCCTCAAGGATGGCGTGACCTCCCCGGCGCTGAATGCGCTGCTGGAGATCGTCACACAGAAGGCTGAAGGCTTGTTGCTGGGTTAAGCCTTGTCGACGTCGCTCTTGAACAACCGATACCAGAAAATCGCCACTTCACGGGTTTGCGGGTCGATACCGCGATAGCGCAGGTGGTCGATGCCGCCCATCACGTAGCCACAACGCTCGTACAACCGACAGGCGCCGAGGTTGTTGTTCTGGGTTTCGAGCATCATGCCGGGCAGGTTTTTCTTGCGGCTCCAGAACTGCGCCACATCCAACAGCGCCTTGGCCACCCCATGGCGCCGTGCAGGCAAGACCACGGCCAATTCGTCGACATGGGCAAAGCCGTTCCAATTGGTGCTGACCACGATGTGCCCAACCGGTCGATCGTCAAGGTAAGCCATGAAGATGGCGCTGTCGGGGGCATCGCGAAAACTGGCGAATTCCTCCGGGTCAATGCCATAGCACTTGCGGTACGGCAGGATGCGCTCCACGGGCCATTGATCGACACGCTTGCCCATCTGCGGCTCACCATAGCCACTGACCTCGAAGCTGAAGTCATTGCCCCACACGTAGGCATCAAAGCCTTCGTCGGCGACCCGAACACTGAGCCCCGGATACTTCGGGTTCATTACAGCTTGCATAAACATCCCTAACCCTTGATGCAATCGACGGTGTAACAACGACCTCTGCCGTCATCTTCGTGTTGCAACCCATGAACATCGGCGACAAAACCGGGAAAACTGCTATCGAACGTCCGGGCGAAGGCCAGGTAGTCAATGATCGAGCGCGTTGACTCGGTAAAGCGCTCGCCCGGCATGATCAACGGAATACCGGGCGGGTAAGGCACCAGCATCACGGCTGCGATGCGCCCTGGCAAGGCATCGATGGAAACCGCCTCCACTTCCCCCTTGACCAGTTGGTCGTAGGCGTCGGCGGGTTTCATGCCGATTTCCGGTAGCACCGTATACATTCGTTTGAGGTGTTTCGCGGTGGCGTTGCTACGGTAACAGCTATGCAGTTGGTCGCACAGGTCGCGCAGGCCCAGGCCCTGATAGCGTGTCGGGCCCTGGGCAAACACGGATGGCAGGCAACTGGCCAGGCTGATGTTGGCGTCATAGCTGCGCTTGAACTCCAGCAACTCGGTGAGCAAGGTACTCCATTTACCTTTGGTAATGCCCATGGAGAACAGCACCAGGAAGGAATACAGCCCGGTCTTTTCGACCACCAGGCCACGCTCCCAGAGGAACTTGCTGACCACGGCCGCCGGAATCCCGCAATCGCTCAGGGCGCCGCCAGCGTTGAGGCCGGGCATCACCAGCGTCACTTTGATCGGGTCCAGCAGCACGTAGTCCTCGGCGACATCACCAAAGCCATGCCAGTCATCCTGGGGATGCAGCAGCCAATCTGCGGTGACGACCCGGTCGATACCCGCCACAGACGGCGGCTGCCAAATGGAAAACCACCAATTCTCGGCAGCAATGTGCTGGCGCAGGTTGGCCAGTGCCCGGCGGAAGCTCAGCGCCTCGTCGAACATTTCCTGCAGCAGCGATCGCCCGGCCGGGCCCTCCATCATCGCCGAGGCTACATCCAGCGAGGCAATGATGCTGTATTGAGGCGAGGTGGAGATATGCATCATGAACGCTTCATTGAAACGGTCACGGTCCAACTGGCGCGCGCCGCCGTCCTGCACATGGATCATCGAAGCCTGGCTGAATGCCGCCAGCAGCTTGTGGGTGGAGTGGGTAGTGAACACCAGCGGGCTGTCCGGCGTACGCGAAGTGCCCATGCCATAGCGGCCGGCGAAGAACTCATGAAACGCCGCGTAGGCGTACCAAGCTTCGTCAAAATGCAGCACCTCCACGCTGTTGCCCAATTGTTGCTTGATCAATTCGGCGTTGTAGCACAGGCCATCATAGGTGGAGTTGGTGACCACCGCCATCTTCACCTTCGGCGCACGCCCACGGGTCAACGGGCTGGCGTCGATCTTGGCGCGGATCGATTCGGGGCTGAACTCACTCAGGGGAATCGGGCCGATGATCCCCAGCTCGTTACGCTCCGGGCACAGGTAAAGCGGGATGGCGCCGGTCATGATGATCGAATGCAGCACCGACTTGTGGCAGTTGCGGTCCACCAGCACCAGGTCATCGCGCCCGACCATGGAGTGCCAGACGATCTTGTTGGCGGTGGACGTGCCGTTGATCACGAAGAAGGTGTGGTCGGCGCCAAAGTTGCGCGCGGCGCGGGCTTCGGCTTCAGCCAGGGGCCCAGTGTGGTCCAGCAGCGATCCCAGCTCGGGCACAGACACCGACAAATCCGAACGCAGGGTGTTCTCCCCGAAGAACTGATGGAACGCCTGCCCCACCGGGCTCTTGCGATAGGCCACGCCGCCGCCGTGGCCAGGGGTGTGCCAGGAATAGTTGGAGTCAGCGGTGTGCTGCACCAGCGCTTTGAAGAACGGCGGCAACAGGCCATCCAGGTAAGTGCGGGCCGCGCGGGCGACTTGACGGGCGAGAAACGGCACGGTGTCTTCGAACAGGTAGAGAATGCCACGCAGTTGGTTGAGTTCGCTCATGGCATCGGCCGGCGCATTCTCGAGGGTGACTTGCTCGCCCAGGGCAAAGATCGGCAAGTTGGGCGCCCGCAGGCGCGCGAGCCGGATCAGCTCGACCATGTTTTGCAACAGATGGGTATTCTCGCCAGCCCCTTCGGCGGCGATCAGCATGCAGGCCAGGCCATGATGGGTGGAAGCCACCAGTCGGCCTTCGGCGTAGTCCACTGCCTCGATGATACTGAAGCCCTCTTGTTCCAGCTCTCGGGCGATGCCTCGGACCCGGTCACCGGCAACGGTGTCGGCCTTGATGTCGCGGTGCACGATAAGGACGGGGAACTTCAGGTCTTTATACATGAGTGCTTGTAGTCCTGAGGGCTATGCACTCAAGGGTAGAAGCTGGGAGTGGATGTGGCGAATGAAGATTTCAAAGGCACTTAAGATCGACTGTGGGAGCTGGCTTGCGCGCGATAGCGGCTCCCACAGGTGGAGGATGTGCAACCAGGGTTATTGTTGGGTCAGTTGGGTCCACAACGCTGGCGCACCCGCCGACTTGGCAATCGCCTCCAGCCGCGCCACATGCTCGGCCAGGTCCTGCTCACTGGCGCGAATGATGGTCGTGGGCTTGCGATCAGCCGGCAGGCGGCGGATTTCCGAAGGACGGTTACCCGAGCCTTCCGCCGAGCCACTGCCATCGGAGGCATTACCGGCCAGGGACAGGCTGGTCTGCCCGCCGGTCATGGTCAGGTAGACGTCGGCGAGAATCTCGGAGTCGAGCAAGGCGCCGTGGAGTTCACGGCCGGAGTTGTCGACGCCATAGCGCTTGCACAAGGCATCGAGGCTGTTGCGCTGGCCCGGGTGACGCTCACGGGCCATCATCAAGGTATCGAGGATGGTGCAGTGCTGCGAAATGTCTGCGCGATCAGTCTGCCCCATCAGGGCGAATTCGTTATTGATGAAGCCGACGTCGAACGCCGCGTTATGGATGATCAGCTGCGCGCCATTGATGAACTCGAAGAACTCATCGGCCACTTCGGCAAAACGCGGCTTGCCCTTGAGGAATTCGTCAGTGATACCGTGGACGCCGATTGCGCCTTCATCACTGTCGCGGTCCGGTTGCAGGTAGACGTGGAAGTGGCGACCAGTGAGGCGACGACCCATCAATTCGACACAGCCGATTTCAATGATCCGGTGGCCGTCGGTCACCGGCATGCCGGTGGTTTCGGTATCGAGTACAACAGATCGGATGGCCATCAGGGTTCAGCTCTCAACGGTGTGGTATGCAGTGTGGTGTGAATCAAGGCGCGCGATGTTAACACGTGAGTCGCGATCAGCTCTGCTTGTAGCCACGCACTTCGTCTACGCCTCGGTTGGCCAGCTGGTCGGCGCGCTCGTTGCCGGGGTGGCCGATGTGCCCGCGCACCCATTTCCAGGTAATGTCGTGGCGGTTGCATTGCTCATCGAGCAGTTGCCACAGGTCGGCATTTTTCACCGGTTCCTTGGCCGCCGTCTTCCAACCGCGCTTCTTCCAGTTGACCATCCACTCGTTGATGCCTTTCATCACGTATTGCGAATCGGTCACCAGCAGCACGTTGCAACGGCGCTTGAGTTCTTCCAGGCCGCGAATGGCGCCCATCAGCTCCATGCGGTTGTTAGTGGTGTTGGCTTCACCTCCCCACAACTCTTTCTCCACGCCCTTGCACACCAGCAACGCGCCCCAGCCGCCAGGGCCCGGGTTGCCCTTGCAGGCGCCATCGGTGAAGAGTTCTACGCTATCGGTCATCGGTTACTCGGTATTCATGCTAGAAAAGGGTTACGCATCGCTTTGCTTGCGGTTGACCTTGGCCATCGGGATCGGCACCAGCTTGCCCATCGGCTCGCGACGCACCTGCTGCACCGGCCGCAGCCCAACCACGATCTTGCGCGCCACCAGCAGATAGAAACCGCCACCCGACAACTGCCAGGCACCTGCGCGGCGCTCCCAACCGGCCAGGCGGCCTTGCCACTTGGTCGACGCAAGCGGCGGACGATAGCACCCGAAGCGGCGTTTCTCCAGCGCGAAGCCCAACAGGTTCAGCCAGTCGCCCACCCGTTGCGGCGAGATACAGCGCGCCTGGCGCAGGCCGTCGTGGGCGAACGCATGGCGCAAGCCCCAACTGCTCCAGGGGTTGATCCCCACAATCAACAAATGGCCACCGGGTCGTACGCTGCTCGCCGCTTCGCGCAGCAAGCCATGGGGCGACAGGCAGAAATCCAGGCCATGCTGCAACACCACCACGTCAGCGGCGTGCTCGCTCAACGGCCAGGCCTGTTCTTCGCAGACAATCTCCACCCCCGGCAACGGTGCCCCCAAGCGCACATTGCGCTGCACCTGGGGTGCAGAGGGCGGCGTTTCGGCCGAAGGGCCGTAATGCACCAGGTAGCCACCAAAGAACCGGCCCAACTCGTCCTCGAGCATGCGCCGCTCTTCGTCCAGCAGAAATTGCCCGATGGGACCGGACAGCCATTCACGGGCTGCGCTGATCAGGGCCAGCCACTCAGGATCAGCCTGGGCGAACGCTTTATCAGTCATTGCATTCTCCAACTCGCCTAGACGTTCTAAGATGCACCAATGTGTTCAGCTTGGCGAATCGAAGAATGATACAGATCAGTGCCCTGCCCGCCTTCACCGATAACTACATCTGGTTGTTACAGGACCCAAGCACCCAACGCTGCGCCGTGGTCGACCCCGGCGACGCGGCACCTGTGCTGGCCTGGCTCAAGCAGAACCCTGGCTGGCGCCTCAGCGATATCCTCATCACCCACCACCACCATGATCACGTCGGCGGTGTCGAACAGCTCAAAGGCGTGACCGACGCCAAGGTCTACGGCCCGGCCGGCGAGAAGATCCCGGCACGCGACGTGGCGTTGAACGACAACGACCGCATCACGGTGCTCGGCTGGGACTTCGACATTTATACGGTGCCCGGCCACACCCTGGGCCATATTGCCTTTTATCACCAGGGCGTCCTGTTTTGCGGCGACACCCTGTTCGCCGCCGGTTGCGGTCGCCTGTTCGAAGGCACGCCGGAACAGATGTACGCCTCCCTCGAACGGTTGGCCGCCCTGCCCGCCGACACCCTGGTGTACTGCACCCACGAGTACACCCAAAGTAACCTCACGTTCGCCCAGGCGGTGGAACCGGACAACGCCGATATCGCCGAACGGATGGAAAGCGTCCGCCAACTCCGGGCCCGTGGCGAGATCACGCTGCCTTCCAACCTGGCCTTGGAACGGCTGACCAACCCTTTTCTGCGCACCTCTGAAACATCCGTTAAACAAAAAGCGGACGAACGGAATGGCCGCGACAACCGCTCTGGGGCCGAGGTGTTTGCTAGCCTGAGGGCTTGGAAAGATAAGTTCTAAGCGGAAGCGATCTGATACGTATTTTCTGAATGGTTGACCGGAACCAAACGGGTTTCTAGAATCGCCCGACATTTTTGCCCGGAACTTACTTCCAGCCAATGTCGTCATCTATTCGTAAATCCAACCATTCAGACGCATTGACCCGCCTGGCTCAAGCTGTGGCGGTGGCTGTGTCCGCCACGCTGGCGGGCTGCCAATCAACCAATTTCACCGCACAATCCACCGTGCAACCCAAGCCTAACCTTAACGCCAAGATCAAGCAGAAGCCGGTCATCTGGCTTTCAGAGAAGCCCACTCCCGAAGCGCCCCAGGATGTCTGGGAACGCATGCGACGGGGCTTTCAATTACAGGAAGGCGTAGGCGTCAACCCGCGAATCGAGCAACAGCGATTGTGGTTCGCCAGCAACCCTTCCTTCCTGGAGAACGCCGGAGAACGCGGCAGCCTCTACATACACTACATCGTCGAACGCCTTGAAGAACGCAACATGCCCCTGGAGCTGGCGCTGCTGCCAGTGATAGAAAGCGCCTACAACCCGATGGCCTATTCGCGCAGCGATGCGGTCGGTTTGTGGCAGTTCATCCCCTCCACCGGGCGCTACTTCAACCTGCGCCAGACCCGCGCCTACGACGGCCGACGCGACATCACCGCCTCCACCACCGCTGCCCTCGACTACCTGACCCGCCTGCACGACATGTTCAACGGTGACTGGTTGCTGGCGCTCGCCGCCTATAACGCCGGCGAAGGCACGGTGAGCCGGGCGATCGAGCGCAACGAGAAGCTTGGCCTGCCGACCGACTACTGGAACCTGCCCCTGCCCCAGGAAACCAAGGACTACGTGCCCAAGTTCCTGGCGCTGTCCCAGGTGGTGCTGGCGCCCGAGGCCTATGGCGTCAACCTGAACCCGATTGCCAACACGCCGTATTTCGAAGTGGTTGAAGTCAAGCAAAGCATGGACCTGTCGCGGGTCGCCGCGCTGGCCGAGATCGACGAAGACGAGCTGTTCCAGCTCAACCCGGCGCTGAAACAACGCACCACCCTGGACGGTCCCCAGCATTTGCTGGTGCCAAGTTCCAAGGCACAGCTGCTCACCAGCACCCTTTCGACGATGAAGCCGGAAGAGTTACTGGCGATGCGCCCCAAAAAGCAGGTGTTCGACGAAGTCGAGACCGCGCGCGTTGCCGGGCGTACCCGCAGTTATAAAGTGCGCAGTGGCGACAACCTGACGCTGATCGCCAAGGCCAACAAGGTCGACGTGCATGACCTGCAGCGCTGGAACAAGCTCAACGGCCAGGCCCTCAAGGTCGGCCAGACCCTGGTGATGCAGGACACGCGCAAGCTCGTGGCCAAGGCTGACAGCAAGAAGCCGGTGCAATACAAGGTCAAGAAAGGCGACTCGCTGTACATCGTCGCCAAGCGCTTCAATGTCGAGATGCAACATCTCAAGCGCTGGAACCCGCGTACTGGCCAGGCGCTCAAGCCTGGGCAGATGCTGGTGGTTTCCGGGCCACGATAAGCCGGGTAAAAGCGAGCCTGCGTGGCAGCTGGCTTGCCTGCGATGCAAACGCCTCGGTGTATCAGTGATACCGAGCCGAGGCTATTGCAGGCAAGCCAGCGCCCCCATTTGATCGCCACCCCCTCCAATACCGCACCAGCCCTCGGCAGGGCCTTCCCAACGGCCTTTTTCCAACCGGAACAAGCTGTTACTGTACCGATCATAAAGCCCAAGCTGCCTGGATCGGATCCCTGACTTGAAGCATCCCCTCCTTCTACTAATAAGTCTGGCCTTGAGCTTTGCGGCGAACGCGACGATTACCGAGAGCCACGGTTATACGCAGTTCGGCAGGCTCAAGTACCCGGCCAAATTCACCCACTTCGATTGGGTAAACCCTGCAGCGCCGAAAGGCGGGACCTTGCGGGTCATGGCCTTTGGCACCTTCGATACCCTCAACCCCTACACGTTCAAGGGCTCCAGCCCGGTCTCCACCCCCAACTTCCTGCAATACGGCGTCAATGAGCTGAATGAGCCGTTGATGGTCGGCACGGGGCTCTACGCGCCCTCTGGCGATGAGCCTACCTCCAGTTATGGGCTGATCGCCCAATCGGTGGAATACAGCGAAGACCGCAGTTGGGTGGTATTCAACCTGCGCCCGGAAGCCCGTTTCCACGATGGCAAGCCGATCACCGCCTATGACGTGGCATTTTCCTATCGCACCCTGCTGACCGAAGGCCATCCGCAATACCGCACCAACCTGCAGGAAGTGGCGCGCGTGGATATCCTCAACCGTCACCGCATTCGCTTCGTGTTCAAGCGTGCCGGCAACCCGTTGCTGATCCTGCGCCTGGGCGAGCTGCCGGTGTTGCCCCAGCACTATTGGAAAAACCGCGACTTCAAGGCCACTACCTTCGAACCGCCCTTGGGCAGCGGGCCATACCGCATCACCAAGGTCAGTCCTGGTCGGCAACTGGTGTTCGAACGCGTCAAGGACTACTGGGGCAAGGACCTGCCGGTCAACCAGGGTTTCTACAACTACGACAAGGTCGAGGTGGAGTTCTACCGCGACAGCGATGTGGCCTTCGAAGCCTTCAAGGCCGGTGAATTTGATATCTATATCGAACACCAGGCCAAGAACTGGGCGAATGGCTACAACTTCCCGGCGGTGAACCGGGGTGAGGTGATCAAGGCGCAGATCGCCCACCAGATTCCTACCCAGAGCCAGGGCCTGTTCATGAACACGCGGCGGCCGACCTTCAGCCAGACCAAGGTACGCGAAGCCCTGGGGCTGATGTTCGACTTCGAATGGACCAACCGCACGCTGTTCAGCAGCGCCTACAAACGCACCTTGAGCTATTACCCCAACAGCGAATTCTCCGCGACCGGCGTTCCAACCGGCCATGAATGGCTGATGCTCTCGCCCTTTCGCGAGCAATTGCCGGCCAACCTGTTTACCCAACCCTTCAGCCTGCCCCAGACCGACGGGCGTGGCATTCCCCGCGAGACCATGCGCAATGCCCTGGCCTTGCTCGGCGAAGCGGGCTGGAAACTGTCGGGCCAACGGCTGCTCAACAAGGACGGCCAACCGCTGCGCTTCGAGATCCTGCTGGTCAACCCGAACCTGGAGCGCATCCTGCAACCCTACGTCGAAAACCTGATCAGCATTGGCATCGACGCGCGCCTGCGTACCGTCGACCGCGCCCAGTACAAGCAGCGCCTGGATCAGTTCGACTTCGACATGATCCTGATCACCCTCAACCAGACCTTGAGCCCGGGCCTTGAGCAGTGGCAGTACTTCCACTCCAGCCAGGCCGCGATCAAAGGCAGCAAGAACTACGCAGGCATCGCCAACCCGATTGTCGACCACCTGCTCGAACAACTGCTGGCAGCCAAGACCCGCGAGGAGCAACTGGCGGCCGGCCGTGCCCTGGACCGGGTGCTGCTGTGGCAGCACTACAGCATTCCCAATTGGTACCTCAACTATCATCGCCTGGCGTACCGCAACCGGTTCGCCTTTGTCACCACGCCGCCCTACAGCCTGGGCCTGAGTGCATGGTGGCTGAAAGCTTCGGAGAAAGCCCAATGATGTATTTGCGTACTGCCCTGCTCGGCAGCCTGCTGCTGTGCACCGTGGCCCAAGCCGCCCCGCAACATGCGCTGACGCTGTACAACGAACCGCCGAAATACCCCGCCGACTTCAAGCACTTCGACTACGTCAACCCGGATGCGCCCAAGGGCGGCACATTCCGCGAGTCGGCCATGGGCGGGTTCGACAGCCTCAACCCCTACATCAGCAAGGGCGTACCGGCCGACAACCTCGGCCTGATCTACGACACCCTGGCCATGCAAAGCCTGGATGAACCCATCACCGAATACGGCCTGGTCGCCGGCAAGATCGAAAAAGCCCCGGACAACAGCTGGGTGCGCTTCTACCTGCGCCCCGAAGCGCGCTTCCATGATGGTCACCCGATCCGCGCCGAAGACGTGGTGTTCACCTTCCAGGAACTGATCAAGGAAGGCTCGCCGATCTACCGCACCTATTACGCCGACGTCGACGAAGTGGTAGCCGAAGACCCGCTGAAGGTGCTGTTCAAGTTCAAGCGCACCAACAACCGCGAACTGCCGCTGATCCTTGGGCAACTGCCGGTATTGCCCAAGCATTGGTGGGCCACCCGCGACTTCGCCAAGGGCAACCTCGAAGTACCGCTGGGCAGCGGGCCGTACAAGGTCGCCGAGGTGAAGGCCGGGCGCATGATCCGCTACGAGCGGGTCAAGGATTATTGGGCCAAGGACCTGCCGGTCGCCAAGGGCTTCTACAACTTCGACAACCGCATTACCGACTATTACCGCGACAGCACCGTGTCACTGGAAGCCTTGAAGGCCGGGCAGTTCGACTACTGGCTGGAATTCAGCGCGAAGAACTGGGCCAATGCCTACAACATTCCCGCCGTGACCGAAGGCCGCCTGATCAAGGAAGAAATCCCCAACGGCAACCCGACCGGGATGCAGGGCTTCGTGTTCAACATGCGCAAACCGATGTTCCAGGACGTGCGCGTGCGCAAGGCCATCAGCCTGTTGCTGGATTTCGAGTGGAGCAACAAGCAACTGTTCAACGGCGCCTATACCCGCACCCGCAGTTACTTCGAAAACTCGGAGATGGCCGCCACCGGCCTGCCCGGCCCGGACGAGCTGAAGATCCTCGAGCCGCTGCGCGACAAGATCCCGCCCGAAGTCTTCACCCAGGCCTTCGAACCGGCCAAGACCGACGGCAGCGGCATGATCCGCACCCAGCAACGCGAAGCCTATCAACTGCTGCAGGAAGCCGGCTGGCGCATCGTCGATGACAAGATGGTCGACACCACCGGCAAGCCGGTGAAAATCGAGTTCCTGCTGGCCCAGACCGAGTTCGAACGCATCCTGCTGCCGTTCAAGCGCAACCTGGCCGACCTGGGCATTGACTTGGTGATCCGCCGGGTTGACGTCTCGCAATTCGTCAACCGCATTCGCTCGCGGGACTTCGACATGCTGGTGGGCAGCTTTCCGCAGTCGACCTCACCGGGTAACGAACAACGGGAATTCTGGAAGTCCTCCAGCGCCGACAAACCAGGCAGCCGCAATTACATGGGCCTCAAGGACCCGGCCATCGACCAACTGGTGGAAGAGCTGATCGACGCCGATTCGCGCAAAAGCCTGGTAGCGCATGCCAAGGCCTTGGACCGCGTATTGCAGTTCGGCTACTACGTGATCCCGAACTGGCACATCAAGACCTTCCGCGTGGCGTACTGGGACCACCTGGGCCACCCCAAAGTCCCGCCGCGCTACGATGTCGGCACCGCCACCTGGTGGGCCAAACCCGACGCCAAACCGGCAGTCTCACTCGACACCACCCAGACCGCCGACCCGGCGAGCGGAGGCGATTAAATGCTGGCCTATATCTTTCGCCGCCTGCTGCTGATCATTCCCACGCTGTTCGGGATCCTGCTGATCAACTTCGTCATCATCCAGGCCGCCCCCGGTGGCCCGGTGGAACAGATGATCGCCAAGCTCGAAGGCTTTGAAGGGGCCACCAGCCGCATTGCCGGCGGTGGTGCCGAAGTCTCGGTCGCCGGTTCCAGCAGCTACCGCGGCGCCCAGGGCCTGGACCCGGCGCTGATCAAGGAAATCGAGAAGATGTACGGCTTCGACAAATCGGCGCCGGAACGTTTGTGGATCATGGTCAAGAACTACGCCCAACTGGATTTTGGCGACAGCTTCTTCCGTGATGCCAAAGTCATCGACCTGATCAAGGAAAAGATGCCGGTGTCCATCTCCCTCGGGTTATGGAGCACGCTGATCATGTACCTGGTGTCGATCCCCCTGGGGATCGCCAAGGCCACGCGCCACGGCAGCCATTTCGACGTGTGGACCAGTTCGGCAATCATCGTCGGCTACGCGATCCCGGCGTTCCTGTTTGCGATCCTGCTGATCGTGGTGTTTGCCGGGGGCAGTTATTTCGACTGGTTCCCTTTGCGTGGGCTCACGTCGAACAACTTCGACGAGCTGAGCTGGGGCGGCAAGATCCTCGATTACTTCTGGCACCTGGCGCTGCCAATCACAGCGCTGGTGATCGGCAACTTCGCGACCATGACCCTGCTGACCAAAAACAGCTTTCTCGACGAGATCAACAAGCAATACGTGATCACGGCCAAAGCCAAGGGCCTGACCAACCACCGCGTGCTGTACGGCCATGTGTTCCGCAACGCGATGCTGTTGGTAATCGCCGGTTTCCCCTCGGCGTTCATCGGCATCTTCTTCACCGGCTCGTTGCTGGTGGAGGTGATCTTCTCCCTCGACGGCCTGGGGCTGATGAGCTTTGAAGCGGCGATCAACCGGGACTACCCGGTGGTGTTCGGCACGCTGTTTATCTTCACCCTGCTGGGGCTGATCGTGAAACTGATCGGCGACCTCACCTACACCCTGGTCGATCCGCGTATCGACTTTGCCAGCCGGGAGCATTGAGATGAACCTGTCCCCCCTCAATCGCCGCCGGTTCGAGCGGTTCAAGGCCAACAAGCGCGGCTGGTGGTCGCTGTGGCTGTTCCTGATCCTGTTCGTGCTGAGCCTGGGCGCCGAGCTGATCGCCAACGATAAGCCGCTGGCCGTGCACTACGACGGTGGCTGGTACTTCCCGGCGCTCAAGCGCTACCCGGAGACCACCTTTGGCGGTGAATTCCCGCTGGAGGCCAACTACAAGAGCCCGTATATCCAGGAACTGCTCAAGGCCAAGGATGCCTGGACCTTGTGGGCGCCGATCCCGTTCAGCTACCAAAGCATCAACTATGACCTCAAGGTGCCCGCCCCCGCGCCGCCCTCTTCAGTGAATTTGCTGGGTACCGATGACCAGGGCCGCGATGTGCTGGCGCGGGTGATCTACGGGTTTCGCGTGTCGGTGCTGTTTGCCCTCACCCTTACCGTGCTCAGCTCGATCATCGGCGTGATCGCCGGGGCCTTGCAGGGGTTCTACGGCGGCTGGGTCGACCTGGCCGGACAGCGCTTCCTGGAGATCTGGTCCGGCCTGCCGGTGTTGTACCTGTTGATCATCCTCGCCAGCTTCGTGCAGCCCAACTTCTGGTGGTTGCTGGGGATCATGCTGCTGTTTTCCTGGATGAGCCTGGTGGACGTGGTGCGTGCCGAGTTCCTGCGCGGGCGCAACCTGGAATACGTACGCGCCGCCCGGGCATTAGGCATGCAGAACGGCGCGATCATGTTCCGGCATATCCTGCCCAATGCGATGGTCTCGACCATGACCTTCATGCCGTTCATTCTCACCGGCGCCATCGGCACGCTCACCGCCCTGGACTTCCTCGGCTTTGGCCTGCCGGCCGGTTCGCCGTCGCTGGGGGAATTGGTGGCCCAAGGCAAATCCAACCTGCAAGCCCCGTGGCTGGGCATGAGTGCCTTTGCCGTGCTGGCGATCATGTTGAGTTTACTGGTGTTTATCGGCGAGTCCGCTCGCGATGCCTTCGACCCGAGGAAATGAGATGAATCAGGACAATCTGATCGAAGTCCGCGACCTCTCCGTCGAGTTCGTCACGGGCGACCATCACCATCGCGTGGTGAACAACGTCAGCTTCGATATCAAGCGCGGCGAAACCCTGGCCCTGGTCGGTGAAAGCGGCTCCGGCAAATCGGTGACCGCCCACTCGATCCTGCGCCTGCTGCCCTACCCCCTGGCGCGACACCCCTCCGGCACCATCAACTATGCCGGGCAGGACCTGCTGACGCTGAAAGAAAAAACCCTGCGCCACATTCGCGGCAACCGCATTGCGATGATCTTCCAGGAGCCGATGACCTCGCTCAACCCGCTGCACAACATCGAGAAGCAGATCAACGAAGTGCTGGGCCTGCACAAGGGGCTCACCGGCAAGGTGGCCACCCAGCGCACCCTGGAGTTGCTCGAACTGGTGGGCATTCCCGAGCCGCACAAGCGCCTCAAGGCCTTGCCCCATGAACTGTCCGGCGGCCAGCGCCAGCGAGTGATGATTGCCATGGCATTGGCCAATGAGCCGGAATTGCTGATCGCCGATGAGCCCACCACGGCGCTCGATGTGACGGTGCAGTTGAAGATCCTGGAATTGCTCAAGGAATTGCAGGCGCGCCTGGGCATGGCACTGCTGCTGATCAGCCACGACTTGAACCTGGTGCGACGCATCGCCCACCGCGTGTGTGTGATGCAAAAGGGTTGCATTGTCGAGCAAGCCGATTGCGAAACGCTGTTCCAGTCGCCCCAGCATCCGTACACCCAGGAGCTGTTGGCGGCGGAGCCCAGCGGCGGCCCGGCAACCAACGTGATCGGCCCGCCGTTGCTGGAAGTCGATGACCTGAAAGTGTGGTTCCCGATCAAGAAGGGCTTTTTGCGCAACACTGTCGATTACGTCAAGGCAGTGGACGGCATCAACTTCAGCCTGCCCCAGGGACAAACCCTGGGCATCGTCGGCGAAAGTGGCTCGGGCAAATCCACCTTGGGCCTGGCGATTTTGCGACTGATCGCCAGCAAGGGCGGGATTCGGTTTGAAGGCCAGCAACTGGATCGTCTCACCCAGCAGCAGGTACGCCCGTTGCGTCGGGAAATGCAGGTGGTGTTCCAGGATCCGTTCGGCAGCTTGAGCCCGCGGATGTGTGTCAGCGAGATCGTCGGTGAAGGGTTGCGTATCCACAAGATGGGCACGCCGGCCGAGCAAGAAGCGGCGATTATTGCGGCGCTCAAGGAAGTGGGGTTGGATCCGGAATCGCGGCACCGCTACCCGCATGAGTTTTCGGGTGGCCAGCGCCAGCGCATTGCCATTGCCCGGGCGCTGGTGCTTAAACCGCGCCTGATTTTGCTGGATGAGCCGACGTCCGCGCTGGATCGCACGGTGCAGCGGCAGGTGGTGGAGTTGTTGCGTAGTTTGCAGGCCAAGTACAACTTGACCTATCTGTTTATCAGCCATGACTTGGCGGTGGTCAAGGCGTTGAGCCATCAGTTGATGGTGGTGAAACATGGGCAGGTGGTGGAACAGGGGGATGCGGCGGGGATATTTGCTGCGCCACAGCATGGGTATACGCGACAGTTGCTGGAAGCGGCGTTTTTGGTGCCTGTTGTTGGCGGTTGACTGGGCACCTATTCGTTTCTGCCGTAACGTCGGGTCACTTTGGAAAAAGCCGGAATGCCGGCTCAGTCCAAAATAACCCAAGGGCTCTTGCCCCAACACTCGGCACCTCGCTTAGGCTCGGTGTGCCTGAACGCAGGCTTGAATCCGTGGGCCGCAGATTACTGTTCTGTGGGAGCTGGCTTGCCTGCGATGCAGACACCTCGGTACATCAGGCACACCCAGTAGATGCTATCGCAGGCAAGCCAGCTCCCACCTTTGACCGAGGTCGACGCTGAGTCACCGGTCGGCTCTAAGGCCGCCGCGCTTGTGATCTTGATCTTAGGCGCCCCGTTAAACTCGCTGGCCGGAATTCGACAGGGGTTTGGGGCAAGAGCCCTCTTGGTGACTTTTGGCTGGGCCGGCATTCCGGCTTTTTCCAAAGTGACCCGCCGTTACCGCAGAAACGGATATGCCCCCAATCAACCTACCAGCCATCCCGCCCACGGAACTTTGCCAGGAAATAACCGCCTGAATCCGGTACGCTCACCCTTTTTACTCAAGGAGTTACATACCATGGCCAAAGCCACCGCCCGTCATATCCTCGTGTCCACCGAAGACAAGTGCAACGAACTCAAAGCCCAAATCGAAGGCGGCGCTGATTTCGCAGAAGTCGCCAAAGCCAACTCCAGCTGCCCATCCAGCCGCCAAGGCGGTGACCTGGGTTCGTTCGGTCCAGGCCAGATGGTCAAGGAATTCGACACCGTCGTATTCAGCGCCCCGGTCAACACTGTGCAAGGCCCGGTAAAAACCCAGTTCGGCTACCACCTGCTGGAAGTCACCAGCCGCCAAGACTGATCCAGTCTGTGCTGATGCTATAAACAACGGCCCGCCTTTTGGTGGGCCGTTGTGCATGCGATGACTGGCGACGCTGATGCCGTTAGCGTACAAATCCCTTTTCTTTTTCATACGGCGTTCAAGGCTGACAATGCGATTGGCTTTTTCCTACATGCTGAGCTCGACCCTGGCCCTACTGCTGGCCAGCTCCGCCGTGATCGCGGCGCCCCAACCGTACCTGACGGTGTACGGCGAACCGGCCAAGTACCCCGCCGGCTTTACCCATTTCGACTACGCCAACCCCAATGCCCCAAAGGGCGGCAGCCTGCGCCGCTCGGCCATCGAGATCGGGCGCTTTGACCATGTGTTGCCCTATATCGACAAAGGCATCGGCGTTTCCCAGGTCGACGGCTGGCTCTATGCGCCCCTGGCCCAGCGTTCCCTGGACGAGCCCTACACGGTCTACGGCCTGGTCGCCGAGAAGATGGAACGCGCCGACGATGGCCTGTCGTTGCGGTTCTTCCTCAACCCCAAGGCACGCTTCGCCGATGGCAAGCCGATCACCGCCGAAGACGTGCGCTATAGCTTCGACCTGTTGATGACCCAAGGCAGCCTGCGCTTTCGCACCCTGTTCGCCGACGTCAAGCACGTCGAAGTCGAAAGCGATCGCCAGGTGCGCTTCGACTTCTCCAGCAATGAAAACCGCACGCTGCCCCTGGATATTGCCACCCTGCCGGTGTTCCCCGAGCATTGGTGGAAAACCCGCGACTTCGCCAACGGCGGCGGGTATGAAGCGCCACTGGGCAGCGGCCCGTACAAGGTCAGTAAGATCGACTCCGGCAGCACCATCACCTTTACCCGCGACCCGAACTGGTGGGGCAAGGACTTGCCGGTCAGCCGTGGCCTCTACAACTTCGATCACCTGAGCCTGGAATACTTCGGCGACACCGAAGTGGCCCGCCAGGTATTGCGCGGCGGCGCCTACGATTTCAACCGCGAATTTTCCGCCACTGGGTATTCCATCGGCTACAACGGCCCCGCCCTGGATGACGGTCGCTTGCAACGCGCGCACTTGGCCAAGGAGATGCCGCAACCGGCACAAGGCTATGTATTCAACGTGCAAAAACCGATGTTCAAGGATCGCCGCGTGCGTCAGGCCCTGGCGATGCTGTGGGACTTCGAATGGGCCAACCGGCAGATGATGCGAAACATGTACATCCGCCAGCAGAGCTTCTTCTCCAACAGCCCGCTGGCCGCCAGCCAGCCGCCGACCCAGGAAGAACTCGCGATTCTTGAACCGTTGCGCGGCCAAGTGCCGGACGAGGTGTTTACCCAAGTGTTCAAGGCGCCGGTCACCGACGGCAGCGGCATGATCCGCGACAAGCAGTTGCAAGCCCTGGCATTGCTGGAGGAAGCCGGCTGGAAACCCGAGGGTGACAAGCTGGTGAATGCCGAAGGCGAGCCGCTGGAATTTACGTTCCTCAATGCCCAGAGCGGCATGGAGCGCCTGTTGCTGCCGTACAAGCGCAACCTGGCGCAGATAGGCATCACCCTGAATATTCGCCGTATCGACTCCTCGCAGTATGTGAACCGCGTGATGGCGCGCGACTACGACATGATCGTCACCGGCTTCCCGGTCACCACGTCACCCGGCATGGAGCTGTACAACTACTTCGGCTCAGCCGCTGCCTTTGATCCCGGCGCCAACAACTACATGGTGCTCAAGGACCCGGCCGTCGACAGCCTGATCAAGGGGCTGGTCAAGGCCGACACCCAGGCGCAGATGCTCACCTACGCCCACGCGCTGGACCGGGTGCTGCAATGGAATTACCTGTGGATCCCCAATTACTACCCGCCCGGCACCTCGGCCGCGTGGTGGAACCGCTTCGGCCGCCCGGCCATCGAGGCCAAAAACGACGAAGCCCTGGAAACCTGGTGGGAAATCAGCCCCACGCCCCTGACGAACGAGCAAATGAACGCTGAGCTGAAAAAACGCGGAGGTGCGCGCTGATGTTTGCCTATATCGTGCGGCGCCTGCTGCTGATCATCCCGACGCTGGTGATCATCTTGCTGGTGAATTTCGTGATCGTGCAGGCCGCCCCCGGCGGCCCGGTGGAACAAGCCATCGCCCACCTGCAAGGGATTGGCGGCGGTGGCGTTGGCGGCTCATCCGGCGAGGGCATCAGCGGCGGTTCCCGCGCCAGCCGTGGCCTGGACCCGAAGCTGATTGCCGACATCGAAAAGCAGTACGGCTTCGACAAGCCCGCGCCGGAACGCCTGTGGCTGATGCTCAAGAGTTACGCCCAGCTGGACTTCGGCAACAGCTTCTTTCGTGGCAAGACGGTGATCGACCTGATCCTCGAAAAAATGCCGGTGACCATTTCCCTCGGCCTGTGGGCCACGCTGATCACCTACCTGGTGTCGATCCCCCTGGGGATTCGCAAGGCGGTGCGCCATGGCAGCAGCTTCGACGTATGGAGCAGCACCGCGATCGTCATCGGCTATGCCATGCCGGCGTTCCTGTTCGCGATGTTCCTGATCGTGGTCTTTGCCGGCGGCACGTCGCTGAACTGGTTCCCGGTACGCGGGCTGGTGTCGGAGAACTTCGACGAGTTGAGCACCGTGGGCAAGATCGCCGACTATTTCTGGCACTTGGTACTGCCGGTCACCTCGCTGGTCATCGGCGGCTTTGCCACGCTGACCATCCTGACCAAGAACTCGTTCCTCAATGAAATCACGCGCCAGTACGTGGTGACCGCGCGCGCCAAGGGTTTGAGCGAACGACGCGTGCTGTACGGGCATGTATTCCGCAATGCCATGTTGCTGGTGATCTCGGGCATTCCCCAGGCGTTCATCGCCGTATTCTTTGCCGGCTCCCTGCTGATCGAGGTGATCTTCTCCCTCGATGGCCTGGGCCGCATGAGCTACGAAGCAGCGGTGTCCCGCGATTATCCGGTGGTGTTCGGCTCGCTGTTTATCTTCACGCTGTTCGGCCTCCTGATAAAACTCATCGGTGACCTCTGCTACACCCTGGTGGACCCGCGTATCGACTTTGCCGCGAGGAACGCCTGATGCTTAACCTGTCTCCCGTGGCGCGTCGGCGTTTCGAGCGGTTCAAGAAGAATCGTCGTGGCTGGTGGTCGCTGTGGCTGTTTATCGGCCTGTTTATCCTGACCCTCGGCGGCGAGTTGATCGCCAATGACAAGCCCTTGGTGCTGAGCTTCAAGAACGAACTGTATTTCCCGGTGTTCAAGCGTTACACCGAGCAACAGTTCGGCGGCCAGTTGCCGTTCCAGGCCGACTACCGCAGTGACTATGTGCAAAAGCTGATCAAGCAGGACGGCGGCTGGATGCTGTTCCCGCCGATCCCGTTCAGCGACGACACGCCCAACTACGAACTGACCCGCCCTGCCCCCAGTCCGCCCTCGGCGGTCAACTGGCTGGGCACCGATGACCAATCGCGCGATGTGCTAGCGCGGGTGATCTTTGGCGCACGGGTGTCGATCCTGTTTGCCCTGGCACTGACGGCAATCAGCGCCGCCATCGGCATTGCCGCGGGTGCGTTGCAGGGCTATTACGGTGGCTGGGTGGACTTGATTGGCCAGCGCGTGCTTGAAGTGTGGTCCGGTCTGCCGGTGCTGTACCTGCTGATCATCCTGTCGGGCTTCGTGGAGCCGAATTTCTGGTGGTTGCTGGGGATCATGGCGCTGTTTTCCTGGCTGGCCCTGGTGGATGTGGTGCGCGCCGAGTTCCTGCGCGGGCGCAACCTGGAATACGTCAAGGCCGCACGGGCATTGGGCCTGGGCGACGGCAAGATCATTCGCCGGCATATCCTGCCCAACGCCATGACCGCCACCTTGAGCTACCTGCCGTTTATCCTGACCGGGGCGATTTCTACGCTAAGCGCCCTGGATTTCCTCGGCTTTGGCATGCCCGCAGGCAGCGCCTCGCTGGGTGAACTGATCGCCCAGGGCAAGCAGAACCTGCAAGCGCCATGGCTGGGCCTGACGGCGTTCTTCACACTGGCGCTGATCCTGTCGCTGCTGGTCTTTATCGGCGAGGCATTACGTGATGCCTTCGACCCACGCTCATGAGTGACCGCATATGAACCTGATCGAAATCCGCGACCTCAGTGTCGCCTTCAGCGGCCAGACGGTGGTGCGCAACCTGTGCCTGGACGTGCGCGCCGGCGAATGCCTGGCGCTGGTAGGCGAGTCAGGCTCGGGCAAGTCGGTGACGGCCCATTCGATCCTGCAATTGCTCCCGCAGGCCGGTACCGAAACCACCGGTTCCATCACGTACCGCGGCCAGGAATTGGTGGGGGCTTCGGCCGCCACCTTGCAAAAGCTGCGCGGCAACCGCATTGCAATGATCTTCCAGGAGCCGATGACCTCCCTCAACCCGTTGCACAGCATCGAAAAGCAGATCGGTGAAACCCTGCTGCTGCACAAGGGCATGGGCGGCAAGGCGGCGCAGGCGCGCATCCTCGAATTGCTCGAGCTGGTGGGCATCCAGAAACCCCAGGAGCGACTCAAGGCCTATCCCCATCAGCTGTCCGGTGGCCAGCGCCAACGCGTGATGATCGCCATGGCCCTGGCGTGCGAGCCGGAACTGCTGATCGCTGACGAACCCACTACCGCGCTGGACGTGACGGTGCAGCGCAAGATCCTGCTGCTGCTCAAGTCCCTGCAGGAACGCCTGGGCATGTCGTTGCTGCTGATCAGCCACGACCTTAACCTGGTGCGCAGCATTGCCCAGCGCGTGTGCGTGATGCGGGCCGGCGAGATTGTCGAGCAGGCCGACTGCCAGACCCTGTTCAATGCGCCGCAGCACCCGTACAGCCGCCTGCTGCTGGATGCGGAGCCGGATGCTGAGGCGCTGTGCAGCGATGTGCGCGAAACGGTACTGCAGGTGGACGACCTCACCGTGCAATTCCCCCTCAGCGGCGGGCTGTTTCGACGCAAGACCTACCTGCGGGCGGTAGATGGCATCAGCCTCAGCGTGCAACGCGGCAAGACCCTGGGAATTGTTGGCGAGTCCGGTTCCGGCAAGTCCACGTTGGGCCAGGCGATCCTGCGGCTGCTGGATTCCACCGGCAGTATCCGCTTCCAGGGGGAAGCCCTCGACCCGCTGAACCCTCAGCAAATGCGCCCGTGGCGCAAGCAGATGCAGGTGGTGTTCCAGGACCCTTACGGCAGCCTCAGCCCGCGCATGACCGTAGAGCAGATCATCAGCGAAGGCCTGGAGGTGCACGCACCGTGCAGCCTGGCCGACCGCGATGCGCAAGTGATCCAGGTGCTCAAGGACGTAGGCCTCGACCCCGCCAGTCGCCACCGCTACCCCCACGAGTTTTCCGGTGGGCAGCGCCAGCGCATCGCCATCGCCCGCGCCCTGGTGCTCAAGCCGGCACTGATGCTGCTCGACGAACCCACCTCGGCCCTCGACCGCACCGTGCAGAAACAAGTGGTGGCGTTGCTGCGTGAACTGCAAGACAAATACGGCCTGACCTACTTGTTTATCAGCCATGACCTGGCCGTGGTACGCGCCATGGCCCATGACATGATCGTGATCAAGGACGGCAAGGTGGTGGAGCGCGGCGCGAGCCATGAGGTGTTCGATGCACCGCAACATCCGTACACCAAAGAGCTGCTGGCAGCGGCGCACATCCCCTTGTAAACACGCCCGCTCCCACCAGGGTCGCGAATCCATGTCCAATTTGTGTTGGTAGCCTGAACATGAACATCACCGATAACCTCAAGGACTACCAACAGGTGCGCGGCCTGGCCATCCAGTCGCTGTTCGAGATCATCGAGCAGTCCAGCGAAGGCACGGTGATTGTCGATCGCGACGCCAATATCGTGTGGATGAACGAGCGCTACGCCAAGCGTTTCGGGCTCAAGAGCGCCGACGAAGCCATTGGCCAACCCTGCGAACACGTGATCTCCAACAGCCTGTTGCGCCAGGTGGTGCGCAATGATCAGCCGATCCTGCTGGATATCCAGGACACGCCCAAAGGTCCGTTGGTGGTGATGCGTTTGCCGATCCACAACGAGGCCGGCGCGGTGATCGGGGCGATCGGGTTTGCGTTGTTCGATGAGCTGCGCAACCTCTCGCCACTGATCGAACGCTACCTGAGCATGCAGCAAGAGTTGGCTTCGACGCGCTCGTTGCTGCGCTCACGCCAGAGCAAGTACAACTTCGCGCATTTCATTGGCACCAGCGCGGCCAGCCTCGAAGTGAAACGCCGGGCGCGACGCAGTGCGAGCGCTGAATCGCCGGTACTGCTGCTGGGCGAGACCGGTACCGGCAAGGAGTTGCTGGCCCAGGCGATTCACGGCGCCTCCAGCCGTGCACACAAGGCCTTTGTGAGTATCAACAGCGCCGCCATTCCCGCCGACCTGCTGGAAGCCGAATTTTTCGGCACCGCACCAGGCGCCTTTACCGGCGCCGACCGCAAGGGCCGTCCGGGCAAATTCCAGATTGCCCAGGGCGGCACCTTGTTCCTCGATGAAATCGGCGACATGCCACTGCCGCTGCAAAGCAAACTCCTGCGGGTGTTGCAGGAAAAGGAATTCGAGCCGGTCGGCTCCAACGAGATGCTGCACAGCGATGTACGGGTAATTGCAGCCACCTCCCTGGACCTGGAAGCGGCGATCAAGCGCGGCGAGTTCCGTGCCGACCTGTATTACCGCCTGAATGTGCTGCCGATCCAGGTGCCGCCGTTGCGTGAGCGACTGGAAGACATTCCGGCGTTGAGCGAGGCAATCCTGGAGGAGCTGCGTAGCCAGCATGAACTGGATCGTGAGGCGTTGGCACTGCTGGCACAGCATGCGTGGCCGGGGAATATCCGCGAGTTGCGCAACGTACTGGAACGGGCCGCGTTGCTGAGTGATGACCTGGTGTTGAATGCCGCCGAGATTCGGGCAGCAATAGGCACCTTCACCCCGGTGCAACGCGGCAGCGCGATGGCGCCGGTGGAGGGGGAGAGTTTCAGTGCGGCGCGGGAGCGGTTTGATCGACAGGTGATCAGCGCGGCCTTGAGGGCCTGTGACGGGAATGTCGTAGAGGCGGCCAAGCGGTTGGGGCTTGGCCGCTCGACGCTCTACAAGAAGATGGTGGCGTTGGACCTTACGCAATCTCAATAAAGAGACACTATTCCACATACAAAGACATTCCAATGTGGGAGCGGGCTTGCCCGCGAATTCGGTGTATCAGCAAAGCGTTTCTTTCTGGCTCACCCCCTTCGCGGGCAAGCCCGCTCCCACATTTGATCTGCATTTGTCTCAAATAAGAGACTAAATTGATGACTGTCATCCAAAATCTATAATTAACCCTTATATTTCAAACACTTGGATTGTTGGCACACATCTCGCTATAGCCCTTCCCACCGCGTCACCCCACAAAAATAACAATCCGATGGAGACACACCATGAGTGTGATCATTGCCCTGGCAGCCCTCGCGCTGCTGATGCTGGCTGCCTACCGTGGCTATAGCGTTATCCTGTTTGCCCCCATCGCCGCCCTCGGCGCTGTCCTGCTTACCGACCCTTCTGCCGTCGCGCCTGCCTTTACCGGGGTGTTCATGGAAAAAATGGTCGGCTTCATCAAACTGTATTTCCCGGTGTTCCTGCTGGGTGCGGTGTTCGGCAAGCTGATCGAGCTGTCGGGCTTTTCACGCTCGATCGTGGCGGCGGCCATTCGCTTGCTCGGCACGCGCCAGGCCATGCTGGTGATCGTGCTGGTCTGCGCCCTGCTCACCTATGGCGGCGTGTCGCTGTTCGTGGTGGTGTTCGCGGTGTACCCGTTCGCGGCGGAGATGTTCCGCCAGAGCAATATCCCCAAGCGCCTGATCCCGGCGACCATTGCCCTTGGCGCGTTCTCGTTCACCATGGACGCCCTGCCCGGCACGCCGCAGATCCAGAACATCATCCCCAGCACGTTCTTCAACACCACGGCCTGGGCCGCGCCATGGCTGGGCCTGATCGGTACGATCTTCGTGTTCTGCACCGGCATGCTGTACCTGGCCCGCCAGCGCAACAAGGCCCAGCGTGCGGGTGAAGGGTACGGCACCGAGCTGCGTAACGAGCCGGAGACTGCCGAGAACCTCACCCTGCCCAACCCATGGATCGCGCTGTCGCCGCTGATCCTGGTGGGCGTGATGAACCTGCTGTTCACCCACTGGATCCCGCAGTGGTACGGCAAGACCCACAGCCTCAGCCTGCCGGGCATGAGTACCCCGGTCACCACCGAGATCGCCAAGCTCACCGCGATCTGGGCGGTGCAGGCGGCTTTGCTGGTGGGGATTATCGTGGTGCTGGTGTTCGGTTTCTCGGCGATCAAGAGCAAGCTCGCCGAAGGCAGCAAAAGCGCGGTCAGCGGTGCATTGCTCGCCGCGATGAACACCGCGTCGGAATACGGCTTTGGTGCGGTGATCGCCTCGCTGCCGGGCTTCCTGGTGCTGGCCGACTGGCTCAAGGGCATTCCCAACCCGCTGGTCAACGAAGCGATCACCGTGACCCTGCTCGCCGGTATCACCGGCTCCGCGTCGGGCGGCATGAGCATTGCCTTGGCGGCCATGTCCGAAAGCTTTATTTCGGCGGCCCATGCGGCCAATATCCCGCTTGAAGTGCTGCACCGCGTCGCGGCCATGGCCAGCGGCGGCATGGACACCCTGCCCCACAACGGCGCGGTGATCACGCTGCTGGCGGTGACCGGGCTGACCCACCGCGAAGCCTACAAGGACATCTTCGGTATCACGATCATCAAGACCCTCGCGGTGTTCGTGGTGATCGGTACTTTCTACGCCACTGGCATTGTGTGAGGTTTTCATGACGACATTGAACGGCAAGACCGCCCTGGTCACTGGCTCCACCAGCGGCATTGGCCTGGGCATCGCCTTGAGCCTGGCCAAGGCCGGTGCCAACCTGATCCTCAACGGCTTCGGCGACGCCAGCGCAGTGGTTGCCCAGGTGCAGGCCTTGGGCGGCAAGGTCGGCCACCATCCGGCCGACGTCAGCGACCCGGCGCAGATCGCCGACATGTTCGCCTATGCCGAGCGTGAATTCGGCGGCGTCGACATCCTCGTCAACAACGCCGGCATCCAGCACGTGGCGGCCGTGGAAGACTTCCCCGCCGAGCGCTGGGACTCGATCATCGCGATCAACCTGTCGTCGGTGTTCCACAGCACGCGCTTGAGCTTGCCGGGGATGAAGGCCAAGGGCTGGGGGCGTATCGTCAATATTGCCTCGGTGCACGGCCAGGTCGGTTCGGTGGGCAAGGCGGCGTATGTGGCGGCCAAGCACGGGGTGATCGGCCTGACCAAAGTGGTCGGCCTGGAGACCGCCACCAGCAACGTCACCTGCAACGCCATCTGTCCCGGCTGGGTGCTGACGCCGCTGGTGCAGAAACAGATTGATGATCGCGCCGCCAGCGGCGTGGACCCGCAGCAGGCGCAACATGATTTGCTGGCGGAGAAACAGCCGTCCCTGGCATTTGTGACGCCACCACAATTGGGCGAACTGGTGTTGTTCCTGTGCAGCGAAGCCGGCAGCCAGGTGCGCGGCGCGGCGTGGAATATCGACGGCGGCTGGTTGGCGCAGTAAACCCCAGTCGCGCAGGCACCGCCGCTCCCACACCAGGTCGATTTGTATAAGAACAAGAGACTCGCGTATGTCCGACATCCTCTGGCAACCTTCCCCGGAACGCATCGCCAACACGCGGATGGACCAGTTCCGACGCTACATCAACGCGCGCTACGGCCTGCAGCTCGACGATTACCCGGCCCTGCACCAGTGGAGCATCGACCAGCGCCCGGACTTCTGGCGGGCCATCGTGGCGTTCTTCGGCGTGCAGTTTCGCAGCCCACCTACGGCGGTGCTGATCGAAGACGCTGAAATGCCTAGCGCCCAGTGGTTTCCCGGCGCGACCCTGAACTTTGCCGAGCACCTGTTGCGCCGCCGCGATGATCACCCTGCGGTGATCGCCATCAGCGAAGACGGCCAGCGCGAAGCATTGACCTACGCCGAGCTGGCCGCCCATGTCGCCGGCCTGCAGCAAAGCCTGCGGGCCGCGGGCGTCGGCGTGGGTGACCGCGTCGCGGCGTGCATGCCCAACACTTGGCAGACCCTGGTGGGCATGCTGGCCACCACCAGCCTCGGCGCGATCTGGTCGTGTTCATCCCCGGACTTCGGCACCCAGGGCGTGATCGACCGTTTCGGCCAGATCGAACCCAAGGTGCTGATCACCTGCGCCGGTTACCGCTATGCCGGCAAGGACATCGACCAGACCGCCAAGCTCAATGAGATCCTCGCGCGCCTGCCGTCCCTGGAGCAATTGATCATCGTGCCGTACGCCAGGCCACAGGCGCGGGTGCAGGATTATCAAACCCTAGCCGGCGCCGCGCTGTGGCAGGACTTCTACCAGCCGGGCGGCGAGCCTGAATTCGTCGCGGTGCCGTTCGATCATCCGCTGTACATCCTCTATTCCAGCGGCACCACGGGTGTGCCCAAGTGCATCATCCACGGCACCGGCGGCGTGTTGCTCACCCACCTCAAGGAACACGGCCTGCATGCCGACCTGTCACGCGAGGACTGCCTGTTCTACTACACCACCTGCGGTTGGATGATGTGGAACTGGCTGGTGTCGGTACTGGCCATCGGCGCCACGGCGGTGCTGTATGACGGTTCGCCGTTTCATCCAGGCCCCGAGCGCCTGATCGACCTGATCGACGCGGAAAAAATCAGCGTGTTCGGTACCAGCCCCAAGTTTCTCGCCACGCTGGAAAAGGCCGGGCTGCGGCCGCGCCTGAGCCACGACCTGCGCAGCCTCAAGGGGCTGATTTCGACCGGCTCGCCGCTGTCGCCGCAGAGCTACGACTACGTGTACCGCGAGATCAAGGACGAACTGTGCCTGTCGTCCATGTCCGGTGGCACTGATATCGTCTCCTGCTTTGTGATCGGCAACCCGGTGTTGCCCGTGCGGCGCGGCGAAATGCAGTGCAAGAGCCTGGCGATGGCCATCGAGGTGTGGGACGACCAGGGCCGCCCCCTGGTTGGTGAAAAAGGCGAGCTGGTGTGCACCCGGCACTTCCCGGCCATGCCCATCGGCCTGTGGAACGACCCGGACCGCCAGAAGCTGCGCGCCTCCTACTTCAGCCAATTCCCTGGCATCTGGGCTCAAGGTGACTACGCCGAACAACGCCCCAATGGCAGCCTGCTGATTCACGGGCGCTCCGACGCCGTGCTCAACCCGGGCGGCGTGCGCATCGGCACGGCCGAAATCTATCGCCAGGTGGAAAAGGTCCCGCAGGTGCTGGAAAGCCTGGCCATCGGCCAACGCTGGCAAGACGATGTGCGCGTGGTGTTGTTCGTGCGCCTCGATGACGGGGTTGACCTGGATGAACCGCTGGAGCAACGGATCCGCCAGGTGATCCGCGCCAACACCACACCGCGGCACGTCCCGGCGAAGATACTCGCGGTCACCGATATCCCGCGCACCATCAGCGGCAAGATCGTTGAATTGGCGGTACGCAACGTGGTGCACGGCGAGCCCGTGAAGAACACGGACGCCCTGGCCAACCCACAGGCCCTGGACCAGTTTCGCGACCGCCCTGAGCTGGCGGAAGGATGAAAGGTTTCAGCCCTGACCGACTCATTTGAAGACAAACTCACAATGCATGCTATTTTTCGGGGCTGGTCACCCATTCCCGACTCGCGTGATAATGGGTGTTGTCATCGTTCAAAGCGTTACGCTCAGGGTTTTTTTCATGAATGGACCATCCACCGGCAGCGAAGCCGCCGCATTGATCGCGCGGCTGGACTGGGCACAAAGCCCTCTCGGTGAGGCCAATGATTGGCCACAAAGCCTGCGTACCGCCGTGGATATCGTCGTCCATTCGCCAATGCCAATGCTCCTGTTGTGGGGCAGCCAGCTCACGCAGCTCTACAACGACGGTTTCGCCTTGCTCGCGGGCAACAAACACCCCGAGGCCATGGGGCAGCCTGCGCACCAGACCTGGCCGGAGCTCGAAAGCTTTACCGCGCCGGTCTACGACGCCGTGCTCAGCGGCCAGGTGCGCACCTTCAGCGAGCAGCGCTTCGTGCTGCAGCGGCATAATCGCGACACTGAAATCTGGCTGGACCTGACCTACAGCCCGATACGCGATGAGAGCGGCAGTGTGGCCGGGATCCTGGTCACCGCCATCGAAACCAACGAGCGGCGCAGGGCCCGGCAGAACACCGAGCAACGCCTGCAACTGGCGCTGGCCGCCACCGACGCCGTAGGGACCTGGGATTGGGATATCGGCGAAGACCTCTTTATCGCCGACGCGCACTTCGCCTACCTGCACGGTGTCGACCCGAGCGAGGCCGGCCGGCTGCCCATCAGTGACTACCTGCAAGGCGTACACCCCGAAGACCGCAGCATGGTGGCCCGCAGCATCAAGCACTGCATCACCTTCGGCACGGAATACGCCGAGGAATACCGTCTGCTGCAAGCCGACGGCCAGGTGCGCTGGGTGTTTGCCCGAGGCCGTTGCTACAAGGACCACCAGGGTCGCCCGGCGCGGTTCCTCGGCGCGGCGCTGGACCTTACCGAGCGCAAACACACCGAGCAGGCCTTGCGCCAAAGCCAGACCGAACTGCAACTGATCATCAACGCCATGCCAGTGCTGATTGGCTACGTCGACCATGAGGAGCGGTTCCGCTTGAACAACAGTGCGTACCTGGAGTGGTACGGCATGACGCCTCAGGAGCTGTACGGCAAGACCATCCGCGACGTGCTCGGCGACGAAGTGTATGCCGGGCGGGCGGACAAGATCGCGGCCGCGCTCAAGGGCAAGGCTTGCAGCTTCATGACCGTGACACCGCACCGTGACGGCCGGCCACGGCATGCGTTGATGAAGTACCTGCCGCGCTTCAGCAATGATGGCTCGGTGAATGGTTTCTACATCTTTGTGATCGATGAGACCGAACGCAAACTCACCGAAGAAGCGCTGCGCCACCTCAACGAAAACCTTGAGGAACGCGTGACCCAGCGCACCCAGGCACTGGCAGAGGCCAACCAGCGCCTGCAAAACGAAATGTTCGAACGCGAACGCGCCGAAGACGCGCTGCGCCATGCGCAGAAGATGGAAGCGGTGGGTCAGCTCACCGGCGGTATCGCCCACGACTTCAACAATATGCTCACCGGCATCATCGGCAGCCTGGACCTGATGCAGCGCTATATCGCCGCCGGGCGCAGCGATGATATCGGCCGTTTTGCCGACGCCGCCGTGTCCTCCGCCCACCGCGCCGCCGCCCTTACCCACCGGCTGCTGGCCTTCTCGCGACGCCAGTCGCTGGACCGGCGCCCGCTCGACCCCAACCAATTGGTGGCGTCGCTGGAAGACCTGTTCCGACGGACCAAGGGCGCGCATATCGCACTCAAGGTGCAACTGGGCAACGACATCTGGCCGGTCAACACCGACGCCAGCCAGCTCGAAAATGCCCTGCTCAACCTGGTGATCAACGCCCGTGACGCGATGCCCGATGGCGGCGAGATACTTATCGAAACCGCCAACAGCTACCTGGACGGCACCGATATCACCACCCTGGAACCGGTCAAGGCCGGCGACTACGTGATGCTCGGCGTGTGCGACAACGGCACCGGCATGGCGCCGAAAATCCTCGCCAAGGCGTTCGACCCCTTCTTCACCACCAAGCCCATCGGCCAGGGCACCGGCCTGGGCCTGTCGATGATCTACGGCTTTGCCCAGCAGTCCGGCGGCCATGTCACCATCCAGAGCGAACCGGGCCAGGGCACTTGTGTGCGACTGTACCTGCCGCGCCTGCACGGCACCGCGCTGGAAAGCAGCCTGCCGCCGCACTCGAGCGAAGCGCCGGTGGCCATGGCCGGTGAAGCGGTGGTGGTGGTCGAGGACGACCCGGCGGTGCGCATGCTGGTGGTCAATGTACTCGACGAACTGGGCTACACCGCGCACCAGGCGGCGGACGCGCGCACCGCACTGCCGCTGCTGGAATCGGATTTGCGCGTCGACTTGCTGGTGACCGATGTCGGCCTGCCGGGCATGAACGGCCGGCAGTTGGCAGAGATCGCCCGCCAGCATCGTCCAGGCCTGCGCGTATTGTTCATGACCGGTTACGCCGAGAAAGCTGCCGAGCGCCAGGGCTTCCTGGAGGACGGCATGGACATGGTGGCCAAGCCGTTTTCCATCGACGTGCTGGCGACCAAAATCCGCAGCATGATCAGCGTTGACCCATGAGTTCAGGCATAATCGCGCGCCGTCGCACACCTGGTAGAGATCAATGAAAGCCCAAGCCCGTCATATCCTGGTGAAAACCAGCGAAGAAGCCGAACAGCTCAAGCAGCGTATTGCCAAGGGCGAAGCCTTTGATGTGCTGGCCAAGAAGTACTCCACCTGCCCGTCCGGCAAGCGCGGGGGTGACCTGGGTGAAGTGCGGCCCGGGCAGATGGTGGGGGCGATTGATGCGGTGATCTTCAAGAAGCCGGTGAAAGTGGTTCACGGGCCGATCAAAAGCAAGTTTGGGTACCACTTGGTGCAGGTGTTTTACCGCGACTGAGCGGTTGCCTGACACCCACAACTGACTGCATTTTGACCGAGAGCATGCAACCCACTGTGGGAGCGGGCTTGCCCGCGAACCGCCGCAGGCGGCCATTCACCCCCTGGGAATCAGCGCCCCCGGCAGTTGGATCACGCGACTGGCCAGCCAATGCCCGGCCACAGCGGCGTCCTCTGGAGAGCCGCCTTTGAGCCGAGCGGCCAGATACGCCGCACTGAACGAATCCCCCGCCGCTGTCGTATCCACCACCTTTTCCACCTTCAGCGCCGGCACGGCAAAGCGCTCGCCATTGCAGCGGATCAAGCATTCATCGGCGCCACGCTTGAGCACGACCTCTTCAATGCTCGGGTACGCCGCAAACACCTGCTCACTGTCGGCATACCCAAACAATGCGCGCTCGTCATCCTCGGTCAGCAATGCAATGTCCACGGCTGCCAACACCGTGTGATACGCAGCGCGGGCCGCCTCGATACTCGCCCACAAACGCGGCCGGTAATTGTTGTCGAACACCACCTTGCCCCCGCGACGACGGGTTTCGATCAGGGCTTGCAGCAACCGACCGCGGCCGACCTCACCCAGCACCGCCAGGGTAATGCCGCTGAAATACACCACGTCATAGTCCGGCAATGCAGCCAGGATCGGCTCGGCGGCGGGCGTGGTGAAGCAGTCGCGTACGGCGGCTTCGTTACGCCAGTAGAGGAATTTGCGCTCGCCGCTGGCGTCGGTCTGAATGCAGTACAACCCCGGCAAACGTCCAGCCAGGCGCTGGACCATGCCCAGGCCCAGGCCTTCATCCGTCCACTGCTGGCACATGGCATCGCTGAAACTGTCGTCGCCCAGGGCGGTGACGTAGTCGACGCTGCCGGTGCCACCCAGTTCGCGGCGTAGGTAGACCGCCGCGTTCAAGGTGTCACCGCCGAAGCTCTGGTGCAGGCTGCCGTCGGCGCGGTGTTGCAGTTCGATCATGCATTCGCCGATCAGGGCGATGCGGGGGGATGTGTTCATGCCGTTTAATCTCTGGTGTGGCTGATGGCCCCTTCGCGGGCAAGCCCGCTCCCACCTCTGGAATGCCTTCCAAAGGCGGGAGCGGACGTGCCTGCAATGGACGCGACGCGATTCAGAAGCAGGTATGCAGGGACTCGATCACCTGCAACTGCTCATCCACCAGGCATCCGACCTGCCACTTGTCAAAGGTGAGGCACGGGTGCGAAGTGCCGAACGAAATGATGTCGCCGATACGCAATTCTACCCCCGGCGCCACGGTCATGAACGCATGCTGGTCCATCACCGCCGTGACCTTGCACGCGCCCACGTCATCACCTTCGGCCGGCAATATACCGGCCTTGTAGCGCTTGAGCGGCACCGGCAGGCCGGCGTCGTAGGCCACGTCGCGCTTGCCCAGGGCGATCACGGCAAAACCCGGCTCCGGCAACGATTGCACGTGGGCCCAGACTTCCAGGGCCGGGCGCAGGCCTTCGCTGAGGTCGCTGCGGCGGTCGAGCACGCAGCATTGCGCGTCTTTGTAGATACCGTGGTCATGGGCCACGTAGCTGCCCGGGCGCAGCACACTGAGGAAGCGACCGGCGGCATTTTGCTCTTCGAACGACTCGGCAATCAGGTCATACCAGGCCGACCCCGAGGCCGTGACGATAGGCTTGGGCAAGTCGAAAGAGCCGTTGTTCTGCAGGTCCACCGCCAGGCGCACCAGGCTGGCGGCAAAATCGCGGATGCCGCTGATGGCGTGCTCGCCGTGGATCACGCCTTCATAGCCTTCGATACCGGTGAGGGCCAGGGCGGGCTGAGCCTTGATCGCCTTGGCCAGGTCGCGCACTTCCTGCTCGCTGCGGCAACCGCAACGGCCGCCGACCACGCCGTATTCGATCATCACGTTCAGACGCAGGCCACGGGCGGCGAAGAACAGGCCCAGGTCGGCGACGTTGTCGGGATGATCGACCATGCAGTGGAACTCGAATTCCTTGTCGGCCAACAGGTCGGCGATCAGCGCCATGTTCGGCGCGCCCACCAGCTGATTCGCCATCAACACGCGGCGTACGCCACCGGCGTAGGCGGCGCGGGTCTGCACGGCGTTGGCCAGGGTAATGCCCCAGGCGCCTTCGGCGACCTGACGCTGGAACAGCGCCGGCATCATGCTGGTCTTGCCGTGGGGCGCCAGTTGCGCCCCGCTCTTGCTCACAAAGTCCTGCATCCAGCGGATGTTGTGTTCCAAGGCGTCGCGGTGCAGCACCAGGGCGGGCAGGCTGACGTCGCGGACCAGGTGGGCACCGACGGCGGCGGCGCCTTTTTCAACGGCGTTGTTGGCAGACATGGAAAACTCCTATTCGTTGATGCGCCGGGCCAGGTTGTTGGCGCTGTCGATCAACACCCGGCGATAGTCGTTGTAGTTCTTGCTGGCATCGGCGCGTGGCGCCACGATGCACAGGGTCGCAATGCTGATACCTTGGGCGTCACGCACCGGGGCGGCAAAGCAATGGGTAAAGGTGTCGGCCACACTGTCGAAGGAGAAGAAACCGTCGAGGGTGGCCTGGCGGATCTGTGCCAGGAAGGTCTCCAGCGGCAAGCGCTGGCCGTCCGGCAGGATGAAGTCATCGTGGTCGATCAGGTCGACGATCTGCTGGTCACTCAAGTGTCCCAGCAGAAGGCGCCCGGAGGCCGTCCACGGGATTGGCGCGTTCTCACCGATGTCCGAGGAAATACGGAAATGCCGTTCGCCCTCGCGCATCAACGCCACGGTGTATTTGCGCCCGTTGAGCAGGCACATCTGCGCGGTTTCGTGGGTCTGGCTGACAATCTCCTGCAAGGCATGGTCGGCCTCGCGGGTCAGGTCGAAATGGCGCAAGTGTGCCTGGCCCAGAAAATACAACTGCCGGCCGAGGTAGACGTGACCGTCCTTGCCCACCGTCTCCAGGATGCGCCGCTCAAGCAGGGACGCAACCAGTTCGTACACGGTGGATTTGGGGCTGCCGATGCCGCTGGCGATATCATTCGGGCGCAGGGGCTGGCCAATTTCCTTGAGGAAGTCGAGGATATCGAATGCACGGTCCAGGCCTTTGGCGCGGCGTTTGATGGTGTCTTCGGTCATGGCAATTTCGGTCCGGTCGCAATGGTAGGGCTGGCGCAGGTCCACTGCGGGAGGGGGCAGGCCCCCTCCCACATTTGATCTCTGGTGGGCTTAAGAGTGGGGCAATTTAGCCCTTTTTCTTGTAGGCCACGCAATCAATCTCGACCTTGCAGTCCACCATCATGTTGGCCTGTACACAGGCGCGCGCCGGGGCGTGTTCCGGGGTGAAGTATTCGCCGAAGACCTTGTTGAAACTCCAGAAGTCACGCGGGTCTTCCAGCCATACGCCGACACGCACCACATCCTTGAGCTCATAGCCGGCTTCTTCGAGGATCGCCACCACGTTGCGCATGGTCTGGCGGGTCTGCTCGATGATCCCACCGGTGATGATTTCGCCGTCCACCGCAGGCACTTGGCCGGAGACGTACAACCAACCGTCCGCTTCCACGGCGCGGGCGAAAGGACGAGGCTGGCCACCGCCAGCAGTACTGCCGGCACCGTAACGAGTGATGCTCATAAAAAGATGCTCCTGATTAAAAACGAATGTTCTTGAGAAATTCCGCCAGGCGCGGCGATTGCGGGCGTTCGAAAATGTCCTTCGACGAACCCTGCTCTTCGATGCGGCCCTGGTTCATGAAAACGATCTTGTCCGAGACTTCATAGGCAAAGCGCATTTCGTGGGTGACCAGCAGCATGGTCATGCCCTCCTCCGCCAGGCCCTTGATCACGCTGAGCACTTCGCCCACCAGCTCCGGGTCGAGGGCCGAGGTGACTTCGTCGAACAGCATCAGGCTGGGGTTCATGGCAATCGCGCGGGCGATCGCCACGCGTTGCTGCTGGCCGCCGGAAAGCTGGCCGGGAAAATGATTGCGCCGTTCCAGCAGGCCCACGCGGTCCAGCCATTTCTCGGCCAGCGCGACAGCTTCGTCCTTGCCCATCTTCTTGACCTTGAGCAGGCCGAGGGTGACGTTCTGCAACGCGGTCAAATGCGGGAACAGGTTGAACTGCTGGAACGCCATGCCAGTCATCGCCCGATGCTGGGCAATCACACGTTCGGGATGACGCACGCGCTTGCCGGCGATTTCGCTGTAGCCGATGGACTCGCCATCCAGGGTGATCTGCCCCCCCTGGAATTCTTCCAGCAGGTTGACGCAGCGCAACAGCGTGGTCTTGCCCGAGCCGCTGGAGCCGATCAGGGTCACCACGTTGCCACGCTGCATGGACAAGTCGACGCCCTTGAGCACTTCCACCTGGCCGTATTGCTTTCGCAGGCCACGGATGTTCAGCAGCGGTTGGTTGGTTTGAGGTTGGTTCATGGCAAGGCCACCCGCTTTTCTATGTAGCGCCCGAATAACTCGATGGCGTAGTTGATGACAAAGAACAGAAACCCGGCGAACAGGTAGAACTCCAGGGTCATGAAGGTACGCGCGATCACTTGCTGGGTGCTTAGCAGCAACTCGGCCACGCCGATCACCGACAGCAAGGTCGAGGCCTTGACGATTTCCGTGGAGGAATTGACCCATGTCGGCAGGATCTGGCGCAGCGCCTGAGGCAACAGCACATAGCCCAGGGACTGATAGAACGTCAGGCCGATCGCCTTGCCCGCTTCCAGTTGCCCACGGGGAATGGCTTGCAACGCACCGCGCACGATCTCCGAGACGTGGGAGCCGCAGAACAGGGTCAACCCGACCGCACCAGCCTGGAACGCGGTGATCTGCCAACCGAGTGCCGGCAGCATGTAGAAACACGCCAAGACCAGCACAAACACCGGCGTACCACGGATCAGGTCGACGTACAGGCGAAACGGCGCACGCATCCAGAACTTGCCGTAGGTGAGGATCAACCCCGCCACGATACCGATCAAGGTGCCAAAGATAATGGCCAGCGCCGACACATACACACTGGCCTGGAAGCCCGCCCAGAGGGTATCCCGGGCGATCCACAACTCATGCAACCAGCTGGGGGATTCGTACATGGAAACCTTCCTTAACGACGGATCGCCAGACGCTGTTCCAGGTAACGGAGCAGCATGGCAATGAGGTAACAGGCAGCCACGTAGAGCACCGTCGTGACCAGCCAGGTTTCAATCACCCGGTAGCTTTCGACGTTGATCTTGCGGGCGTAATAAGTCAGCTCCGGCACCGCGATGGCGGCGGCGAGCGAAGTGTCCTTGAACAGCGAAATGAAGTTGTTCGACAGCGCGGGCAACACGTTGCGCAGCATCACTGGCACCGTGATATAGGCCCGGATCCGCCACTCACCCAAACCGATCGCCAACCCGGCCTCACGCAAGCCCTTGGGAATATTCAGCAGCCCGGCGCGGAACACTTCGGTCAGGTAGGCACCGGCGTACAACGACAAGGTGATGATGAACGACGGGATCTTGTCCAGGCGAATACCCAGGCTGGGCAAGGCGAAGTAGATCAACAGGATCAACACGAGGATCGGTGTATTGCGGATCACCGTCACATACACCGAAGCCAGCACGCGCAATGCCCTGTGTTTCGACAGCATGGCAAATGCCATCATCAGGCCGATCACGCAGCCAATCGCGATCGACAGCAGCGCCAGCTCAAGGCCCAGGCCGAGCCCCGCCAGCAAGCTGGGGAAGTCGCGCCACACGGCGGCAAAGTTCAACTGATAGTTCATGGTCGGCAGTACCTGATTGGGGCGCCATCAGCGACGCCCCAGGTTTTCGATTTACTTGAACTCAACCGGGAAGCCGATCGCGGGTTCTGGCAGGTCCACACCGAACCATTGCTTGAACGAGGCTTTGTAGGTGGGGAACTCGACGCCGGTCATGGCTTCATGCAGCGCGGTATTGACGAAGTTCAGCCAGTCCTGGTCGCCACGCTTGACGGCGCACGCGTAGGTCTGCGGGCTCCAGGCGTAAGCCGGGCTGCGGTAGCGACCTGGGTTCTGCACCATCAGGTACTTGACCGAGGACTGGTCGGTGGCGGCGGCATCGGCGCGACCGGAGTTCACCGCCTGGTACATCAGGTCCACGCTGTCGTACTGGTCGACCTTGGCCTTGGGCAATGCCTGGTGCACCAACTCTTCGGCGTAGACGTTTTGCAGCACGGCCACGGTGACGCCGTCGCCGGCAGCCTGCAGGTCTTCGATCTCTTTGTACTTGCTGTTGTTCGGCAACAGCAGGCCCACGCCTTCGCGGTAGTACGGCAGGGTAAAGGCCACTTGTTGTGCACGGCTGGCGGTGACGGTGATGAACTGGCAACTCATGTCGACCTTGTCGGTCAACAGGTTGGGAATGCGTGCGTCGGACGACTGCACCACGAACTCGACCTTGCTTGGGTCGTTGAACAACCCCTTGGCCACAATGCGGCCGATGTCGATATCAAAACCTTGCAACTTGCCATCCGCTCCCTGGAAGTGCCACGGCGCATTGGTACTGCCTGTACCCACGATCAGGTGCCCACGCTTGAGCACATTATCGAGCTTGCTGTCCGCCGCCTGCACGATGCTGGCGAGGGAAGCCGATGCGGCGAAGAGAAAAACACACGCTTTGAACACGGAAGGTCGGTGATGCATGACAAGCACTCCAGGGGTTGTGTATTCCGCTATACCGGAACTTAGTATGTAACAACGGAATAGACAGCAGAAAGTGTGCCACACGCAGTAACAGAAAAATATGATGGGAATAAAGTCTTTAGAAATCAGCTGGATAAATGTGGACGTGGCTTAAGGCGTTGCGCCATTACCTGCAATCGCTTTGCTACCCAAGGCCCCACACCGCGGTGACAGGCCCAATCGCATGCCCTGCAAGGGTGTTACTGCGCACTGTTGCAGTGCGAGAGCACCGTGGAAAAATCAGGATGCTGGGCTAGCCTCAATCTAACTTTTACGTGGCACCTGTAGGACGATTCGATGAGGAACCTGCTTTGATGAAATTCGGCGTTACCCTGTTAGTGCTCTCCCTTCTCGTGGCCGGCAATGCCTCGGCCAGTAATGATCGTCGTGCATGCAAGGAAGAACTGCGCAAGCTCAATGAAGCCTTGAGCACCAACTACACCAGCCAGAATCATCATGGCTATCGCCAGGCGAAAGCCTCCAGGGACAATCTGGAATACAAGAAATGCGCGAGCCAGGCACGCAAGGCGCGCGAGCGTGTGGAGCGTGACGGCGACCTGTGAAGATTGACAGTAGACCGGGACGATTTCCCGCCCTAGCGTGAGCCAGGGTCCTGGAGGGAAATGTCGATGAACTATGTCAATGCCGTGATTGCAGACAAGGCCGCTTTTGAGCACGAACTGGATACGGTACAGCCCGTCTTTGTGGTGTTCATGTCACATGACTGCACCGCATGCAGTGATGCGATGCCGCGATTCATGCGAATCAGCCAAGGCTACAAGGACCACGTCAAAATCCTGATCCTTGATTGCGTCGACACGCCACGGCATCCCCGTGTCGACCGTATCCCGATGCTGCTGATCTACCACCACCAGGCGTTGCTCGAAGCCCTTCCCGGTCTTGGCGAGCAAGCGCTGGTACGCGCCTTCGAGCAGTACGCCGGACGAGCCGCGGTTACGCCTGGGGTAAAGGCGCCAGGCAAACCTGCGTCACCCGCCGCTCCTCCACCGCCGCCACCGTCAGGCGCCAGCCCTCATGCTCCAGGCTATCGCCCACTACCGGCAGGCGGTCGAGCAGGCTCATGACCAGGCCCGCCAGCGTCTGGTAGTCCTCGGTCGCAGTCGCCTTGAAGCCGGTGCGCTGGCGAACCAGGTTAAGGTTCAAGGCGCCATTGGCGCGGAAGCCATCGCCCTCCTCGACGATATCCGGGCCCTCGATTTCGCTGGCATCCGGCAACTCACCCGCGATGGACTCAAGGATATCGGTCATGCTCAACACCCCCATGAAATCACCGAACTCGTTGATCACGAACGCGATATGGGTCGACTCCTGGCGCATCTGCTCCAGGGCATTGAGAATCGAAAAGCTCTCCAGCAAATTGATCGCCCGGCGCGCCAGGTGCTCCAGGTTAGGCACGTTGCCGGCCAGGTATTCCTTGAGCAATTCCTTCTTGTGCACAAAGCCCAATGGCTCATCGATAGCACCGTTGCGGATCAACGGCAGCCGCGAGTAGGACGAATGCATCAGTTTGAGGCGAATACTGTCAGGATCGTCCGCCAGATCGATGTAGTCGACCTTGGCACGCGGCGTCATCAGCGTACGGATCGGCCGCTCGGCCAGTTGCAGCACACCACTGATCATCACGCGCTCACGTCGATCGAACAGCGGACCCTGCGCAGCATCCGGTTCACCCAGCAGATCGGCGACCTCCTCATCCACCTCTTCCACCGCCAGGCTGCGGCCACCCAGTAAGCGCATCACCGCATGGGCGGTGCGCTCACGTACCGGCAACACGCCTTGCGCGGACTTCTTGCGGCGCGAACGGGCGATCTGGTTGAACACTTCGATCAGGATCGAGAAACCAATGGCCGCGTACAGGTAGCCCTTCGGAATATGGAAGCCCAGGCCCTCGGCGGTCAGGGCAAAACCGATCATCATCAGGAAACCCAGGCACAACATGATCACGGTCGGGTGCGCATTGACGAAGCGGGTCAGCGGCTTGCTCGCCACGATCATCAGGCCGATGGACACGATCACCGCGATCATCATCACTGCCAGTTCGTCGACCATGCCCACGGCGGTGATCACCGCGTCGAGGGAGAACACCGCGTCGAGCACCACGATCTGCGCCACGATCGGCCAGAACATCGCATAGGCCGCGTTGCCCGTACGCTGGGCCACATGCCCTTCCAGGCGCTCGTGCAATTCCATGGTGGCCTTGAACAGCAGGAACACACCACCGAACAACATGATCAGGTCACGGCCCGAGAAGCTCTTGTCGAACACCTCGAACAGCGGCTGGGTGAGGGTCACCAACCAGGAAATACTCGCCAGCAGGCCCAGGCGCATCAGCAATGCCAGGGACAAACCGATCAGGCGCGCACGGTCGCGCTGCTCCGGCGGCAGTTTGTCCGCCAGGATCGCAATAAACACCAGGTTGTCGATGCCAAGCACCAGTTCCAGCACAATCAAGGTCAACAGGCCGAGCCAGGCCGTTGGATCCGCTAACCATTCCATTTATAGAGTCTCTTTACAGATTTCAGAATACCGGACACGGCGATGCACGGTCAGGGACCGGGACAAGGTTAGCAATCGGAATACGGGGTGCTTGAGTGGGAACAGCGACAGCGGTTGTCTTGGGGAAAGACGACTGGGAGGCTCCGAGAGGGTGTTCATGCAGGTCCTGAATCAGCAAAAGGACTTGAATGCTACAACCGAAACACAAACTTCCCACAACGCAAAACTATTACAAAACCTGTACAGCGCGCCCTGCGGGCTGCATGTGGGACGTTATCCTGCCGCCTGATCTTCACGCGCCTGGCGGATTCCGTGCAGCCCCGACTGAGCCCTTGACCTGCTGGATGTACCGCGCCACCACGGGGGCCTTCTCGAAGCGCCGGTGAATCAACGACAACCACGATGACGCATCACTGCCGTGGATACTGCGGTAAACCACGCCTGGTAAACTCACGTGCCCGACCAGCGATGCGGGCACCACCGCCACGCCCTGCCCGAGCGACACCAACGCCATCACCGCCACCAGCCCACCCGGTTGCGGCCCCAGGCGCGGTGCAAAGCCGCCTTGCGCTGCCACATGCAAGGTGCCGCTGATTTGCTCCGGCAAGATAAACGTCTCGTTCTGCAGGTGCTCGCAGCCAATCGCCCTGAGCCCCAGCAGCCAGGAATGCTGGGGCAACGCCAGTACGAACCCCTCGCTGTCCAGCGGGACTGCCTCCACACCCTCCGGCAGGGTCATGGGCGAGCGGATATAGCCGATGTCGACACGCCCGTCCGCCACCGCGCCAGGCAACATCGCCATCGCACATTCGCGCACATTGACGCTGACATCGGGAAACGCCTGGCTGAACGCCTGCATTTGTCGCTGCAACAGCCCGGAATACACCGCAGAAGCCACGTAGCCCAGCTCGATATGCCCGATCTCGCCGCGCCCGGCGCGCTGGGCACTGCGCTGGGCGAACTCGAACTGGCGTACGGTGGCTTCGGCCTCCATCAGCAAGGCGGCACCGGCTTCGGTGAGGCTGACTTCGCGGTGCTGGCGGACAAACAGGCGCGTGCCCAGCGCCGCTTCCATCTCCTGGATCTGGCGGCTCAAGGTCGGTGGCGCAATGCCCAATTGCTCAGCGGCCCGCGTGAAATTGCGTTGCCGGGCAACGGCCAGGAAGTAGCGGAAATGGCGGATGTCCATGACAGGATTAGCTCAAAGGTAATGAAGTACTTCATGGCGGCTAACAAAGACATTGCCGGACGGGAATAAGCTCACAGTACTTGAACATTAGAGAGCCTTTTCGATGTCCGTCAACCGTGTTTTCACTATTGCTTGTGAGGTAATTCAACGATGAGCCGGGTCAGCCCACGCTATACCTTGTTGACGGCGTCCGGCGTTTGTTCGCTGATCGTGCTCGACACCAACATCGTCGCCGTGACATTGCCCAGCATCGCCCGGGACCTGGGGGCGAACTTTGCCGATATCGAGTGGGTCGTCAGCGCCTACATGCTGGCCTTCGCCGCACTGTTATTACCCGCCGGCAGCATCGCCGACCGTTTCGGACGCAAGAAGACCCTGGTCTGGGGCCTGGGCATCTTTATCCTCGCATCCCTTGGCTGCGGCGCCGCGCCCAGCGCGCTGTTCCTGGACATCGCGCGCGCCATCAAAGGCGTCGGCGCGGCGTTGCTACTGACCTCGGCGCTCGCCTCCATCGGCCACACCTTCCACGATGAAGTCGAACGCGCAAAAGCCTGGGCCTTCTGGGGCGCGTGCATGGGCGTGGCGATGACCGCCGCGCCGACCCTCGGCGGCTTGATCACCGAGTACCTGGGCTGGCGCTGGATTTTCTATCTCAACCTGCCGGTGGGCCTGGGGCTGATGGCGCTGGTGCTGCGCGCGATTCCGGAATCGCGCGATACCCAGTCCGCGCGTCTCGACCCGTGGGGCAGCCTGGCCTTCAGCGCCAGCCTGCTGTGCCTGATCTGGGGGTTGATCGAGGCCAATCGCATCGGCTGGGACAACCCGCTGACCTACGCCCGGCTGATCGGCGGCGCGGCTTTACTCGGCGTATTCGCCATCGTCGAGCGTATGCAACAGCGGCCCATGGTCGACCTGCAACTGTTCCGTCACCCGCGCTTTATCGGGGCCCTGCTGGGGATGTTTGCCTACGCCGGCTGTGCCCAGGTGATGATGACGTTGTTGCCGTTCTACCTGCAGAACGGCCTGGGGTTCTCCGCGATTGCCTCGGGCCTGGGTATGTTGCCGTTTGCCTTGACTATGTTGATCTGCCCAAGGATCGGCGCACGGTTGGCTGCGCGTTTCGCGCCAGCAACGATGATGGCGACCGGCTTGACCTTGGTGGGCAGCGGCAACCTGTTGAGCGCCTGGGCGCTCGATGTCGGCGGCTACCTGCCCTTTGCCCTGGCGATTGCGGTCACCGGTGCGGGGGCCGGCCTGCTCAATGGCGACACGCAGAAAAACATCATGGCCTGCGTACCACGGGACCGTGCGGGCATGGCCTCGGGCATGAGCACGACGATGCGTTTCAGCGCGATCATGCTGGCGATTGGTGTGTATGGGGCATTGTTGAGCAGCCATAGCGAGCAATTGTTGAGCGCGAGTGTCGACACACAGTGGCAGGCGCAGGTGGCAGGCATTGCGTCGCGGGTGGTGGCGGGTGATATGCCGGCAGCGATGGGTTTATTGCCGGAGGCGGCACGCGCACAGGTGCAGCCGCTGGCGCGGCAGGCGTTTGTGGGCGGGTTCAGCGGTGTGCTGTGGGTGGCGGGGTTGTTGGGGCTGCTGGG
>NZ_PCQI01000010.1:199055-214498 GCF_002980075.1 Pseudomonas sp. MYb13 | reverse complement strand
CGCTAGCCCCTCCCAACTCAACCAACATCACCCGAATTAATCAACGCCCTCAACACGTGATCCTCCCACACTCCAGCAATCTTCAAATACTCCCGTGCATACCCTTCCCGTTCGAACCCCAGCGACTCCAGAAGGCGTTCACTGCGGACATTGCTGGGCAAGTGGTTGGCCATGATTCGGTGCAGGCCCATTTGTTCGAAGCAGTATCGGTTGGTGATCTGCAGTGTTTTTTTCATCAACCCCCGACCTTGGGCGGATTCGGCCAGGGAAAAGCCTAGATGACAGGCCTCAAAGGCACCCTTCACGATATTCGTGTAGCTGCACCGCCCCGCCACTTCGCCACTCCCAGGTTGGAGCAGTAGGAAAAAGATCGAAGCTCCCGCTTGCATGGCTTGCACCTGCTGCTCGACCCTGGCATTGGCGCTATCAAGGGTAAAATAATGCGCGTCCCTCAGGGGTTCCCAAGGCTGCAGATGGCTGCGGTTAGCCTGTTCGTAGCGGTTGAGCAGATGGACATCATCACGGGTCAACGTTCGCAGGCAATAGCCTTCAACCGAATGAATCATAAGCGCTCCCGCGTGCCTGCTTCGGCAACGCTCAGTTAAACCAGCCCAGGTAAGTCATGCTTGCGGTGTTTTCTGGCACGCGCTGCAGCGGTTCGATCTGGGTAGACACTGAACGCCGGTCACCCCAGAGAGCGTTCTCCCCCAGTAAAATGAAGTGCGTGAAGGCTGCCACCCCGCGCCTTACCCGTTCTCTCTCGGCTGGGCTGGTGATCTGCGAGAGGACCTCTTGCGGGTCGCTGGCGAGTTCGACGAAGTCCGCGTCCATGTAGAACTCGAGTTCTTCCGCCAGGCGCCACGTTGGGTTGCGCGCTTCCCATGCGCTGTATTCGGTGTCGGTTGCGCTGTCGGACGGCGCTGGCTCCCACTGCTCGAAGGCAAACTGTTGTGCCTCGGCATCGCTGGCGAAGCTCGCTCCAAACAGGTGAAAGGCCCACGCAGTGTCTTGGGTCATTGAACTGTCCGTATCGACGTAATCGCCAGGAAGGTCGTCGGCCCATCGGGACCGGACGGCCCCCGATAACACCCTTGCGCCTGGAGGTGATGAACCGCTGCGGCGGTCAGTTCCCAGGCCATGCTTTCATCCTGAATGGCCAAGGCCTCGTCGTCGCCAAACAGGTCAACACCCGTGATGGCTTGAAGTTGCTTGAGTGGCAGCGCGGCCTCGCGCAATGCCGGGTCGACGCTAGGGTTGCTCCAGGCCCATTTCCAGGTACTGAATTTACCCGAATAGCTGCCGATGCTCACGACGTCTGCCACGACGGCCAGCCTGTCGTGGCTGTCAAAAAACTGGAGTACCCCCGTGGACTGTTCGAACCACCAGCGGGCCATTTCGCCCAGCCCGTAAACCCGGCTCAATTCCGTCTGTTTCAGTGACAGCTCATCCATCACTTGCGTCAAAAATGCTTCAAATTCATGGTCCGTCATGGACGTCTCCTTGTTCTGCAGCAAAGGCCAACCGATACCTGACTTCCTCCAGTGTCATGCCGCCCCTCACCAGGTTGCGCTCACTGCCTGCATCCGCGACACAGCCTGCCCGGCGATAAAACCGGATAGCCCTTTCATTACGGCTCAAGACCCAAAACGTTAACCCCTGAAAACCAAGCGCCCTCAATGTCTGCAGGCCGGCCTTCCACAAGGCCAGCCCAGCGCCCGTTTGCCAATACCGGGCCAACACATAGATGGCCATGACCTCGCCAGTATTTGCCCCGGCGGCATCTTCGTCACGGCTGGCGCCCACAGAGATCCAGCCGACGACGTGCTTATCCACCTGCGCGACCCACACGTTGGACTCGTCCGATTCTATCGCGCGCATCCAAAAGGATTCACGCTGAGCCAGGGAAGCGTCCAGCGAGCGCAGGTATTGAGCAGGCATCAGGTCACGATACGCGTCTTGCCAACTGCTGATATGCACCTGGGCAATGGCCTTTGCATCAGAGGGTAATGCCTTGCGGATCATTGAAGTATTCCTGCTTCGTACGCTGGACAATAACGGTAGCGAATAAAGGTAACGGATTTATTTTTCCATTGAGCAATCCGTTTCCTTTTCAGGCTTCGAATAATTCGCTGTCTGCCAGCACACGCAGGCTGATATGTTTCGAGCCTTACGCAAAGGGAGGTGCCATGCAACCGTTAGCCACCAACGCCGCACTGCTGATCATCGACATGCAGCAAGGCATGAACGAACCGAAGCTGGGGCGACGCAACAACCCAGGCGCCGAAGTGCAGATGCAGCGCCTGCTAAAGGCGTGGCGGCAATGCAACCGCCCGGTCGTGCACATCCGGCACATTTCCCGCGCCCCCGACTCGGTGTTCTGGCCCGGCCAACCGGGGTGCGAGTTCCAGCCCGCACTGCAACCGCTTGCGCAGGAGCATGTGGTGGAGAAGAACGTTCCGGATGCGTTCGCCGCAACGGGGTTGGAGCGCTGGCTGCACGTGCGCTCGATCCGGCAACTGGTGATCGTCGGCGTGATCACCAACAACTCGGTCGAGTCCACGGCACGCTCAGGCGGCAACTTGGGCTTTGAGGTAACGGTGGTTTCCGACGCCTGCTACACCTTCGATCAAGTCGATTTGTGCGGGCGTCTGTGGCCGGCCGAGGACGTGCATGCGTTGTCACTGAGCAACCTGGCGATGGACTATGCCGGGGTTGAAGAGACCGACGAAATCCTGGCTCGTTGCTGAGTGGCGCCGTCATGCATTCGGTGCACCGAATGCGTTGGCGTGCAGATACGCCTTCAGATGACCTTGTCGTGGATGCCATTGCGGGCGAGTTCAACGCGGTCCTGGATCAGCGCCATATCGTGTCCTTGGTCAAATGAGTGGGGCAGGCAGCTTCACGCGTCATCCCACACCGTCAGCATTGGACCCGCTGCAGATAGTCTTCCACGGCATCTATATGCGCTGAAGAAAACACCGCCCCAATATACCCATCAGGCCGCACCAGCACCCACTCGCCAATCGCCAGCCCATAGATGCGTTGAAAGTGCCCCTGGTCGTCGATCACGTCGCCGCCGGCCCCAACGGTATGCATCTGCACGCCAGGCCGCGCCTTGACTAAGTCACCCGCTACGCCGTAGCCCAGCAGTGTCCAGTGTGGTCCCTGAAAGAGGTTGAACACGCGCAGTGCCTGCCCAGCGGCACCCCGGACCGGCGCGTCCGGCGCCCGGTCGCCGGCGGCAACGCCGTTGCGCGCGGGATGCTGCAACGCCAGCGAGGACTCGGGGTAGCCGATATCCAATTGATGCACTTCCCTGCCCCGCCGCAGTTCGCCGTGATTCATCTCGCCCAGCAGCTTGGTGGACAAGCCCAGCACAGAGACAGCGACCGGCCGGCGCTCTTCTTCGTAGGTGTCGAGCAAACCATCAGGCGCGCCCTGCACCACCGCCGCCAGCTTCCAGCCGAGGTTGTAGGCGTCCTGCACACTGGTATTGAGGCCCTGGCCACCGGTGGGCGGATGGATATGCGCGGCGTCCCCCACCAGCAGCACCCGGCCCAGGCGGTATTGGTCAGCCAAGCGTGCGTTCATGGTGTAGGCCGACGACCAGGTCACGCTGTGGACCTGGAGATCGGCGCGGCCGGTGCGCTGGGCGAGCAGGTGCGTGAGCCCTTCGGCGCTGAAGTCGATGTCGACCTCCGGGGGGATCGGCGCCTGGATCTGAAACAGGTCGGTGCCGGCCAGCGGGCATATCGCAACCTGGCGCTGCTCATCACCTTCTCCGAAACGGTGCCAGGCATCACGTGTGAGGCCGCTAAGCACCACATCTGCCACCAGGGCCCGTACGCCAAGGGTCTTGCCGGGGAAGCCGATATCCAGCGCGTGCCTCACAAAGCTGCGACCGCCATCGGCACCCACCAGCCAACGTGCACGAACGCTTTCTTCACCGGCCTTGCCGACCAGTCGCGCGGTGACGCCCTCGGCATCCTGTTCGACCCCCACCAGCTCACAACCACACTCAGGCAGGTGGCCCAGTTCAAGCAAGCGCTCGCGCATCACCTGTTCGGTCAAAAACTGCGGCACCATCAACGGTTGCTGGTAAGGCTCAGCAGGTGTCGGGGCCTTGGATTGGGTGAATTCGACGTCGCGGTAGCTGCCATCGTCGCGGTAGCGCCGGTCAGTCGGATAGACTCCACCCACGGCCATCAACCGATCGAGAATCCCCAGGTCTTCGAAGACTTCCTGTGACCTGGGCTGGATGCCCTTGCCGCGTGAGCCTTGGAAGGGCTGGTGGTTTTTTTCGATCAGGCGGAAGGTGATACCCCTTCTCGCCAGGTCGATCGCCAAGGTCAAGCCGGCGGCACCGGCACCGCAAATCAGTACATCGACAGCGAATTGCGCTTTCATAGTGGATCACCTATATGTGCAATACGCACATATTAAAAGAGGCCAACACCGTGTCAATTAAAAATGTGCAAAACGCACATATATCCGCCCAGTTGCGCGACCTGCATGGCTCTTTGGTTGAGATCGTGGGTGTGATGAACCGCCCACAACGCGACGAGGCAATGGTGCGCGAAGCCGGCATTTCTCTGGATCGCGCCCTGTTTCCGCTGCTGGTGCTGGTGGAGCGCCTGGGCCCGATCGGCGTGGTGGAACTGGCCGACCGCGTGGGCCGCGACTACACCACGGTAAGCCGGCAGGTGGCGAAGCTGGAAAGCCTGGGGCTGGTGGTGCGCCAGGCAAGCGCACTTGATCGCCGCGTGCGGGAGTCGGTGATTACCGAGAAAGGCAAGGCCATGACTGACCGTGTCGACGACGCGCGGGAGAGAATCGGTGTGTCGATCTTCTCGACGTGGGATGAAGGCGATTTCGACAACCTGGTACGGTTGATGCGCAAGTTTGCCGAAGACATAAAGAATGATTCAGTGCGTGCGACCAAAGACATCGCCTAAGGCACTGCACTTTTTTTCCTGTGGCTGATGGAATTGTCATGGCTGGCAGGGTTGTTCAGGCTGATGAGCGCTCATCAGCCTGAACAGCGCGCTTGCCACACGGTATTAATCCAATGCCAATTCCACCCCCCCACCGTTCAACCGCACTGGCCACACCCGCAGCCTCTGGTCAGGCGCCTCCAGGCACTGCCCGTCTTCCAACCGGTAATGCTGCTTGTAGATCGGCGCCGCCACTACCAGGTCGCCCTTGATGCTGCCAATCAAACCGCGACCGATCACATTGGCCCCGGATTCCGGGTCATGGTTGTCGATGGCATACAACGTCTGGTCCTGCGCGCCCGGCAGGTAGAACAGCGCCACTTGCGCACCGTCCAACCACACCACCACGCCGGAATTGCTCACCAGGTCGGTCTCGCTGCACACACGTTTCCAGGTGGCCAGCGTGCGTTGGGTATTGGGCTGGCTCATCAGGCAATCTCCTCGGTGACGGGAATCAGGTTGAGTTCGGCGGCCATGATCGGGCGGCGCTGGCCGCGTTCCTGGACGAAATGGATGTCCGGGTCGGGACGTTTGTCGTTGACGAAGGTGCGGAAGCGCTTGAGCTTCTCCGGGTCCTTGAGGGCGTTGGCCCACTCGCATTCGTAGCGGTCCACCACCAACTGCATCTGGGCTTCGAGTTCGTCACCCAGCCCCAGGCTGTCGTGCAGGATCACGTCCTTGAGGAAATCCAGGCCACCCTCCAGGCTCTCGCGCCATACCGACGTGCGCTGCAACTTGTCGGCGGTGCGGATATAGAACATCAGGAAACGGTCGATGTAGCGGATCAGCGTGGCGTCATCCAGGTCGGTGGCGAACAACTCGGCATGGCGTGGGCGCATACCGCCGTTACCGGCAATGTAGAGGTTCCAGCCCTTCTCGGTGGCGATCACGCCCACGTCCTTGCTTTGGGCTTCGGCGCACTCGCGGGTGCAGCCGGACACCGCGAACTTGAGCTTGTGCGGCGAGCGCAGGCCCTTGTAGCGGTCCTCGATCAGCAGCGCCATTTTCACGCTGTCTTGCACGCCGTAGCGGCACCAGGTGCTGCCCACGCAGGACTTCACCGTACGCGTGGACTTGCCATACGCATGCCCGGTCTCGAAGCCCGCCGCGATCAATTCGCTCCAGATGTCCGGCAGCTCGTGCAATTGCGCGCCGAACAGGTCGATGCGCTGGCCACCGGTGATCTTGGTGTAGAGGTCGTATTTCTTCGCCACTTCGCCGATGACGATGAGTTTATCCGCGGTGATCTCGCCGCCTGGAATACGCGGCACCACCGAGTAGGTGCCGTTCTTCTGCATGTTGGCCATGAACGTGTCGTTGGTGTCCTGCAACGGCACCAGGGACGCATCCATGATCGGCTGGTTCCAGCACGACGCCAGGATCGAACCCACCGCTGGCTTGCACACGTCGCAACCGATATGGCCACGGCCGTGTTTGGCCAGCAGTTCGTCGAAAGTGAGGATGCCTTCCACACGCACCAAGGCGTACAACTCCTGCCGGGTATAGGCGAAATGTTCGCACAGGCTTTTGTCGACGCTGACGCCACGCGCAATCAGCTCATGCTCGAACACTTGCTTGAGCAACCCGGCGCAGCCACCGCAACCGGTGCAGGCTTTGGTCTGGGATTTGAGCAGGCCGAGGTCGCTACAGCCGCTGTCGATGGCCGAGCAGATCGCGCCTTTGGTCACGTTATGGCACGAGCACACGGTGGCCGATTCCGGCAACGCGCCGGGGCCCAGGGTCGGCGCGCCGCTGGAGGATGGCAAGATCAGGCTGGCCGGTTCGGAAGGCAGCGCGATGCCGTTCTGCATGTATTGCAGCAACGTGTCGTAATAGCTGTTGTCGCCCACCAGGACGGCACCGATCACCTGCTTGCCCGAGGCATCCACTACCAGGCGGCGATAGCTGGCGCTGGCTTCGTCGATAAATTGGTAGCTGCGCGCGCCGGGGGTGTGGGCGTGGGCATCCCCAATGGAGCCCACGTCCACGCCCAGCAACTTGAGTTTGGTGGACATGTCGGCCCCCACGAACGGCTCGGCGGTTTGCGCGCAGAGCAGCGCGGCGACGCCTCGGGCCATCTGGTAGCCTGGCGCGACCAGGCCGAACAGGCTGCCGTTCCAGGAGGCGCATTCGCCAATCGCGTAGATGTGCGGGTCGCAACTCAGGCATTCGTCGTTGATCACCACGCCACCGCGCGGGCCGATGTCCAGGCCGGCCTGACGGGCCAGCGCGTCCTGGGCGCGTATACCGGCGGAGAACACGATCAAGTCGGTCTCGAGGAATTCGTCATTGGCAAAGTTCATGCGGTAGCGGTAGTGCTCGCCCGCGCTGATCGACTGAGTGGCGCGCGACAAATGCACCCCCACGCCCAGCCGCTCGATCTGCGCCTTGAGCGCCAGGCCGCCAAAATCGTCCAGTTGCACCGGCATCAAGCGCGGCGCGAACTCCACCACATGGGCTTCAAGGCCCAGGCTTTTCAGCGCGTTGGCGGCTTCCAGGCCCAGCAGACCGCCGCCCACCACCACACCGCGCTTGGCGTTGGCCGCCGCCTTGCGAATCGCATCCAGGTCTTCAAGTGTGCGATACACCAGCCGTGAATCGCCTTCTGCGCCGTCGATGGGCGGCACGAACGGGTAGGAGCCCGTGGCCAACACCAGCTTGTCATAGGCGACGCAGCCGTTGGCGGTGATCACTTCGCAGCGGGCTCGGTCGATCTCCAGCACCGGCACGCCCAAGTGCAGGGTCACGCCTGGCGTCTGATACAACGAGGCGTCGGACAAGGCCAGGGACTCGGCATCACGGCCGGTAAAATACTCGGACAAATGCACCCGGTCATAGGCGCGCATCGGCTCCTCGCTGAATACATGCAAACGGTAGTGATCCAGCGCGCCGCGTTCGATCAGTTGCGCCACACAGTGGTGGCCGACCATGCCATTGCCGACAACGACCAGGGTTTTGAGATTGTTCATATAAGGCACCCGACAAAGCTCATCACGGTTTAAAAAGCAAAAAAAAACGCCTGAAACCTTGCGGTTCCAGGCGTCTTTGCCTGTTCTCATGCGGGGTCTGGTCGGGCGACTTCGCCGGTTCCACCGCTATTGCCCCAACGTATCGATCGTCGTTGACCGAGGTGGGTTGAGCCGGATCTTGCAGGGTCTGTGCCAAGCGAACGCGAGGCCAGCATTCACGCCTCAGCAGGTCAGCCAGCCATCCTGAGCAGCAGCTCCAGCGCCTCTAACTGGTGCACCTCGCGTCATAAAAGTGCATGAGTCGCCATGCGCTGAAGGGTTTCCCGTGGTGAGTGGGCTTGCCGCGCGCGCGGGCACCGCGACCTCAATGCAAGGGGCTGCCGTTTAGCCAAAGGCCCGCCCCCCCAACAAACCGCGTCGTGAATAAACTGGCGCGTGACTTGCTAGTAACACTTCAACCAAGCAGTCAACGCAGACTGCCCTCTCACGACAAAGGCGCCGTGTAATCCCCGTTTTCAACGGAGGGTTACAGGGCGCCTTTTTTGTTTATATGGGTTTCAGATGGCCAACCAAAGCATACGCAGTGTGTGTCCTTATTGTGGCGTGGGCTGCGGCATCATCCTGCAGGTCGAGCACAATACAGTCGTCAAGGTGATCGGCGACAAGGCCCATCCCACCAACTCCGGACGCCTGTGCACCAAGGGCAACACCTGCGGGCAAGCCATTGCGGAGTCCGGGCGCATGGAGAATGCCTATGTACGCCAGGCACGCGCGCATGACGCCGTGCGCATCGCCATGGACACGGCCATCAGCGAAACCGCGCGCCGCTTGCGCCACGTTCTCGACACCCATGGGCCAGACGCGTTGGCCTTCTACGTGTCGGGCCAGATGTCGCTGGAGTCCCAATACCTGATCAACAAATTGGCCAAGGGCTTCGTACGCACCGCCAACATCGAGTCCAACTCACGCCTGTGCATGGCCAGTGCTGGCAGCGGCTATAAATTGTCGCTCGGCGCAGACGGCCCACCGGGCTCCTATGAAGACTTCGACCGCGCTGACGTGTTCTTTGTCATCGGCGCGAATATGGCTGACTGTCACCCCATCCTGTTTCTGCGCATGATGGACCGGGTCAAGGCCGGGGCGAAGCTGATCGTGGTCGACCCTCGGCGCAGTGCCACGGCAGACAAAGCCAACCTGTTCCTGCCAATCAAGCCCGGCACCGACTTGGCGTTGCTCAATGGCCTGCTGCACCTGCTGGTTAAAAACGGGCATACCGACCCCGACTTTATCGCCGCATTCACCGAGGGCTGGGAGGCCTTGCCCACGTTTCTCGAGGACTATTCGCCACAACGGGTCGCAGGCATCACCGGCCTTGCAGAAGCCGATATCCGCCAAGCCGCCGACTGGATCGGCCAGGCCGCCGAATGGATGAGCTGCTGGACCATGGGCCTGAACCAGAGCACCCACGGCACCTGGAACACCAACGCCCTGTGCAACCTGCACCTGGCCACCGGCGCCATCTGCCGGCCAGGCAGCGGGCCGTTTTCCCTCACCGGTCAACCCAACGCCATGGGCGGTCGCGAGATGGGCTACATGGGCCCGGGCCTGCCGGGGCAGCGCTCGGTACTGGTCGAGGCGGACCGCGCGTTTATCGAGGACCTGTGGCAGATCCCCCACGACAGCCTGCCGCGCCAGCCCGGCGGCGGCACCGTGGCCATGTTCGAGCAGATGGTTGCCGGGCAGATCAAGGCCTGCTGGATTATCTGCACCAACCCGGTCGCCAGCGTGCCCAACCGGCAAACGGTCATCGACGGGCTGCAAACCGCCGACCTGGTGATCACCCAGGATGCCTTCCTCGACACCGAGACCAACCGCTACGCCGACATCCTCTTGCCCGGCGCGCTGTGGGCCGAGGCCGAAGGGGTGATGATCAACTCCGAACGCAACCTGACCCTCATGCAGAAAGCCGTCGACGCCCCCGGCGAGGCCTTGCCCGACTGGCAGATCATCGCCAGGGTCGCCTGTGAGATGGGCTTCGCCGAGGCGTTCACCTATGCATCCGCCGCCGACGTGTTCGAAGAAATCAAACGCGCCTGGAACCCCCGGACCGGCTACGACATTCGGGGGGCAAGCTACCCGCGCCTGCGTGAACAACCGCTGCAGTGGCCCTGCGCATCCGTTGCTGCTGCACCCCGCAACCCGATCCGCTACCGCCACGAGGGTACCCTCACCTTCGCCACCGAAACCGGCAAGGCCCAGTTCCTCGCCCGGCCCCATATGCCGCCGGCGGAGATGCCCGACGATGCATTCCCCTTCGTGCTCAACACCGGCCGCGTGCAGCACCAATGGCACACCCTGACCAAGACCGGCAAGGTCGCCACCCTGAACAAACTCAACCCCGGCCCGTTTGTGGAACTGCACCCCGAGGACGCCGCCCGCCTGGGTATAAAAGCCAAGGACGCCGTTGAAATACGCTCCCGGCGCGGTCGCGCCGTGCTGCCCGCCGTGGTCACCGATCGCGTGCGGCCCGGCAACTGTTTTGCGCCGTTTCATTGGAACGATGTGTTTGGCGAACACCTGGCAATCAACGCTGTGACCAACGATGCCGTGGACCCGATTTCCCTGCAGCCCGAGTTCAAGTGCTGCGCCGTCGCGTTGGCCCGCGTCGAACTGATCGACCATCAGTGCCTCGACCTCCACGCCCCTGAACCTGAGGACACTGCCATGTCGCGCCTCGACGCCTTTGCCCAAATCGCCGGCATTCGCAACCTGCCACAACCGTCATTGAGTGATGACGAGCGCACCTACCTCGCCGGTTTCCTCAGTGGCCTGCAATCCAGCGCCGCACGCCAGGCCATCGGTGTGCCGGTAATGCCCGCGAATGCGCCGCTGACCGACGCGTCCCGGCTGTGGCTGAACGGCTTGCTCGGCGGGTTGTTCAGCCATACGCAAGCCGTTGCAGCGCCCTCCCCGGGCGTCACCCTGCTGTGGGCCTCGCAAACCGGCAACGCCGAAGCCCTGGCCGAACGTTTCGCCAAGCGCCTGCGCGACGCGGGTATCACGGTGGAACTGAGCGCGATGTCGGACTTCCCTGCGAGCAAGCTGGCGAACACCCAGACCCTGGCGCTGATCAGCAGCACCTTTGGTGACGGCGATCCGCCGGACAATGGCGAAGGTTTCTGGTACAGCCTCAGCACCGCCCCGACGCGCCTGGAGTCGCTGCGCTTTGCGGTACTGGCCCTGGGCGATCCGAACTATGACCAGTTCTGCAACCACGGAAAACGGCTCGACCAGCGCCTGTCGGAGCTGGGCGCAACTCGCCTGCTTGAGCGTGTCGACTGCGATACCGAATTCGAAGCCATCGCCGATGCCTGGTTGACGCGCTTTCAACACGCCCTCAACCCGGTGAAGCCCGTGGTGCTCGCCACACCCGCCACGCCTGCCGGTAAAACCAAGCTGTACGGGTCACGCCTGCTGCTCAACCGGCACCTGAATCCGCAAAGCCCCCACAAGGAAACCCGCCAGTTCGCCCTGGACCTGGGCGACTCCGGGCTGACCTACGAAGCCGGCGACGCGTTGGGCGTGCGGCCGCGCAACTGCCCCGCGTTGGTCAGCGAGTTGCTTGACCTCACCCGCCTGAGTGGCAGCACCAGCGTGAACATCGACACCTTCGGCGATGTCCCACTGCAACAGGCACTCATCCAGCATTTCGAAATTGCCCGGCCCAGCAGCGACACCTTGGCCTTCATCGCCGAGCGCAGCGCCGACCCAGGCCTCAAGCGCCTGCTCAACCCTGAGCACAAGGCCGAATTGAATGACTGGCTGTGGGGCCGACAACTGGCGGACGTGCTGCACGAATACCCCATCGAGTGCTCGGCGGACGAGCTGCTGGGCACCCTCAAGCGCCTGCAACCGCGCCTGTATTCGATCGCTTCGAGTGCCAAGGCCTACCCGCAGGAAGTGCACCTCACCGTGGCGGCCGTGCGGTATGGCAAGCGCAAAGGCGTGTCCTCGACCTTCCTGGCCGACCGCGCCGACGACGGTGAAGTGCCGTTGTTCGTACAGCCCTCCAAACACTTTCGCACGCCCAGTGACGGCGAGGTGCCAATGATCATGATTGGCCCAGGGACCGGCGTTGCGCCGTTCCGCGCGTTCCTGCAGGAGCGCCGCGCACTCGGTCATCAGGGGCGCAACTGGTTGTTCTTCGGCGAACAGCACGCGGCCACTGACTTCTACTATCAGGACGAACTGCAAGGCCTGCAGCGCGACGGCCTGCTCACCCACTTGAGCCTGGCGTTCTCCCGCGACCAGCCGCAAAAGGTCTACGTGCAGGACCGCATTCGCGAACACGGCGCCGAGTTGTGGCGCTGGTTGCAGGACGGCGCGAAGCTGTACATCTGCGGCGATGCCAGCCATATGGCCAAAGACGTCGAACAAGCCCTGCGCCAAGTGGCGCAAAACCACGGCGGGCTTGGCGTGGAAGGCGCGGTTGAGTACTGGCGGCAACTGAGCGAGCAGAAGCGTTACCTGCGTGATGTATATTGATTGGATACAGAACAATGCACAGTTTGTATTGTGTACAAAAAACCTTAAAGGTTTGCTGATGCCGAGCCGAAACAGCAGTGATAGCAAATCGCCGCAACCCGAGTCAGGCGCGCGACGATTTGGCCGCCCTCTACGCTGATGGTCGTCTCGATGAAAATAAAAAATAAGCTGGTACTGGCATTTGTCTCTGTAGCGTTTATCCCGGTCAGCCTAGTGGCCGTGATTTCGGTCATGAATACGCGGACTCAGGCGGTCGATCAGTTCATTGATGGCAGCACCCGGGAAATCCGCCAGATCGATGGCAACATCCGTCAGTTCTTCGACGGCACACTGCAAAACGTCGATCAAATGGCCACCGATCCTGTATACACATCGGTGAGCACGCTGAAGAACTACCAGCCTGCCGATGCGGCCAGTCAACCGATGCCCGCAGAGGCGCAAACGGTGATCGACCGCTTCGCCCGCTTTGGCGCCACCCATCCGGCGGCGGCGATCCTGTCCATCGGTCTCGAAGACGGCACCTACGCCAAGTGGCCGGACGACCCGCAGCTGGCCAAGTACGACCCCCGCACCCGCCCCTGGTACAAAGCGGCGATGGCCAGCCCTGGCAAGACCGTGCGCACGCCCGCTTACTACTACGACAAAGATGACGTGGCGCTGGTGGGCACCGCACGGGCCTTGCTGGATAACGGCAAGCCCAAGGGCGTGTTCGTGGTCAGCGTCTCGCTGAAGAACCTGACCGAGTTGGTCAAGAGCATCAAGCTGGGCGAAAGCGGCTACGTGATGCTGATCGAAGACGGCGTGGTGCTGGTGGACCCACGCGACGCCGCCCACAGTTTCAAACCGCTCAAGGACCTCGGCGCGCCGTATGCGCAACTGGCCGACACACCTCAAGGCCCTACCGAAGTCGTGATCGATGGCGTGCGCTACATGGCCAACGTGTGGACGTCGCCCGGTCTCGGCTGGCGCTATATCGGGCTGATCGAACACCGTGAAGTCATGGCCGAAGCCACGCGCATGACCTACCTCACCGCGATCATCGTTGGCGTGCTGGTGCTGATCTTCGGGCTGATCGCGGCGGCGTTCTCCAAGGTCATCGTCAAGCCCATCGGCCAGGTCAGCACCGGCCTGCAGTCCATCGCCCAGGGCGAAGGTGACTTGCGCCACGAACTGCACGTGCAGGGCAAGGACGAAACCGCCGAACTGGCCGGCTGGTTCAACAAGTTTCTCGCGGCCATCCGCCAACTGATCCAGCATATCGGCGCGGCGTCGGCCAATCTGCAGAACGCCTCCAAGGTCAACAGTGAAGTGGCGCACAACATGAACGAGGCTGCCGGACGCCAGCGCGAGGCCGTCGAATTGGTCTCGACGGCGTTCAACGAAATGGTGGCCACCGCCAACGAAGTGGCGCGCTCATGCAGCGGTGCGGCGGAGTCCGCCGAGAACGGGCACCGTCGCGTGGCCGAGGGCAAGCAGCAGATCGAAGTCACCACCGACAACGTCAACCGCCTGGGCCGGCGTCTCACCGAGTCATCCCAGGCCATGGTCGAACTGGAGGCCGGCAGCCGCAGCATCAACCAGATCCTTGGAACCATCCGCGCGATTGCCGAACAGACCAACCTCTTGGCGCTCAACGCCGCCATCGAAGCCGCCCGTGCCGGTGACCAGGGTCGTGGCTTTGCCGTCGTGGCCGATGAAGTGCGCGCCCTGGCCAAACGCACGTCCGACTCCACTGGCGAGATCGAGCAACTGCTCGGCACCCTGGAAAACAAGACCCAGGAAGTCACGCAAAAGATGGGCAGTTGCCTGGACCTGTCGCGGGCCAGTGTGTCCTCTATCGAAAGCGCGCGGGACAGTTTTGAAGGCATCCAGCTGTCGGTGAACGAGATCCGCGACCAGAACCTGCAGATCTCCGCCGCTGCCGAAGAACAACACAGCGTGGCCGAAGAGATCAACCGGCATATCCAGCAGATCTACGACGAAGCACGGCTGGTGGAGAGCCTCGCCAACTCGGCGCAGGACGATTCGGGGCGGCTGTCGGATTTGTCGGATGAGCTCAATGGCTTGGTGGGTAGGTTCAAGTCCTGAGGAACGGCTGCGTCTACGGACGCAATTTGAGCCAAGGCGAAGCTCAACTGTGGGAGCTGTCGAGCCCCGGCGAGGCTGCGAAGGCGGCGGCACTGCCAACCTCTTCATCAACTGACACTCCGCTAGCGCAGCCTCGCTAAAGCTCGACAGCTCCCACAGGGGATCTATGTTGATCGCGGGATTTGGAGTGTGCCTGCGGACGCAATTTAAGCCATGGCGAAGCTCAACTGTGGGAGCTGTCGAGCCCCGGCGAGGCTGCGAAGACGGCGGCACTGCCAACCTCTTCATCGCCTGACACTCCGCTATCGCAGCCTCGCTAAAGCTCGACAGCTCCCACAGGGGATCTATGTTAATGGTGGGATTTGAGTTGTGCCTGCGGACACAATTTGAGCCATGGCGAAGCTCAAGTGTGGGAGCTGTCGAGCCCCGGCGAGGCTGCGAAGGCGGCGGCACTGCTGATATTTTCATCGCCTGACACTCCGCTATCGCAGCCTCGCTAAAGCTCGACAGCTCCCACAGGGAATCTGTGTTGATCGCGGGATTTGGAGTGTGCCTGCGGACGCAATTTAAGCCATGGCGAAGCTCAAGTGTGGGAGCTGTCGAGCCCCGGCGAGGCTGCGAAGGCGGCGGCACTGCTGATATTTTCACCGCCTGACCCACCGCTATCGCAGCCTCGCTAAAGCTCGACAGCTCCCACAGGGGATCTATGTTGATGGTGGGATTTGAGTTGTGCCTGCGGACACAATTTGAGCCATGGCGAAGCTCAACTGTGGGAGCTGTCGAGCCCCGGCGAGGCTGCGAAGGCGGCGGCACTGCTGATATTTTCATCGCCTGACACTCCGCTATC
>NZ_PCQI01000010.1:0-199022 GCF_002980075.1 Pseudomonas sp. MYb13 | reverse complement strand
GCGGCGGCACTGCTGATATTTTCATCGCCTGACACTCCGCTATCGCAGCCTCGCTAAAGCTCGACAGCTCCCACAGGGGAGCTATGTTGATGGCGGGATTTGAGTTGTGCCTGCGGACGCAATTCAAGCCATGGCGAAGCTCAACTGTGGGAGCTGTGTTGATCGCGGGATTTCGGCCGCGTCTGTGAGTGCCGAAGATCGTGTGTGAAAGCTGCTGTCTATGTTCCCTGCGAAATCATCCAGCCCAGGAAAGCGCTAAGTCGAGCTGAGAATTTTTCGCTGTCGGCACTCGGGTTTCGGGCTTCAAACAGGAAGAATGCCACCTGAGTCACCCTCGTCGGATACCTCTGCACGAACAATGCAACATGCTCTTCAAGTGTCTGCGGCCACGCCAACGCGTTTTCCCCGCACAGTACCTGGGTGGCTCTGATCAGCTTGCGTGACGCTTCGCGCTGCAGGCGCAGTCGCTCTTGGTCGTCTCCGGCACCGGCGATGCGCGTCAGGTAAGTGGTAAGTACCGTTTCAAAGTCACCATTCACGGCCAAGGCAATGTCCAGGGACGGCCGGAAGCGCTCGAAGTGCAATGCCAGATCATTACCCCAGAGGCATCGGCAATGGTGCTTGAGCCAGAACCCCCAGCTGTTTGTGTTTTCGGCAGCCAGTACCTGTGCGCGGCTGCCGATATCGAAATCGACTTTGGTGACTTGCGCATACCGCCGCTCCAACTCACACCGGACTACCTCCAACCGCTCCCGTATCTGCAAGGTCGGCGCCTCGCGTAACACCAGCGTGAGGTCAAGGTCGCAGACACCAGGGATGGCATCGCCGCGCACGACACTGCCATACAGGTAGATGCCGTCTACGCCCAGTTCCGGTTGCGAGAGCAAGGTGCAGGCGTCCTCAATCAACGGCTGAAACTCAACCTGTACGGTACGATCAGGCACAGTAAGGATAAAACCGTCGGCGTCGACGCCTTTGGCGGTGGGCGCACTCACGGGCGATGCACCTCGATCACTAGCCCCTCGTCCTCGCTCGGCACACAAAAGTGACGGGTAATCAGGTCGAACTCGGCATCCGTCGCTGCGAAATCGTGCCCGCCGCGTGCATTACGCGCATGCAGCCGCGCGCGGCAGGTGTCGTCGTCCAGCGCCAGGTAATGCAGGCGGTGCTGCACCCCGGCTGCATGCGCCAGCCCCAGTAGCCATTCGCGATTAGCCAAGGTATTGGCCGGAAAATCCAGCACGACGTTGACACCTGATTCCAGCAAGCCCACTACCAGCGGCCCGACCACCCCGCGGATGCGTTGCGCACAGCGCAGATAATCCGTCACCGACAGCATGTCGCCGGGATACAGCTGTGCGAGCCAGTGGTCTTCGCTCAACAGCATCGCCGCGTACTCATGGCTCATCTGCTCGGCGAGCGTAGATTTGCCCGAGGCGATCTTGCCGCACAGCAAATGCAGGGTCGGCATGGGTGAAGGCTCCTTCTTCTAGGTTGAACGTCGCTGGCAATGCCCATAAACCACCAACGCCGGGCATCTGGCGGCGGGTCATGCAACGGCCGGGTGATCGACATCGGTGGGGATTATAGGCCCCCAACTGGGCAACACTGCCAGGGATTCACGCTGGAAAATAAGTTGAATCCTGCTTTTCGGTGGCAGTCATCTATTAGGACAACAGCGAGACGACAACGCAACGGAGGTGCTTATGAACCTTGCAATGACACTCTTCAGCCTGTTTGCCGGGTGGATGGCGATCGTGATTTCGATGATGTGGGGCGTGCTGCGGGTACTGCGCTGGCACCATGATTAGTACGCCGGATGGACGCTACCTCGTGGTCAAGGGCCAACTCTGGCGCTGCACCAACCCGGCGCTGGACGAAGATACCCGCCAGCGTCTGGTGCATGAATTGATGGACGCGCGCCGTGCGGTCAAAGCAGCCAAGGCCTCGGGCGACCCGCAACAGTTAAGTGCGGCGCGACACCAGGTGCAGAGTGCCAAAGTCGCCCTCGGCGAACGCGGCCCCGTGTGGTGGAACGACGGCAGCGCGGACTTCAATCGCTATCAGGTTGCCAATACGCCGTATGCGGCGTGGTTTGAAAACATCTCGACATGAAACCCCAGTGAACTTTCTCGCAAACGCCGCGCTCCTTTCCTATGCAACGCACCCGCGCCCCTGAATCCAGGAGCACTGTTCGATAAGGAGCCGCCACCCCCATGACTACCCTCCCCACCTACTACGCGACAAGACCAGGCCCGCTGCACGCGATCTTGCTTGCCGGTAGCGTACCGTTGTTCCTGGGCGCCTTGCTCAGCGACGTTGCCTATGGCCAGACGTACCAGATCCAATGGGCCAACTTCGCTTCCTGGCTGATTGCCGGCGCGTTGGTGTTCAGTGGATTCGCACTGTTGTTCGCGTTGGTCAATCTGCTTCGCGCGCAGCGTAAATCCGGACGACCTGCCGTTTACTTCCTGTTGCTACTGGCTGCCTGGGTACTGGGCCTGGTCAATGCGTTCCAACATGCCAAGGACGCGTACGCGATGATGCCCGCGGGCTTGGTGCTGTCTGTGATCGTCACATTGCTGGCGGTGGTGGCCACGTGGATCGGCCTGACTGATTTGCGTTCGAGAGGTGCCAAATGAAAACGTCCAGCACACTGACCCTATTGAGCGCCGCCTTGTTGCTGAGCGCCTGTGGCGGCGAAGGCGACAAGACCCAGGCCCGTGGCCCCGACCCCAAGCTGCCGGAACAGCAAAGCAGCCTGTTGCCGAGCATGAAGATTGCCGAGCCTGTGCCATGGGGCGAGCAGAAACCCACGGTCCCGGAAGGCTATAGCGTCACCGCCATCGCCACCGACCTCGCGATTCCGCGCCAGACGCTGGTATTGCCCAACGGCGACATCCTCGTCGCTGAAGGCCGTGGTGGCAGTGCAGCCAAGCTCAAGCCCAAGGATGTGATCGCCAGCCTGATCAAAGCCGAGGGCAACACCAAGGTCAAGGGCGGCAACCGCCTGACCTTGCTGCGCGATGCCGATGGGGATGGCACCTACGAACTCAAGACCGTATTCGCCGACAACCTCAACGCACCCTACGGCCTGGCGTTCGCCAACGGTAAGCTCTACGTGGCCAACCAGGACGCACTGGTGAGCTTCGACTACGCCGACGGCCAGACCAAGGCCAGCGGCCCGCCCAGTAAAGTCACTGACTTGCCGGCGCAGATCAACCATCACTGGACCAAATCCCTGGCCGTGAGCGCCGACGGAACCCAGCTCTACGTGGGGATCGGCTCCAACAGCAACGTCACCGAGCGCGGCATGGAAGTGGAGATCGACCGCGCGATGGTCTGGCAGATCGACGCCGCGACCGGCGCGCACAAACCGTACGCTACCGGCCTGCGCAACCCGACGGCGCTGACCATCCAGCCGGACTCCGGGCAACTGTGGACCGTGGTCAACGAACGCGACGAACTCGGCCCGGACCTGGTCCCGGACTACCTTACCTCCGTGCGTGAAGGCGCCTTCTACGGTTGGCCCTACAGCTATTGGGGCCAGAACGTCGACCCGCGCGCACAGCCGCAGAACCCCGCCAAAGTCGCCGCCGCCATCAAGCCGGACTACAGCCTTGGCTCACATGTGGCGGCACTGGGCGTGGACTTTTCCATCCCGCAAATGGGTGAGAAGTTCGCCGATGGCGTATTCGTCGGCGAGCACGGCAGTTGGAACCGCGATAATCCGGTGGGCTACAAGGTGATCTTCGTGCCCTTCAGCAATGGCAAGCCGTCCGGTGAGCCCATCGACTTTGCCACCGGCTTTCGCGGTGATGACGGCAAGACCCGAGGCCGCCCAGTGGGGGTGACGGTGGACCCGAAAGGCGCGCTGATCATCGCCGATGACCTGGCCAATACCGTGTGGCGGGTGACGCGTAACCGCTAAGCAAACTGTTTGACATGGTTGCCTGAAGCAACAATATAATTGCCTCAGGCAACCATTCGAGCATTCCAGTATGTCCACTCCCCTGCTTGTCGAACGCGCCGGCGTCGTGCGCGGCTTCAACCGCTTCTATACCCATCAGATCGGCGTGCTGCAGGAACACCTGCTGCAGAGCGATTATTCGCTCACCGAAATCCGCGTGATGTACGAGTTGTCTACCCAAGGCGATCTCACCAGCGCTGACCTGTGCCAGATGCTCGGCCTGGACGCGGGCTACCTGAGCCGGCTGACCAGTGGCTTCGAAAAGAAAGGCCTGATCCAGAAAGTCCGTTGCGTTACCGATGCGCGCGCGGTGCAACTGCACCTCACCGACCTCGGCCGCGCGGTGCTGGAGCCATTGGAGCAGCAAACCCAGGACGAAGTCATCGCCCTGCTCGACAGCCTGCCGGAAACCCAGCAGCAGCAACTCACCGCCGCCATGAAGCGCATCCAGGCCTTGCTGGGAGGTACCGCGCCCAGCTATCTGCTGCGCGATCCCCAGCCGGGCGACATGGGCCTGGTGGTGCAGCAACAGGCCGCGCTGTATGCCCGGGAGTACGGCTGGAATTGGGAGTTCGAAGCGTTGGTGGCGGAAATTGTCGCCCAGTATCTGCGCGAATTCGAGCCGGCATCCGAGCGTTGCTGGATCGCGGAAAAGGACGGCGAGGTGGTCGGCTCGGTGTTTGTGATTCGCCATGATGACACCACGGCCAAGCTGCGCATGCTCTACGTGGATGCCAGCGCTCGCGGCATGGGCATCGGCCAACGGCTGGTGGATGAGTGCGTGCGCTTTGCCCAGCAGGTCGGCTACACACGCATGCTGCTGTGGACGGTGGATATTCTCACCGAGGCGCGCAAGCTCTATCAGAAGGCCGGGTTCGAATTGGTAGAGGAAGAACCGATGATCAGCTTCGGTAAATCCCTGGTCAGCCAGACCTGGGCCCGCGCGCTGTGAAGCCGTCCCGCGCTATGACAGCGCGGGACGTCGAGCCTTACAGGTCAGTGATTTCCTTGTGACGCGGTACCAGTGCCTTCATCACGCTCCAGGCGACCAGGTAGGCCAGCGCACAGATCGCGAACATGATCATGTAACCGGTATGGATGTCACCGACCGACTTGTAGTAGTCGAACACCCAACCACCGATCTTGGTCATCACCACGCCACCCAGGCCGCCGGCCATGCCGCCGATCCCGACCACCGAGGCCACGGTCTTCTGCGGGAACATGTCCGATACCGTGGTGAAGATGTTGCACGACCAGGCCTGGTGCGCGGAGGCGCCCACACCGATCAGCAAAACCGGCACCCAGAAGCTGATGTAGCCAAACGGTTGTGCGAGCAATACCACCAGCGGAAACAACGCGATCACCAACATGGCTTTCATGCGGCCATCGTAGGGTGCATCGCCGCGCGCCATGAAGTAGCTGGGGAACCAGCCGCCACCGATACTGCCCACCATGGTCATGCTGTACAGCACCGCCAGCGGCATCACGATATCGGCGCCTTTCATGCCGTACTGCGCCGACAGGTACGTAGGCAGCCAGAACAGGAAAAACCACCACACACCGTCGGTCATGAACTTGCCGAAGGCAAAGGCCCAGGTCTGGCGATAAGTGAGCAATTTGAACCACGAGACTTTCTTCTCCACGGCGCCGGCCGGTGCCGGTGTGAAGGGCTGCACGGTCTGGTCGCTGCGGATGTACGCCAGCTCGGCGGGCGACAGGCGCTTTTGCTCATCCGGCTTCTGGTAGAGCGCGATCCACACCGCGACCCACACAAAACCCAATGCGCCAATCACGATAAACGCCGCTTCCCAGCCCCAGAGCCCCGCGATCAGCGGCACGCAGATTGGCGCCAGGATCGCACCCACGTTGGCGCCGGAGTTGAAAATACCGGTGGCCAGGGAGCGTTCCTTCTTGGGGAAGTACTCGGCGGTGGCCTTGATCGCAATCGGAAAGTTACCCGCCTCGCCAATCGCCAGCACCGCACGGGATAACATGAAACCGGCAATCGATACCGGAATCACCGCCAGGCCGATTGCGCCGCTGATGGCCGCAATGCCCTCGCCCATCGGCACCGAGAAGGCGTGCATGATGGCGCCCGTGGACCAGATCCCGATCGCCACGACATAGGCAGCCTTGGTGCCGATTTTGTCGACAAAGCGCCCGGCGAAGAGCATGGAGATCGCGTAGACAAACTGAAACACCGCGGCAATGTTGGCGTAATCGGTGTTGCTCCAGCCAAATTGCGTGGACAGCTGAGGCGCCAGCAGGCTGAGCACCTGGCGGTCGAGGTAGTTGACGGTAGTGGCGAAGAACAGCATCGCGCAGATGGTCCAGCGATAGTTGCCTACCGCCTGGCCAACGCGCTGGGCGTTGATGGGCTCGTTCAAGTTCATGGCATCACTTTTTATTTTTGTTAGGTAGGACATACGTAACGTCATATGTCGTCGTACAACTGCCACTTTTATATCGGGACGCCTACACGCTGTCAATCTGAAAGATTGCCGTTTATCGAGCGATTTCGCGTGTATGTGAAAGGTTAGCCAATGTCAGTTGTAGGATGACAAATGCGTAATACCAGGCTCGGTGCCTTGCCCGGCACGTCATCGAGCAAGCCGAAAGGCTGCATGCCGATCTTTTCCAGCACCCGGATCGATGCAGCATGGTCCGGCCGCACCAGCCCAAACACGGCAGGCAAACCGAGTGTTTCGAATGCCAACGCCAAGGCATCACGGCCCACTTCGGTGGCATAGCCCTGCCCCCAGGCTTCTACCGCAAAACGGTAACCCAGGTTGATGCGCCGTTCGGCCAGGTAGTTCAGAGGCGCGATCCCGCCAAAGCCGATGAGGTGGTCAGGCGCTTCACGATGGGCAATTGCCCACCATCCATACCCCTGGGTGGCCCACTGTTCGAGCCAGTGGTCCAGCAGGTGCTGCGCAATCTCCAGGCTGGCCAACGGGCCGGCAGGGTTGAACAAATTCGTCTGCGGGTCACCGAAGATCGCGAACAATCGCTGCACGTCGCTGGGATGTGGTTGGCGGTAGATGAGGCGCGACGGGGCATCGGGCATTCAGATAACTCCTTTATCGGCGTACAAAGTTCAATCCATCTGCAAAAAAACGCAAATAGTGGTGAATTATTTCATGTCCGCTTGTATCTGAACTGACAGAGCGGTGCCATCGCTGCGATGGCACCACCCCTGTTCTGCTTTAGAGTACCCCGCATGAAATTACGTAAGAAAAGCGTCAAGCCCATCGGATTGAAAGACATCACCATCGTCGACGACACCAAGGTGCGCAAGGCGATCACCGCCGCCGCACTGGGTAACGCCATGGAATGGTTCGACTTTGGCGTCTACGGTTTTGTCGCCTATGTGCTCGGCAAAGTATTCTTCCCCGACGCCTCGCCCAGCGTACAAATGATCGCCGCACTGGGCACCTTCTCCGTGCCCTTCCTGATCCGTCCCCTGGGTGGATTGTTCTTCGGTGCACTGGGCGATAAATACGGACGACAGAAAGTCCTCGCCGCGACCATCGTGATCATGTCCCTGAGCACGTTCGCCATTGGCCTGATCCCCTCCTACGCCTCCATTGGTATCTGGGCGCCGATCCTGCTGTTGCTGTGCAAAATGGCCCAGGGCTTTTCGGTCGGTGGCGAATACACCGGCGCTTCGATCTTCGTGGCCGAATACGCCCCGGACCGCAAGCGCGGCTTCCTCGGCAGCTGGCTTGACTTCGGTTCGATCGCAGGCTTCGTGCTCGGCGCCGGCGTGGTGGTGTTGATTTCCAGCGTGCTGGGCGATGCACAGTTTGAAGAGTGGGGCTGGCGCCTGCCGTTCTTCCTCGCCCTGCCGCTGGGCATCATCGGCCTGTACCTGCGTCACGCCCTGGAAGAAACCCCTGCGTTCCAGCAGCACATGGACAAACTTGAGCAAGGCGACCGCCAAGGCCTGACCCACGGCCCCAAAGTTTCCTTCAAAGAGGTTGCGACCAAGCACTGGCGTAGCCTGCTGACCTGCATCGGGATCGTCGCGGCTACCAACGTGACGTACTACATGCTGCTCACCTACATGCCCAGCTACCTGTCGCACAACCTGCACTACAAAGAAAACAGCGGCGTGCTGATCATCATCGCGATCATGGTCGGCATGCTGTTCGTGCAGCCGTTCATTGGTTTTGTCAGCGACAAGATCGGCCGCAAGCCCTTCATCATCGCCGGCAGTATCGGCCTGCTGTTCCTTTCAATCCCGGCGTTCATGCTGATCACCAGCGGGAAAATCGGGCTGATCTTCGCCGGCTTGCTGATCCTGGCGGTGATCCTGAACTTCTTCATCGGCGTGATGGCCTCGACGCTGCCCGCGATGTTCCCCACTCACCTGCGCTACAGCGCGCTGGCCAGTGCGTTCAACGTCTCGGTGCTGATCGCCGGCCTCACTCCAACCGCCGTCGCCTGGCTGGTGGAAAGCACCAACGACCTGTTCATGCCCGCCTACTACCTGATGGTGTTTGCCGTGGTCGGCCTGATCACCGGCCTGACCATGAAGGAAACCGCCAACAAGCCATTGCGCGGCGCAGCACCGGCGGCTTCGGACATGGAGGAAGCCAAGGAATTGCTGCAGGAGCATCACGACAATATCGAGCAGAAGATTGAAGACATCGATGCCGAAATTGCCGAGTTGGAAGCCAAGCGCAAGAACCTTGTCGAGCAGCATCCGCGCATCAACTAAAGCCAAAACGTGTGGGGTGGCCAGGGCCACCCCGCTATTGGAGTGTCCCCATGGTTCCAAGCGTTACCGCACCACAGTCCCTGCTCAGCGCCGATGAGCGCGCCGCCATCGCCGAGATAGAAGCCACCACCAGCATCCTGCAACTGGTCACCCGCCTGACCGGCATGCGCTTTGCCGGCATCGCCAAATTCACTGACCTGGAGTGGGTGGTCTGCTCCGTGCACGACACCAGCGAAATGGGCATTCATGTCGACGACGTGCTCGACCTTGAAACCACCCTGTGCAGCGAATTCTGTGTCAACCCGCAAACCTTGTTCATCCCCCAGATCAGCCAGAACGGACGCTTTGCCGCACGCCCGGTGGTCAAGCAGTACGCCATCGAGAGCTACGCCGGCGCACCGATCTTCCTGCCCGATGGCCGCCTGTTCGGCGCTCTGTGTGCCCTCGACTCGCGGGCGATGCTGTTCGACGACCCCAATTTGCCGGAAACCCTGAGCCTGTTCGCGCGGCTGATCGGCTGTATCTTATTCGCTAACCTGACGACGACGGACACGTGACGTCTGCCTTGCCCCGCAACGCGGCAATATCGCGCTTGGGCGGCACACCGAACAATCGACCGTACTCGCGGCTGAACTGTGATGGGCTTTCATAGCCCACTTTGAACGCAGCACTGGACACGTCCTGGTGCTCGTTCAACATCAAGCGCCGCGCCTCGTTCAGGCGCAGCCACTTCTGATACTGCAACGGGCTCATCGCCGTCAGTTGGCGAAAGTGATGGTGGAACGTTGCCGCACTCATTTGCACGCGCGCGGCCAACTCATCCACTCGAAGCGCCGCGTTGTAGTTGAGCTTGAGCCAATCGATTGCCTTGGCGATCCGATACCCCTGCCCGTCGACGGAGCAGATCTGGCGCAACCGACCAGCCTGGTCGCTTTTGAGTAGGCGGTAGTGGATCTCGCGCTGGATCAACGGCGCAAGCACTGGGATCGCTTCGGGCTCATCCAGCAGTGCCACCAGACGCGCAAAAGACGCCAGCATCCCGTCGGTCACCGTGCCGATGCCCACCCCTTTCAGCACCGGCCGTTCCCGCGTTGGCGGTAATTCACTCTGGGCGATCAACTCGGCCAACATGCGCAAGTCCAGCTTGAAGGTGAGCCCCAGGCATGGTCTGTCAGGGCTGGCGGACAGCACCTCGGAATTGGCGGGAATGTCCAGCGAGGTCACCAGGAAGCGTGAGGTGTCGTACGGGTATCCCTCACCGCCGACCCACAGCTGTTTTTCACCTTGGGCGACCAGCACGATGCACGGCTCGACCATGCACACCACCGGTGTTGCGGGCTGCTCGCGCCGATAGAAACCCAGGCCGGGAATGGGCATGGGGTAGTCGCCGGGCGCCTGCACCCGCGAACCGATAGCCTGGACCAGCGCGTCCAGGGGCGTTTGATTGATCGTCATGACGGGCTCGTTCCTCTCGTCATTGGACTTTACCGGACCGTTCCATGGGTGTCCTCGGCCAACCGCGAGACTCAGAGGATCAGGCAAGTAATCCAGTCAAACGCACTACAGAACCCTGCCCTGCCCCGGGAAAATGGACGGACCGACCTTCTCAAGGATCATCCAATGAAAAGCCTCTTGCTCGCTCTGGGTTTGCTGGTGACTTCTTTTTCTTCACTGGGAGCCGATATGTCCAACGGTGCAAACAACTTCTACACAAGCGACAAGGTAACCGTCGAAAAGGTCACCTTCAACAACCAGTACGGCATGGCCGTCGCGGGCAATCTGTTCGTGCCCGGGCACCTGGCGCCCGCCTCCAGAAATGCCGCAATCATCGTCGGTCACCCGATGGGTGCGGTCAAAGAACAGAGCGCCAACCTCTACGCCACCAAAATGGCCGAACAGGGTTTTGTGACCTTGTCCCTCGACCTGCCGTTCTGGGGCGAAAGCCCAGGCTCGCCACGCAATGCGGTGTTGCCCGACCTTTACAGCGAAGCGTTCAGCGCAGCGGTTGATTACCTCGGCACGCGCCCCATCGTCGACCGCGAGCGCATTGGTGTGATCGGCATTTGCGGCAGCGGCAGCTTCGCCATTGCCGCGGCGAAGATCGACCCACGCCTCAAGGCCATCGCCACGGTGAGCATGTACGACATGGGCGCCGCCAACCGCAACGGCCTCAAGCACGGCGTGACCCTGGCGCAGCGCCAACAGGTACTGCTGCAAGCCGCCAACCAGCGCTATGTGGAATTCCAGGGTGGCACTACCGTCTACACCGGCGGCACGCCCCACACGCTGACCGGCGATGCAGTGGGCGATGAGTTCTACGATTTCTATCGCACCCCTCGTGGTCAGTTCACCCCAGCCGGCGCCTCGCCGCACAACACGACCCGGCCGACGCTGACCAGCAACGTGAAGTTCATGAACTTCTACCCGCTCAACGACATCGAGACCCTTTCCCCGCGCCCACTCTTGCTGATTGCCGGCGCCAACGCCCATTCACTTGAGTTCAGCGAGGATGCCTACCGGCGCGCTGCCGAGCCAAAGCAATTGGCGATCATCCCCAACGCCGGCCATGTAGACCTGTACGACCGGGTCGACCTGATCCCGTTCGACACGCTTGCTGGCTTTTTCAGGAGCTACTTGAAGTGACGGTCACTGCGCCAAGACACTGGGGCGCCGTACTCGCCATGTCGCTGGCGGCATTTGCCCTGGTGGCTTCCGAATTCATGCCGGTAAGCCTGCTGACGCCCCTCGCGGTCGACTTGCATATCACCGAGGGGCAGGCCGGCCAGGGAATTTCGGTGTCAGGGCTGTTTGCCTTGCTCACCAGCCTGGTGGTCGCAGCCATCGCGGCGCGGGTGGATCGCAAGCGCCTGCTGCTGTCCTTGACCCTGCTGATGATCGTTTCCGGCACGGTGGTGGCGTTCGCGCCGAATTACCAGGTGTTCATGCTGGGCCGCGCGTTGATCGGCGTGGCCATCGGCGGCTTCTGGTCGCTCTCAGCCGCCACCGCCATGCGCCTGGTACCCGAGCCCCAGGTGCCGCGGGCATTGGCGATCGTCAATGGCGGCAACGCATTGGCAACGGTTATCGCGGCACCGCTGGGCAGCTTCGTCGGCGGCCTGATTGGCTGGCGCGGGGCGTTCTTCTGCGTCGTGCCTGTCGCGGTGCTGGCGTTGGCCTGGTTGATGGTCAGCCTGCCGTCGATCAGCGCACAGGGGGCCGCCAAAAACGGAGGCCTGTGGCAGTTGATGAAACGCACGCCGGTGGCCTTGGGCATGCTGGCCGTGAGCGCGTTTTTCATGGGCCAATTCATGCTGTTCACTTACCTGCGACCGTTTCTGGAGACTGTCACTCAGGTCAGTGTTTCTCGGCTGTCGCTGATATTGCTGGTGCTGGGCGTAGCCGGTCTCGCGGGCACGTTCCTGATTGAGCGTTTCCTGAAAAAAGGCCTGTTCCTGACGCTGGTCATTATCCCGTTGCTGATGGCGGGGATTGCGCTGGCACTGGTCAGGATGGGCAACTCGACAGTGCTGACCACACTGTTGCTGGGGCTCTGGGGCCTGGTCGCCACCGCCGCGCCGGTGGGTTGGTGGACCTGGCTGTCAAAAACCCTGCCCGACCATGCCGAGGCAGGCGGTGGGTTGATGGTCGCGATCATCCAACTGGCGATAGCGTCGGGGGCGATCCTTGGCGGCCAGGTGTTTGACATGAGCGGGTATGAGGCAACATTCGAGTTGAGTGCCGCGGTACTGGTTGTCGCTGCCGCATTGGCATGCCTGGCAGCACGCGCCAGCGGTTACCGGGGCCTGTCGATGCTCGGCACGCCGCGGGCACCGGGATGCAGCCGGTAATGAACGGCGTGTCCCGCGCGGGCAAGGACAGCACAGCCGGTGCGGGCCCTACCGAAAAAAATGGCTCGGTGTCTTGCCAAACTGTTTCTTGAACATGCTGGTAAACGCACTCGGGCTCTCATAGCCCAGTTCCAGGGCGATATCGATCACTTTCTCGCCCACCGCAATGCGCTCCAACGCCAGCAGCAACCGCGCTTGCTGGCGCCATTGGCCGAAGGTCATGCCGGTTTCCTTGCGGAACAGGCGCTGGATGGTTTTCTGGTCGAGGTTCAGGCGCTCGCTCCAATGCGCCACGGTGGAGGCGTCGCTCGGGTCCTCCTGGAGCGCCAGGCTGATGCGCTGCAGACGCGGGTCGGCGGGCTGAGGCAACGACAGCGGCAACGCCGGCAGGATGGCGAGCTCGTCGAGGATCAGGTGCATGATCCGCGCATCCCGCGAGTCCTCGGCATACGGGGGTTTCAAGCTAACTGACGCTTTGATCAGCTCGCTCAGCAACGGTGAGATGCTGACAGTCTTCGGCTCGCCGGGCATGTTCGGGAAGCGATCCGGGCGTACAAATACACTGCGCATTTTCAGGGTGCCGACACAGCGCAGGGAATGCACGTGCCCGCTGGGCATCCAGATCCCACGGTTGGGCGGCACGGTCCATTGGTTCAGCGCCGAGTACACCACCATCACACCTTCGATGGCGTAGAGCAGTTGATGTTTCTCATGGCTGTGCTCGGGGATCACCCAGTTTTCCGGGTAATCCGTGGCTGAGCTGATTACGGCCCAGGCGCCTTCATTGATTTCCTGGAGAAATTCATTCAGTGGTTTGATCATTTCGCCCTTTTTGCGATGGTTGCCGCCCGAATTACGCGAGACAGGCATTCTTGACGAATCTAGCATGAACGCCGAATCATTTTGTAATGGATGACGACCTTACGAAGTCGCCGCCTTTGATTAGCTGCCTTGTATGGAATGCCTGCATGTCGACCCTCACTGCGTCACCCGCCGCTGCAACCACGACACCCCAAGCCAGCCCCTTGGTCATGCGCATCCTCGGCGCCTGCGCGCTGGCGCATTTGATCAATGACCTGATCCAGGCCGTGCTGCCGTCGATCTACCCGATGCTCAAGGCCAACTACGGTTTGTCGTTTACCCAGGTGGGCCTGATCACCCTGACCTTCCAACTGACCGCCTCGCTGCTACAACCCTGGATCGGCTACCACACTGACCGCCATCCCAAGCCCTGGCTGCTGCCGGCGGGCATGGTGTGCACCCTGGTCGGCATCCTGATGCTGGCGTTTGTCGGCACCTTCCCGGCGATCCTGCTGGCGGCAGGCCTGGTGGGCGTCGGCTCGTCGACCTTCCACCCGGAAACCTCGCGCGTTGCGCGCCTGGCCTCTGGCGGCCGCTACGGCCTGGCGCAATCAACCTTCCAGGTCGGCGGCAACACCGGCAGTGCCCTGGGCCCGTTGCTGGCAGCGGCGATCATCATTCCCTATGGCCAGGGCCATATTGCCTGGTTTGGGCTGTTTGCCGTGTTCGCGATCCTGGTGCTGTACGGGTTGAGTCGCTGGTACCGCCACCACCTCAACCTGTTCAAACTCAAGCAAGGCGGCAAAGCCACCCACGGCCTGTCCAAGGGCCGCGTGACGTTTGCCCTGGTAGTGCTGGCCGTGCTGGTGTTCTCCAAATACTGGTACATGACCAGCCTGACCAGCTACTTCACGTTCTACCTGATCGAGAAATTCCAACTGTCGGTCTCAAGCTCCCAGATGTACCTGTTCCTGTTCCTGGGGGCGGTGGCTGTCGGCACTTTCGCGGGCGGCCCGATCGGCGACAAGATCGGGCGCAAGAAGGTCATCTGGTTCTCTATCCTCGGTGCCGCACCGTTCACCTTGGCGCTGCCCTACGTCGACCTGTTCTGGACGGCGGTACTGAGTGTGGTGATCGGGTTCATTATCGCGTCGGCCTTCTCGGCCATCGTGGTGTACGCCCAGGAACTGGTGCCCGGCAACGTGGGCATGATCGCCGGGATCTTCTTCGGCCTGATGTTCGGCTTCAGCGGGATTGGCGCGGCGCTGCTCGGTTTGCTCGCCGACACCCACGGTATCGAGTACGTGTACACACTCTGCTCGTTCCTGCCGTTGGTGGGCATCCTCACGGTATTGCTGCCCTCGACCAAGGGCGCCTGACCTGCCGATCATCGCCTGGCCGTGTGCCATCACGATGAATGCTCTGAAAAACCTGCGTGTGCGCTTACAATCCCGGTTCTAAACGCACACCAGGCAGACCCGGCAAGAAATGACGCTCGACCCTCCTACGATTTTGGCACTCACCGTTGCCCTGGCAGCCGCTGCCGCCCTGTACCTGGCCGTTGAATGGCGCAGCGTGCGTGAACCTTCGCTGCTGTACTGGAGCGCCGGCTTCGCCACCATCACCGTCGGCTCCACCCTCGCGCTGCTGCGCCTCAATGGCTTCCTGATGATCGGCATCTGGTTCGCCAATGGTTTGCTGGTGACTGCGCACTTTCTGTTTTTGCTCGGCGTGGCGCGGTTCACCCAAGTGCGCTTGTCGCCGCTGTGGCTGCTGATGCTGGTGGTGTGGCTCGGCATGCTCATGCTGCCGGCCGATCTGCCGTGGTCCAAAGCCATGCTGGGCGTGCAGTCGCTGTTGGTGGCACTGCCGACCCTGCGTGCCAGTTTCCTGCTGCGCCCCCACGGCAAATCCTTGAGCATCGGCGCGGTGCAGTTGCGCTATGTGCTGTTGATCCATGGCGGGTTCTATGTGGCCAAGGCGCTGTCGGTGCTGATCCCCGGCACGCTGATCGACCTCGCCGCGTTCAAGGGCGAGATCATCCAGGTGTCCTTGGTGGAAGGCGCCATGGCGATCATGCTGATTGCACTGTCGATGACCGGCTCCGAACGCTATCGCCGCGAACAGCAGATCGCCCGCCTCGCCGCCCGCGACCCACTGACCGCCCTCTACAACCGCCGCGCCCTCGACCTGCGCGCACCGCGCCTGCTGGCCCACGTGTCACCGGCGCAACCGGGTGCGCTGCTGCTGATCGACATCGACAACTTCAAATCGGTCAACGACCTCCACGGCCATACCGCTGGCGATCGCTTGCTGATCGCCTTGAGCGAAATGATTCGCGGTGTGGTGCCCCAGGGCGCGCTCGCAGCACGCCTGGGCGGGGATGAATTCGTGATCCTGCTGAGCCCGGCGTCCACCGAACAGATCGTCGAGCTGGGCAGCAACCTGCGCGACCAGTTTCACCAACTGGCCTCGCAGACCTTCAACACGCCGGCGCCGGTGACCCTGAGCATCGGCGCCAACCTGTTTGACCAACCGCCGCCGAGCCTGGCGGCCTTGATTGAGCAAGGCGATAGCACGCTGTATGAATCCAAGCGGGGTGGGCGCGACAGCATTCGCCTTGTCGACCGCACCGGCGCCAGCGCCTACAGCTAAAGGCCGAGACCGACCGCGCGCGGGTGAGCGGCGTCCGCCTGGCCCGAACAAGCACGCCTTGCTCGCCCGCGTCCTCCGATGGGTAAACGCCCGCGCTCGCATCCAAAAAACCCTGATAACACAAAGTCGCAAACATCTTCCGGCACAGCCGCAGCACGCACAGCGCGTAGACCTGCAGCAGCTCACTCATCCCGGCTTCCATTCACCACCAGGTAAAGCAACGGCCCGACCGACACAAACACCGCCGTCAGTAAGAAGTACGGCAGCACCGAAGCCGCGGACCGCCCTCGCCGCCGGGTATCCCGGTACATCCACACGCACCCCAGCACTGCCATCAGATACAGGTCGATCACCACTTGCGCGGTGTCCGGCCGTGACATCAGTTCGCGTCCAAAGGCCAGCAGCGACTGCTCGGCGGTGAGCATCGTGGCCAGGGTGTACAGCGAGAAACCCAGCAAACCAGCCAGGGCAACATAACGTCTTCTCATGATCGCGTCCTTGAAGTGATGAACGCCCACGTTAGTGATAAGGTTCGGCCCCTCGCAATGACCTCGGAGGTCATGATCCCGCCATGGACCACCCTGCTACCGCCGGCGAACAACTGCGCCAACTGCGCAAGCACGCCAAGCTGAGCCAACTCGACCTGGCGTTGATGACCAACGTCTCCCAGCGCCATCTCAGTTGCATCGAAACCGGGCGCGCCAAGCCGAGCCCAGGCACTTTGCACACGCTGCTCACCGCGCTGGAGGCACCGCTCGAACAGTGCAACCGCGTGTTCCTCGCCGCCGGATTTGCCCCGCGCTACACCGCCACCCCGCTTGCCTCACCGGCCATGGCCGCCATCCGCGAAGCCGTCAGCCATGTACTGCACGCCAACAATCCCGCGCCGGCGATCCTGTTGGGCAGCCAATGGGACGTATTGGCGGCGAATGCCAGTACCGCCGTGCTGTTTGGACTGGTAGGCATACCGCCGGGTGCAGCCGGGAACCTGAACTTGCTGGCGACGCTGCTGCACGCCGGAGGCCTGGGCGACCACCTGATCAATGCCGATGAGATCCGCACCCTGGCTTGGCAGCGCGCCACCCGTGAGGCGCTGGACAATCCCGAACTGGCCGCACTGCTGTCGAGCTTGCCAACACCCGCCAGCACCGAACTGCCTGAACACATGCCGCCGCTGGTGCTCACGCGCCTGCGCACACCCCAGGGTGAACTGAGTTTTCTGTCCACCTTCACGACCTTCGGCATGCCCCAGGACATCACCCTCGCCTCCCTGCGGATCGAACATCTGATTCCCGCTGACGAGGCCACCTGGCAGGTGATGCGCGGTGCCTATGCGGAGTATGCGGCGCTGGTTTTGTGAAATATCTGTACGTAGACTGCCGCCATACCCCCACTTGAAGGCGGCGAAAAAAACGTGATGCAAGTTACCGAAGTCTCCATTGCCCAATTGCGCGCTGCGCTTGAATCTGGCCAGACCACGGCCGTCGAACTGGTCAAGGCTTACCTGGCACGGATCGATGCCTACGACGGTCCGCAAACCGCCACCGCCTTGAATGCCGTCGTGGTGCGCAACCCCGAAGCCCTGAAAGAAGCCGAGGCGTCCGATGCTCGCCGGGCCAAGGGCGAAACCTTGGGGCCACTGGATGGCATTCCCTACACCGCCAAAGACAGCTACCTGGTCAAGGGCCTGACCGCGGCATCCGGCAGCCCGGCGTTTGCCCACCTGGTCGCTCAGCGTGATGCGTTCACCGTCGAGCGCCTGCGTGCCGGTGGCGCTATCTGCCTGGGCAAGACCAACATGCCGCCAATGGCTAACGGCGGGATGCAGCGTGGCGTGTATGGCCGCGCCGAAAGCCCGTATAACGCCGATTACCTGACCGCACCCTTTGCTTCCGGCTCGTCCAACGGCGCCGGCACCGCGACGGCGGCGAGCTTTGCGGCCTTCGGGCTGGCGGAAGAAACCTGGTCGAGCGGGCGCGGCCCGGCATCCAACAATGGCCTGTGCGCCTATACCCCGTCCCGTGGGGTGATTTCGGTGCGCGGCAATTGGCCTTTGACACCGACCATGGACGTGGTGGTGCCGTACGCCCGCACCATGGCCGATCTGTTGGAAATCCTCGACGTGGTGGTGGCCGAAGACCCGGACACCCGTGGCGACCTGTGGCGCCTGCAGCCATGGGTGCCGATCCCCAGTGTTACCTCGGTGCGCCCGGCTACCTACGCCGAGCTGGCCGTGACTGCCGAATCCCTCGCGGGCAAACGCTTTGGCGTACCGCGCATGTACATCAATGCCGACCCCGAGGCAGGCACCAGCGAAAAACCCGGGATCGGCGGCCCCACGGGGCAGAAGATCAACACCCGCGCCAGCGTGATCGACCTGTGGGAAGACGCACGCCAGGCGCTGGAAGCCGCCGGTGCCGAAGTGATTGAGGTGGACTTCCCGCTGGTCTCCAACTGCGAGGGCGACCGCCCTGGCGCACCCACCGTGTTTACCCGAGGGCTGGTGTCCAAGGCATTCCTCCACGACGAGCTGTGGGAATTGTCAGCCTGGGCCTTCGATGATTTCCTGCGCGCCAACAACGACCCCGCCCTCAACCGCCTGGCGGATGTGGACGGGCCGAAGATCTTCCCTCACGACCCAGGCACCCTGCCCAACCGCGAGGACGACCTGGCCGCCGGCATGGACGAATACGTGCGCATGGCCGAACGCGGCATTACCCCGTGGGACCAGATCAGTACCGTTCCCGACGGCCTGCGCGGCCTGGAGCAAACCCGGCGTATCGACCTGGAAGAGTGGATGGATAAGCTCGGCCTCGACGCGGTGCTGTTCCCCACCGTCGCCGACGTGGGCCCGGCGGATGCCGATGTGAACGAAACCAGCGCTGATATCGCCTGGAGCAACGGCGTCTGGGTGGCCAACGGCAACCTTGCTATCCGCCACCTGGGCGTGCCGACTGTCACCGTACCGATGGGTGTGATGGCCGACATCGGCATGCCGGTGGGGCTGACGTTTGCCGGGCGTGCCTATGACGATTCGGCGTTGCTGCGCTTTGCATCAGCGTATGAAGCCACCGGCAGCAAGCGCCTGATTCCGCCGCGCACACCACCGTTGGCAGCTGGCTAAACGCGGTCAACCCTGTGGGAGCAAGCCCGCTCCCACCTTTTTCAACCGCATTTCAAATCAGGCGCTATGCGCCACCGCAATCATATCGACCTCCACCGCCGCCGATTTCGGCAACTGCATCACCCCCAGCGACGTACGCGTATGCACCCCGGCGCTGCCCAGGATCTCGTGCAACAGGTCCGATGCGCCGTTGGCCACTTCACTTTGCTGGTCAAAATCCTCGGCACTGCGTACGTACACGTTGATACGCGGGATCGCCTTGATCCGGTCCAGCGACCCCAATGCTTGCTTGAGCAGCCCCAGGCAGCGCAAGACGCTGATGCCGGCGGCGATTTGTGCCTGGGCCAGGGTCAGGCTGTCACCGACCTTGCCCGGCAGCACGATGGTATCGCCCACGCGGGGGATCTGGCCGCTGAGGTACAGATGGTTGCCGTCGCGAACCAGTGGCGTGTAGTTGCCACCGACCTTGAATTCGTCCAGCTGATAGCCGAGGCGTTGTTGGGCGGCCTGGTATTTTTCGTCGGGTGTCATGGGCGTGAATCCTCTTGTCGGCGTCGCCACTCATCAACCACGTCGCCCAGGGTCTTGGGCACCTCGTTGCGAATCCAAGCCATGAACGGCCGGTCGAACTTGAACCCCGGGCCGCACTGCTCAAGCATGAAGCGGCGCACGTTCTGAGTGTTTTTGTAGTGTGGGGTCACGGGCGTGGCGCGGGTGATGGGGTCGCTGTGCCAGTCAAAATCCATTGTGTTTCTCGGGCGGGGTTGGGTTCCGGCAGTAGCATAGCGATGTGCTACTTGCACAGGAAGCGAGGCGTGATTCAGACAATGTGTTGGGACATCGTATAAGAAGAAGTCTTTTTTATAAGGCCTTGAAACCCAATCTTTTCAGGATATTTCAAAATTTCACTTTCCTTCAATATAGGAAATATTGCATGGTTGTACGACGACTTAACCTGTCGTGCCAGCCCCCAACAACAATAAGGAAACACCCATGCAAAACGTCAAAGTGCTGATCGGTTTTCTGTGCCTGTTCAGCGGTTATGTGGCTGCAGCGCCCGCCCCTGCCGAAAAGGATGTGGCCCAAGCGGTCGACCAACTGACCCAAGCCATGCTGCACCTGGATCTCAAGCAACTTCACGCGCTGACCGCTGACAAACTTACCTACGGCCACTCCAGCGGCAAGGTGCAGAACAAAGACCAATTCATCGCCGACCTGGAAACCCACACCAGCGCGTTCAAGACCCTGGAGATGCAAAACCAGACCATCACCCTGCAAGGCGACACCGCCCTGGTACGCAACCACTTCCACGCCCTGGCGGTGAACAGTGGCGTGGAAGTACCGACGGATATCGATAACTTCCAGGTGTGGCAGAAGCAAAAAGGCAAATGGCTGTTGATCGGACGCCAGGCCTACAAGTACTGATGCCGATCGGTGAGCCGTCGTACGCGGCTCACCACTCCACCACCTTGCGCACGTTGTGCAATGCCTCGTGAAGCGAGGGCATGGCTACCGAGCCCAAGGCCAGGCGTAGCGCATGCGGGACATGGGCCGAGACGGCAAAGGGCTCGGCGGTGGACACGCAGACGCCTTCGCGCTGCAAGGTCATGGCGACTTGATCAGCCCGCGCGTCTTCCGCCAGCGGTAACCACAAGAAATACGATGAAGGATGGCTGGTGTAGGCCAGCCCCTTGAGCACACGCGCAGCCAGCGCCTGGCGGGCCTGGGCGTCCTCGCGCTTTTGCGCCTCCAGCTGTGCCACGGTGCCATCGTCGATCCAGGCCACCGCAATGGCGCTCATCACACCGGGCACATTCCAGGTCGTGGCCATGATGGTGCGCTCAAGGGGTTTCACCCATTCATTCGGCGCGGCGACGAACCCGACACGCAGGCCAGTCGCAACACTTTTCGACAGCCCTCCCACATACACCGTGCGCTCCGGTGCCAGGCTCGCCACGGGCGGCGGTGCGTCTGCGGCCAGGAACGCATAGGCGGCGTCCTCGATGATCATCAGGTTGTATTGGCGGGCGATGGCAACCAGTTGCTCACGTGAGTTCCTGCCCATCACCCAGCCGAGGGGATTGTGCAGGGTCGGCATGCTGTACACGGCACGTACGGGACGCCGGCGACACAGGGCTTGCAGGGCGTCCAGGTCGGGTCCCACAGGCGTTACCGGGATCGCGACGACTTCCAGGTGCAGTGTCTCGGCCAGCACCTTGAACCCGGAATAGGTCAACGCGTCCACCGCAATCACATCCCCAGGCTTGAGCAACGCCATCATGGTCACCGCCAAGCCATGCTGGGCGCCACTGACCAACAGCACCTGATCGGCCTCCACGCTCAGGCCTCGGCTGAGCAAGTGCCGCGCGAACGCAGCACGCTCATGCGGGCGGCCGCCATGAGGCTGGTAACGCAACAGGGCTTCAAGGTCCCCGGACAACGCCAACTGGCGCAACGCCGTGCGCAGCAACTCAGCCTGGCCCGGCAACGAGGGGTAGTTGAAATTGAGGTCTAGCATGCCCGCCGCCACCGGCATCTGCCCACTGCCCTGCCCTGGCGGCAGCGAAATCTCGCGCACAAAGGTGCCGCGCCCGGTCTCCCCGCTGACCAGCCCCATGGCCTCGAGCTCCGTGTACACACGGCTCGCAGTGACCAGCGCCAGGCCATGGTCGGCGGCCAGTTGACGGTGCGTCGGCAGGCGCGTACCGGGCGGCATCTTGCCGCTGCGAATGTCTGCGGCGAACGTGTCGACCAACGACTTGTAACGAGCACGGGGCATAGGGATGTATCCATGACAATTTTTTGATTGTCCCAATGCTCGCCCCTAGGATGGCCTGAACGCAACCCTCTCTTGCCCCGGGCCTATCTCATGGAACGCACCTCCCTTCTCAACACGCTGGATACCCGCACCCAAGGTTGGATCAACGGCTTTATCGGCGTAGTGATTTTCAGCGGTTCCCTGCCCGCCACGCGCCTGGCGGTGATGGAATTCGACCCGGTGTTCCTGACCATGCTCCGTGCGGCCATCGCTGCCGTCCTGGGGTTGCTGTTGCTGTGGCTGTTCAAGGAACAGCGCCCCGCGCGCCATCAATGGATGCCTCTCGCGATCGTCGCCCTCGGGGTCGTGATCGGCTTCCCCCTGCTCACCGCCCTGGCGTTGCAATACGTGACGTCGGCCCACTCCATCGTGTTCATCGGCCTGCTGCCACTGGCCACCGCCGTCTTTGGCGTGCTGCGCGGTGGCGAACGCCCGCGCCTGGTGTTCTGGTTGTTCTCGATCCTCGGCAGCGTGCTGGTGATGGGTTACGCCGTCGCCCAGGGCTTGAGCGCCGCGCCTGCCGGAGACGTGCTGATGCTGCTGGCGGTGCTGGTGTGCGGCCTGGGTTACGCCGAAGGCGCCAAGTTGTCGCGCAGCCTGGGCGGCTGGCAGGTGATCTGCTGGGCGCTGGTGGTGTCGATACCGGTAGTGGTGCCGTTGAGCCTGGTCATGGCGCCGACGAGCCTGCACGGCATCAGCCTGCCGGCCTGGTTGAGCCTGGGTTATGTGTCCTTGTTCAGCATGCTGATCGGCTTTGTGTTCTGGTATCGGGGCCTGGCCCAGGGAGGCATCGCAGCGGTTGGCCAATTGCAGTTGCTGCAACCGTTTTTTGGCCTGGCATTGGCGGCGGGTTTGCTGCACGAGCAGGTCAGCCTGGGCATGGTACTGGTGACAATCGCGGTGATCGCTTGCGTGGCCGGCGCGAAGAAGTTCGCGCGCTAGCGCTGCGGCGCGACCATCTTGAACTTGATGTTGATGTCATTGGACACCACGCTGTTACCCGCCCATTCACCCTCGCCGATCTTGAAGTCGCCGCGCTTGAGGATGAACTCACCGTCGAACACGCCAATGCCGCTTTGCTCCTTGAGCACCACGTCGACGTCCACCGGGTGCGTGGTGCCCTTGATAGTCAGGTTGCCGCTGATCGTGTAGCGGTTGTCTCCCAGCGCCTTGACGGCGGTGGATTCGTACACACCCACCGGGTAGGTCGCGGTATCGAACCAGGATGCACGTTGCAGCTCGTCGTTGGCATCAGGGCTGCCGGCGTCGATGCTCGCAAGTTGGATCTTGAGCAAGGCATGCCCTGCTTCCGGCCTTTGCGTATCGAAGGTCAAGACGCCTTCGAACTCACTGAAGGTGCCGTACACCCGCTGCCCCAATTGCTGGTAGGTAAAGCTGATCTGGCTGGCGGTACGGTTGACGTCCCTGTACTCCACCGCCTGCGCGCTGGAACAGTAGGCAAGGATCAGGGCCAGTACGGCGACCGGGGACATTCGTCGTTTCATGCAACGCTCCGCAGAGTAAAGGACACAGGTACTGAGCTAACACGCCGTACCAGGGATTTATTCCCATCCGGCGCCTGTCCTGCTAAACAGAGTAGTCGCCCCAAGAACAACAAGGATTCTGCATGCATTCCCCCTCACTCCAGGACATCACCGCGCCAGAAGGCATCTGCTACGGCTGCGGCGCCAGCAACCCCCACGGCCTGCATATCAAGAGCCGATGGGACGCGGACGGTATCCACCTGATCGCCGAACATCTGCCCGAGGCCCACTACAGCGGCTGGCCCAACCTGGTCTACGGGGGCCTGATCGCCATGCTGGTGGACTGCCATTCCAACTGGACCGCCATGGCCTACCACTACCGCGCCGAGCAGCGCGAACCCGGCAGCCTGCCGCGCATCGACTGCGTCACCGGCAACCTGGGCATCAAATTCATCAAGCCCACGCCCATGGGCGTCACCCTCACCCTGCGCGCGCGGGTCGAAGGCGACGTGGGCCGCAAGACTCGCGTGATCTGCGAGGTGTACGCCAGTGACGTGCTGACGGCGGTAGGCGATTCGATCTTCGTGCGCGTCGACACCGGCCAATTGGCCGCCGCCGCCCATGGTCGCGGGGACTGATCCTGGTCTACATTGACTGCCACCGCTAATCGAGGATTGCACCGATGACTCGTCTCACCGCGAAAGACTTTGCCCCCGAACTGCTGGAACTCTACGACGGCTACGCCCACGGCAAGATCAACCGCCGCGAATTTCTCGACCGCGCCGCGCTGTTCACCTTTGGTGGCCTCACCGCTTCGGCCCTGCTCGCGGCCCTGAGCCCCAACTACGCCCTGGCCGAACAAGTCAAATTTACCGACCCGGACATCGTCGCCGACTACATCACCTACCCGTCGCCCAAGGGCAACGGTACCGTGCGTGGTTACTGGGTGCGCCCGGCCAAAGCAGCGGGCAAGTTGCCGGCGGTGGTGGTGGTCCACGAGAACCGTGGCCTCAACCCCTATATCGAAGACGTCGCGCGGCGCCTGGCCAAGGCCGGCTTCATTGCCCTGGCACCCGACGGCCTGACCTCGGTTGGCGGCTACCCGGGCAACGATGAAAAAGGCGTGGCACTGCAGCAAACGGTCGACCCGACCAAGCTGATGAACGACTTTTTCGCCGCCATCGAATGGCTGATGCACCATGACAGCAGCACCGGCAAGGTCGGCATCACCGGCTTCTGTTATGGCGGAGGCGTGACCAATGCAGCAGCCGTGGCGTACCCGGAATTGGGTGCGGCGGTGTCGTTCTATGGGCGTCAGCCGGAGGCCAAGGATGTGCCGCGTATCAAGGCGCCGATCATGTTGCACTACGGCGAACTGGACACGCGGATCAATGAAGGCTGGCCAGCGTACGAGAAGGCGTTGAAGGCAGCCGGTACGACCTATGAGGCGTATATCTACAAGGGCGCCAACCACGGTTTCCACAATGACTCGACGCCGCGCTATGACGAGGCAGCGGCGAACCTGGCGTGGAAAAGAACACTCGACTGGTTCCATAAATATTTGGCCTAGGCACCCATTAACTGTGGGAGCTGGCTTGCCTGCGATAGCGGCCTTTGCGTCACCTATGTGGTGACTGACCCACCGCTTCGCAGGCAAGCCAGCTCCCACATTGGATCGACTTCGTTCTCGAGGTCAGTGTTCCAAGGCATACCGACGGCAATGGTTGAGGTAGCCCTGCTCATGGCTCCCCACCAGTTGCACCACGCTGGTCCATAGCCAGGACGGCGCATCCAACTGCCTGGAGCGGTTTTCCTGCAACACCGCCATCCAGTCCTTGCGCGTCTCGCGGTCCATCTGGCGGGCATGGGCGACACCCACCACCCGCGCCAGGTAGCCAGCGGCGTGCATGGCGTCCGTCTCGCTCAACTCATCCAGCTCCAGCTTCATGTCCTGGGGCAGCAGTTCACGGATGAAAAACCCGTGGTCCAGAAAACGCGTCGCGACCATCCGCTCACCCAGGCCTGGTGACAACTGGCGCGCGCCCTCCACCACGCGCCGCCCATTGTCCCTGGGCATCTTTGCCCGCGCCGCGCGGGGTGCAGCAGCGCCAACGGCCTCCTTGATATCGATCAGGCAATATTCCTGGTCGTCCTTGTCGCCCACGCCGAGCAAGGCGGCATAGCGCAGCAGGCCGAGCGAACTGCAGCCCTTGACCCAATAGGCGGAGTCCAGCAGTTCGACCCTGGCGTCCTTGGGCCGCCCCTTGAGCGAAGTGACCAGTTGATGAATGTCGTCCGAGGCACACAGGGTTTCCAGCGCCGCTTTCTCGGCCCGTGACAGCGACCAGAAATGCTTGCCCAAAGGAATGGTCGGTCGGGCGCTTTCGATGCGCTCGCGCGCCAGGTTTTTCCAGGTGCGCGCCACGGCGCTGCGCATGCCCGCGTTGACCTGGGACGGACGCGGCGGCACCTGGTCGGGTTTGTCCTTGAAGGCCTGTTCATAGCCCACCATCATCTCTTCAAGCATGCGTGCGGTGGTGACGCCCGGCAGGTCCGAGCCGCGCGCGGCGGTGGCCAGGGACAGGGCCAGGCGCACCAGGTCGTGGGTCGGGTTGCCGATCACCGCCTGGTCAAGGTCGCGGATGTGCATATCGATGCGGCCCTTGGTGTCCCCGGTGGGCCCCAGGTTGCCAGCGTGGCAGTCGCCGCAGATCCAGATCGCCGGGCCATGGGGCAAGCGCCGGCCGGTGTGGCTCTGCAGCCACTCGTAGAACTGCACGGTGCTGCCGCGCACATAGGCGTGGGCAGAACGCGCCATCTTCAGGTTTCGCAATTGGATCAGGTGGGGCATGCGGGCGGAGGGGCGCGGTGTTTTCATGAAATAACTCAGTGCAGGTGTGGCGGTAGAGCCCTGGCCCTCGGCAAATGTTTCATTATGTTTCAAAAAAAGTATTCAGCCCTGCGTCGCCATTTCCCGCAACCAGCCCTTGAACGCCAGCATCGCCGAGGTCTCGGCGCGTGACTGCAAGCGCGTCAGCCAATAGCTGCCGGTGGTGATGCCGACGTCGAACGGCTGGCGGATGACATCGCTCTCCAGTTGTCGCGAAAACATCATCGCCGGCGCCAACGCCACCCCCGTGCCTTGCAAGGCCGCCTCCATCATTGCCAACGAGGAATCAAACACGATGCTGCGCGGCACCAGGGTATCGACTGGCAAACCGGCGGCCTGGAACCACAAACTCCACTCATCGGCGCGGTAGGAGCGCAGCAAGGTGTGTTTCAACAGGTCGGCGGGTGCGTGCAATTGCTCAGCCAGTTGCGGCACGCAGAGCACGCTCAGTGGCGCTTCCAGCAGTTCGCAGGCATCCGTGCCATGCCAGGCACCTGCGCCGAAGCGGATCGCATAGTCCAGGCCTTCGGCGGCCACATCGACGCGGTTGTTGTGGGTGGACAGGCGCAGGTCGATAAAGGGGTAGCGTGCATGGAAATCCGGCAGCCGTGGCAACAACCAGCCGACGGCGAAGGTACCGACTGCGCCGACCGTGAGCACCTCGCGGTAGTGCCCGCCTTCGAATTGGCTCAAGGTCTGGGCGATGCGGTCAAACGACTCGCGCACCACCGGCAGCAGGGTTTCGCCTTCGCTGGTGAGCATCAGGCCGCGGGGCAGGCGCTTGAACAACGTGACGTTAAGTTGCGCCTCCAGACTTTTGACTTGGTGGCTGACCGCTGCTTGAGTGACACACAACTCGATGGCAGCGCGGGTGAAACTCAAATGCCGAGCCGACGCCTCGAACGCGCGCAGGGCGTTGAGCGGTAAATGGGAGCGCAGCATGCTTGACCCTAATTAATCTAATGGCAGGTGCGAGATATCATCGTTTGCCCAAGGCCCGCAAACGGCCTACATTTGCCACGCCCGCGCAGGCTCTCTCGTCAATCGATCACTCTCATGGAAGCGATATCATGCCCCAACTCTCCTTGTCTGGCGTGGGTAAATTAACCGCCCTGGCTTTGTTCATGGCTGCCGGCCAATGCCTGGCGGCCGCCGACCTGCGCACCGTGGTGGACGCCAGCGTCAAGCCACTCATGCAGCAACAGTCTATTCCGGGGCTGGTCGTCGGCATCGTGAAGGATGGCAAAACACAATACTTTAACTACGGCGTCGCCAGCAAAGACGCTCAGCAAGCCGTCAGTGAAAACACACTGTTCGAAGTCGGATCAGTGAGCAAAACCTTCACCGCCACCCTCGCCGGTTATGCCGTGGCGACCGGCAAACTCAGCCTCACCGCGCCGGCCAGCGACTACCTGCCGGCCTTGCGTGGTGGACGGTTCGATCACATCAGCGTGCTCAACCTGGGCACCTACACCGCCGGGGGCCTGCCCCTTCAGTTCCCCGCCGAGGCCGACAACAACCAGCGCATGGTCAGCTACTTCCAGCATTGGAAACCCGACTTCGCGCCCGGCACCCACCGCTTGTACTCCAACCCAAGCCTGGGCCTGTTCGGCTACCTAGCGGCGCAGAGCCTCAAGCAACCGTTCGACGCGTCGATGGAGCGCACCCTGCTCCCGAAACTGGGGCTCAAGCACACCTTCGTCAACGTGCCGGCCAGCCAGATGAACCTGTACGCCCAAGGCTATGGCAAAGACGGCAAACCGGTACGCGTCGGCCCCGGTGCCATGGACAGCGAGGCCTACGGCATCAAGACCAGCGCCGCCGACCTGCTGCACTACGTAAGTGTGAACATGAACCCGGCAGGCCTGGAAAAATCCTTGCAACAGGCGATCGCCACGACTCACACCGGTTACTACAGCGTAAACGGCATGACCCAGGGCCTGGGCTGGGAACTGTATCCCTACCCGATCACGCTCGCTGCCTTGGTTGAGGGCAACTCGAGCCAGATGGCGCTTGAGCCACACAAGGTCGACTGGCTGACCCCGCCGCAGGCACCCCACGCCGACACGCTGGTCAACAAAACCGGGTCCACCAATGGGTTTGGCGCCTATGTGGCCTATGTGCCGAGCAAGGGCATGGGGGTGGTGATCCTGGCGAACAAGAACTACCCGAATGGGGAGCGTGTGAAAGTGGCCCATGCGATCCTGAGCGCACTGGACCACTGAGGCCAGACGCAAAACTAACCTGTGGGAGCGGGCTTGCCCGCGATGAGGGAGTGTCAGCCGATAGCGTTGGCAACTGACACATCGCTATCGCGGGCAAGCCTGCTCCCACAGTTTTTGATCGTGCTACATGCCGAGCCAGTGCGGCAGCGCCAGCGAAATGAACGGCAAGTACGTGACCATGATCAGGAACACCAACAGGATCATCAACCACGGCAACGCCGCACGAATGGTCTGCCCCAGCGTCAACCCGGTCACTGCCGAGGTCACGAACAGGTTCAGCCCCACCGGTGGGTGCACCAGGCCGATTTCCATGTTGACCACCATCACGATCCCCAGGTGAATCGGGTCGATGCCCAGCTTCATCGCAATCGGGAAGAAGATCGGCGCCAGGATCAGCACGATGGCTGACGGTTCCATGAAGCTGCCCGCCACCAGCAGTACCACGTTGACCATGATCAGGAAGCCAATCGGCGTCAGCCCTTCAGAGATCACCCACGCGGTGATTTCCTGGGGGATCTGCTCGGTGGTCAGTACGTGGGCGAAGAGCATGGCGTTGGCGATGATAAACATCAGCATGATTGCCAGGCGCCCGGACTCCAGCAGCACCTTGGGGCAGTCGCGGAACTTCATGTCCTTGTAGATGAACAGCGCGACAAACGCGGAGTAGACCGCGGCCACCGCTGCCGCTTCGGTCGGGGTGAACATGCCGCTGTAGATGCCACCGAGGATGATCACCAGCAGCAGCAACCCCCAGAAGGCACGGCGTGCGCAGGTCAGCCACTCACGGAAGGTCGCCCGTGGCTGGGCCGGCAGCTTCTTGATGCGCGCGACGATGTAGATCGCGATCATCAACATCAGGCCCAGCAGCAACCCCGGGATCACACCCGCCATGAACAGCTTGCCGACCGATGTCTCGGTCGCCGCCGAATACACCACCATCACGATCGACGGCGGGATCAGGATGCCCAGCGTGCCGGCATTACAGATGATCCCCGCCCCGAATTCCTTCGGATACCCGGAACGCACCATCCCCGCCACGGCAATCGAACCCACCGCCGCTACCGTCGCCGGTGACGACCCCGACAGCGCCGCAAACAGCATGCACGCCAGCACGGCTGCAATCGCCAGGCCGCCACGGATATGGCCAACACAGGCGTTGGCGAAGTCAATCAGGCGTTGCGCCACGCCGCCGGTGGTCATGAACGCGCCGGACAGCAGGAAGAACGGAATCGCCAAGAACGTGTAGGCGTCGGAGGTCTCGAACAGCTTGATCGCCAGGGAGCTTACCGAGTCCTGGCTGAACATCAGGATCGACACCGCCCCGGACAGGCCCAGGGAAATCGCGATCGGCACGCCCAGGAACATGAACACGAACAGCAGCAGGAATAGACAAAGCACGGCCATCAGTGACGCTCCTCATGGCTGCCGGCCAATTTGCTGGCCTCGCCAGCCTCGTCGGCCAGCCCCAACCCGACCTGACGGTGGGTAAAGATGCGGTAGAAAATTTCCAGGTAGCGGATAAACACCATGGCGAAACCGATGGGCACGATCACCACGATGTCACCGACGTCCACGCCGTACTGGTCGAGGTCTTCGGCACCGATATGCGCCCCCATCACCGCGCTCACCCACTTGTAGCTGGCGATCATGAACAGCCCTGCATACGCCAGGCAGCACAGGCAGGCGAGCATGCCCAGCATGCGTTGCGCGGGACGCTTGGTCAGCTTGACCAGCGCGTCCACGCCGAGGTGGCCGGCGGTGCGCACACCATAGGAAATACCGAAGAAAATTAGCCAGCCGAACATGGCCTTGGTCAGCGCCACGCTCCAGGTCATGTCCTGGGCCCAGGTCATGGTGCCGTCGCCCAGGGCGTTGAAGAAGTTGCTGCTCAAGGCCCACTTGTCGGCCAAGGCAAAGAACAGCGTGTAGATGTTATTGAGCATGACGTAGACGAATGTCACCAGGGTCATGGCGGCCAGCAGGAAGGCGATGAAACCTTCCTCCAGGTGCTCCCAGACGCGCCTTAGCGTTTGCATGGCAAAACCTCGCGAAGCGGGAATAGGTATCGGGTTGGAAACCGGATCACACTGTGGGAGCTGGCTTGCCCGCTCCCACATTGAATCTGCGCTACTGGTTGGACGCGTCCGCCGCCTTGATCAGGTCAGCCCCAATTTCCCCCTCGAACTTCTGCCACACCGGGCGCATGGCTTCGCGCCAGAGCTGGCGTTGCTCCGGCGTCAGTTCGATGATTTCGCTGGTCTTGGCGTCGACGATCTTCTGCTTGGCCGACTGGTTCAGCGCCTCAGCCTGTTTGTTCACTTCGACGGTGACCTCGACCATGATCTGCTCCAGGGTGGTGCGGATATCCGGAGGCAGGCCGTTCCAGAACTTGGCGTTGGTGATCACCATGTAGTCGATCAGGCCATGGTTGGACTCGGTGAAGTACTTCTGCACCTCGTTGACCTTCTGGCTTTCATAGTTCGACCAGGTGTTCTCGGTGCCGTTGACCGTGCCGGTCTGCAGGCCTTGATACACCTCGGCAAAACTCATTTTGCGCGGGTTGGCACGGATCGCCTTGAACTGCTCCTCAAGCACGCTGGAGGCCTGCACGCGGAACTTGAGGCCACGGGCATCCTTGGGTTCATGCAGCGCCTTGTTCGACGAGAGTTGCTTGAGGCCGTTGTGCCAATAGGCCAGCCCGAGGATGTTCTTGTCCTGCATGGAGGTCAGCAGCGCCTTGCCCTGGGCGGCCTGGAAACGGTCGACAGCGGCGAGGTCATTGAACAGGAACGGCAGGTCATAGATCTGCACTTGCTTGGTGTATTGCTCGAACTTGGCCAGGGACGGCGCCAGCATCTGCACGTCGCCCAGCAACAGCGCTTCCATTTCCTTGCCATCACCGAACAACGATGAGTTCGGGTACACCTCGACCTTGACCTTGCCCGGCAGGCGCTCTTCGGCGAGTTTCTTGAACAGCAGCGCACCCTGGCCCTTGGGGGTGTTTTCGGCGACCACGTGGGCGAACTTGATGACAATCGGGTCCGCCGCCTGGGCCAGGCCCGCGGCAAACAAGGTGGCGGCGCACAGCAGCGCCCGGGAAAGCTTGAGCATGGAAAATCACCTTCTTATTGTTGTGTTGTAAGGCAAGGTGCCTGATGTCGCGCGTGTAGTGAATTTCGAATTTTTGATACCTGCGTTCGGCGTGGCCGAACGCGGATCCGCGGGATAACGAAGGCCCATTGTGGGAGCGGGCTTGCCCGCGATGGCGTTCTGTCAGTTGATACAACGGGCAATTGATCCACCGCCATCGCAGCTAAGCCAGCGCCCACAGTTTGATTCGGCTCCCCTCAGACAGAGGCGGCCAGCAGTCTTTGCGCGCGCAGCAACACCGGCGCATCCACCATCTGCCCGTCAATCTGATAGGCCCCTGCCCCATGGGCGCCGGCGTCTACCACGCGCTGGGCCCAGGCCAGGTCCTCGGCGCTTGGCGCCAAGGCCTGGTGAATCACCGCCACCTGCTTGGGATGAATGCACAACGCCCCGGCAAACCCCATTTCATAGGCATGCCGGATCGAACGGCGCAGCCCCTCGGGGTCATCGATGGCCGGGTGCACGCCATCCAGCGGTGCGACCAGGCCAGCGGCGCGGGAATGCACGATCAACGCCAGGCGCGCCTGGTCCAGGGCGAACTGCGCGGCCGGGGAGTTGCTGCTCAGGTTCAGGTCCAGCGCCAGGTCCAGCCCGCCGAACGACAGGCGCTGCACGTGCGGCGCATGGGCGATCTCGGCCACGGCCAACAAACCGCGCGCGCTCTCGATGATCGGCCAGATGACTTTGCCGGTGGCAGCCACCACGGCCACCTGGGCGGCACTCTCAACCTTCGGCAGCAACACCCCCGCGACGTTCGGATGGGCCTTGCAGAACGCCACATCCTCGAAGTGCTCGGCATGCTCCGGCGCATTGATGCGCACCCATACCTGGGCTGCGGTGTTTGCTGTCAAAAACGCGCCAAGATTATCCCGCGCCTGACGCTTGAGCGGCTCTTCCACCGCGTCTTCAAAATCCACGATCACCGCATCGGCGCCACTGGCCAAGGCTTTGGAGAATCGCTCCGGTCGGCTACCGGGCACAAACAACGCCGAACGTACCAATGGCTTTGGCATCTGTTGAATTCCCTTATGGTTAGATAACGCCGCGTGCGCGCAGGCCGCCGATGGCGTCTGGCGAATAACCGAGCCTGTCGAGAATGGCCTCGCTGTGTTGTCCCAACCCGGGAACCCCGTCCATGCGCGGGGTGAACGCGGCATTACGCGCCGGTGGCAGCAGTGAAGGCAGCGGCCCCGCCGGGCTATCGACCTCGCGCCAGCTGTCACGCGCCTTGAGTTGCGGGTGGTCCCAAACGCCTTGCATATCGTTCACGCGCGCACTGGCAATCTGCGCGTCTTCCAGGCGCTGAATCACCGCCTCGGTAGCCAGTTGCGCAAAACTATCGACGATGATCTGGCGCAGGGCGTCGCGGTTGGCAGAGCGCTTGAAATTGGCGCTGAAACGCTCGTCCATCGCCAACGTCGGCGTGAGCAGCACCTTGTCGCAGAACGCCGCCCACTCACGCTCGTTCTGCAAGCCCAGCATCACCGTGCCGCCATCGCCGGTGGGAAACGGCCCATAGGGATAGATCGTCGAATGCGCGGCCCCGGCCCGCGGTGGCTGGGGGGCGCCGTCGAACGCGTAATACATCGGGTAGCCCATCCACTCCACCAGGCTTTCCAGCATGCTCACGTCGATGCGGCTGCCCTTGCCTGTCTTGCCGCGCAACAGCAGCGCCGAAAGGATGCCGCTGTAGGCGTACATGCCCGCCGAGATGTCGGCGATGGAACAGCCGGCCTTGGCCATCTGGTTATCACCGGGGCCGCCGGTTACCGACAGGAAGCCACCTTCACTCTGGATCAGCAGGTCGTAGGCCTTCTTTTTTTCGTACGGCCCGCCTTCGCCATAGCCGGAAATGTCACAGACAATCAGTCGCGGGAAGCGCTCATGCAGCGCCTCGAACGACAGGCCCATGCGCGCCGCCGCACCAGGGGCCAGGTTCTGCACCAGCACATCGGCGTCGGCCAGCAGGGTGCCGAGGATATCGCCCGCTTCATCCTGCTTGAGGTCCAGGGTCAGGCTTTCCTTGGAACGGTTGGTCCACACGAAATGCGACGCCAGGCCGCGCACGCGCTCGTCGTAGCCACGGGCAAAGTCGCCGGCACCCGGACGTTCGACCTTGATCACGCGGGCGCCGAGGTCCGCCAATTGACGGGTGCAGAATGGCGCGGCAATCGCGTGTTCCAGGCTGACAACGGTGATGCCGTCCAGCGGTCTTGGGTTAGTCATGACGGTTCCTCAAAGCCAGTGGGCCATGGATGTGGCGCTGCGCAAGCCCCAGACGCGCTTGATCAGTGCGTCGGCCTGGGCCGAGGTGCGAGCACCGCTGAACCGGCTGAGCCGGTGGAATTTATCCGCCAGCTCTTCACGGTTCAGGGTGTTGCCTGGATCGCCCTTGGGTTCGTCGATGGCGCCGTGCAGCGTGCGGCCGTCAACAGTGGTGACGGTGACGCGTCCGAGCCAGCGTTGCGGGTAGGCGCCGTCGACCTCGGGGTCGAGGGTCATGCTGACCTTGTCGCGAAACGTCGACACCGCAGGATCGGTCAGTGCCAACGCCTGGAACTCGGTGAGCCCGGCCTTGCCATGCACGGCGATCAGGCCCAGCACGGTGCCCATGGAGAACTTGGCCTGGTGCACGCTGGTCGGCACCTTGACCCGGCCCAGCACATCGATGGCGCCCTGGTGCACCTGCGTTTCCACATGGCTGATGTCGGCGGCAGCGAGGCGTTCGCGCTGCATCAGGTCCAACAGCGCATCGGCGGCAGGATGGGTGTGCCGGCACGAAGCGTGGAACTTGAACGACGTTTCCAACAACGCCCAGCGGCTGCCGAGGCCGGCGGACAACCTGGCAGGCTCGGCATCACTGGACATGCCCGCTGCCAGGCCCTGGTCGCCTTCGAGGATATTGCGCGCGCCGGTCAGCCCATCTGCTGTCAGGTAAGCGGCGAGCAAGCCGTCCGCCGCAGCCTTGGCCGTGTGCAGTTGCTTGGAGTCGGCGGCATCGCGCAGGAACTCCCAGAGCCCGGCAGCCTGGGTGCCGGCGCTGCCGAGCAGGTTGATGAACTGTTCTTCGTTGAAATCCAGCAATTTGCCCACGGCGACGGCGGCCGCGAGCGTGCCGACCGTGGCCGTAGTGTGAAAAATGCGGTAGTGGGAGCGGCCCATGAATTCGCCGATACGGATACCGGCCTCATAACCGGCCACCGAGGCCAACAGCAATTGGCGGCCGGATTTACCCAGGTCCTGGGCGGCGGCCAGCGCTGCCGGGAACACCACCGTCGCCGGGTGCAACACCGAACTGTTGTGCAGGTCATCCTGCTCCACCAGGTGCGACGATGCCCCATTGACCAGCGCGGCAAAATACGCGCTGGTGCTGGCGCCATTGACGATCACCTGCGCCGGCCCGGTGCTTGGGCCCATCTTCTGTGCATAGCGCTCGAACAACGGGATCGGGTGCGCGCCTTGGCTCGCCAGCGCCGAGGCGAGCCAATCCAGGTACAGGTCTTCGGTGCGCGCCAGCACGTCTTCAGGCAGTTGTGCGTCGTTCAACTCGGCAAGGAACCGACACAAGGCTTGGGTATGGCTCATGGTCAGGCCCTCAGAAACTGCGTGGCAGTTCGAGCAAATGCTCGGCCACGTAGGACAGGATCAGGTTGGTGGAAATCGGCGCCACCTGGTACAGGCGAGTCTCGCGGAACTTGCGCTCCACGTCGTATTCGCAGGCAAAACCGAAGCCGCCGTGGGTTTGCAGGCAGGCGTTGGCGGCTTCCCAGGAGGCCTTGGCCGCGAGGTACTTGGCCATGTTGGCGCTGGCGCCGGCATTGGCACCGCTGTCGTACTCCTCGCAGGCACGCCAGCGCATCAGGTCCGCCGCTTCGATCTCGATATGCGCTTCGGCAATCGGAAACTGCACGCCCTGGTTCTGCCCGATGGGGCGGCCAAACACCACGCGGTCGCGGGCGTAGGCGCTGGCCTTTTCGATGAACCAGCGGCCGTCACCGATGCATTCGGCGGCAATCAGCGTGCGTTCGGCGTTGAGGCCATCGAGGATATATTTGAAGCCCTTGCCCTCCTCGCCAATCAGGCTGTCCAGCGGCAACTCCAGGTTGTCGAAGAACAGTTCGTTGGTCTCGTGGTTGACCATGTTGGCGATGGGTTGCACGGTCAGGCCGTTGCCGATGGCTGCGCGCAGGTCTACCAGGAAGATCGACATGCCTTCGGACTTTTTCTTTACCTCGGCCAGCGGTGTAGTGCGCGCCAGCAGGATCATCAGGTCGGAATGCTGCACCCGCGAGATCCAGACTTTCTGGCCATTGATCATGTATTTATCGCCACGCTTGATCGCGGTGGTCTTGATCTTGGTGGTGTCGGTGCCGGTGGTGGGTTCAGTGACGCCCATCGACTGCAGGCGCAATTCGCCGCTGGCGAGCTTGGGCAGGTAGAAGCGTTTCTGCGCTTCGCTGCCGTGGCGCAGCAAGGTGAACATGTTGTACATCTGGCCGTGCACAGTGCCGGAGTTGCCGCCGCAGCGGTTCACTTCCTCGAGAATCACCGAGGCCTCGGCCAGGCCCAGGCCAGAGCCGCCATATTCTTCGGGGATCATCGCCGACAGCCAGCCGGCGTCGGTCAGCGCCTTGACGAAGGCTTCGGGGAAGCCTTTCTCTTCATCGATCTTGCGCCAGTAGGCCGCATCGAATTCGGCACACAAGGCGCGCACGCCTTCGCGGATCGCATTGAGTTCTTCATTGTCATTCGGGTTCATCAACGGCTCTCCGCCTGTTGTTATTGGATTATTCGAAATGCACGCTGGCTTGCTGCGCCAGGCCGTCGGCGTTTCCGGCCCACAGCTGTGCCACGCCTGCTGCGGCTACGCACCCGCCGACCTCAAAGGGTTGCGGCGCAATCAACGGCCGCACGCCGCGATAGGCAAAACGGCGCAAGGTGGCGCCGGGATGGGCACGGCAAAACGCGCGCAGGCTCATGGTGGCGATCAACGGCCCGTGCACCACCAGCCCCGAGTAGCCTTCGGTGCCGGTCACATAGGGGTAGTCGTAGTGAATGCGGTGACCGTTGAAGGTCACGGCGCTGTAGCGAAACAGCAGGGTTGGCGTGGGGTCGATTGCCTCGGACCACTCGCCCTCGGCCAGGGCTTCACCGCTGCCGGGTTTAGGCGGCGTGGGCTCGCGGTAGACGATGTCCTGTTCCTCGCGGATCGCCAGGCGGCCGTCCTGGGAGTAGTCGTGGCGCACGGTGACAAACAGCAGCGAGCCGGTGCGCCCGGTCTTTTCTTCCACGTGGGTGATGGTCGACACCCGGGTCGCCGCCTCACCGGCACGCAGTGCCTGCAGGAATTCGATACGCCCGCCAGCCCACATGCGATTGCGATTGTCGGCCGGCGGCAGGAACCCGCCACGGGCCGGGTGGCCGTCAGTACCCAGCGCGGTTTCCGGCAGCGGGTCCTGGAAGAAACACCACTGCCACAGCGGCGGTATGTCCGCGCCATCCTCGGGCACTGGCTCGCCGAACGTGGCAGCAATGCGTTTGAGCAGGTTATGGCTGAGGTGGTCGTGGGCGGTTTCGCTTCGGCCGATCCAATCGGGGGCGCTCATCGGGTGCGGGTCCTCGGGCAGTGAGTGTCTGACCCGGATCATGCAAGCGCGCACCCGTTCTGAGAATTTGCATTTCAATAAACCAGCGTTCGGTTATGCTGAACGCCACGCTTGAGTACAACGACATTTCCCACATTGGCCATTCACTGCTGCCAAAATAGGTGTCTTGCATGCACTTCGACCTGGCTGACCTGCGCCTGTTTATCCATATCGCCGAATCCCCCAGCCTGACCCAGGGTGCCAAGCGCGCGTTCCTCTCGCCAGCCGCCGCCAGTGCGCGGATCAAGGCCCTCGAAGGCCAGCTCGACACCCGCCTGCTCTACCGCGACAGCCGTGGGGTGGAGATCACCCCGGCCGGTGAGCGCTTGCTGCACCATGCGCGGCTGATCATGCGCCAGGTGGACTATCTCAAGAGCGAGTTCACCCAGTACGGCGTGGATTCGGCCGGGCATATCCGCATCTTCGCCAATACCACGGCGGTCACCGAATTCTTGCCAGAGGTGCTGGCGGGCTTTCTGTCGCAGCGGCCCGGCGTGACCGTCGACCTGCAGGAACGCCTGTCCCGCGACATCGTGCGCGGCGTGCTCGATGGCACCAGCGACATGGGCATTATCGCCGGTCCCGTGGAGGCGGCGGGTTTGCAGGTGCTGCACTTCAGTACGGATGAATTGGTGCTGATGGTGCCGGTCGGTCACCCGCTGGCAGAGCAATCGTCGGTCACCCTGGAACAGACCCTCGCCTACCAGCATATCGGCCTGCATGAAGGCAGCACCCTGCTGAGTTTCTTGCGCGAACACGTGGAGCGACTGGGCAAGCACTTGTCCCTGCGCATCCAGGTGTCGAGCTTCGAGGCGATCTGCCGGATGGTCGAAGCCGGCGTGGGCATTGGCATCATTCCCGAGTCGGCCGCCGTACGCCACAGCCGGACCATGCAATTGGTGGCGGTGAAACTCGATGAACCTTGGGCGATTCGCGAACGCAGCATCCTGGTGAGGGAGCTGGAGGCCTTGCCCGGCACCATTCGTGCGTTGATCGCCACGTTGATGCCGGACTCGGTCAGTGCAGGCTGAGGTTGTGCTGGCGAGCGCCGTGCACCGTGATGTGGCTCAAGCGCCCCTGGTCATCGAATAGCAGCCAGCCATCCCCGGTACGACGGATGTTCACCTCGTGGCGTGGCCAATGCAGTACGGCGCACACGTGGTCACTGCCGCGATGGATAAAGTGCCAACGGGTGTCGCGTTCGCTGGCGATGTAGCCAAACACCAGCCACTCACCGTCGAGGGCGATGCGCACCGGGTCGCCATCGAAGCTTCCTTCATCGCATTCCGTCAGGCGATAACCCTTGCGGTTACCGTCGACATCCAGGATCAACACCGGCTCTTCGTCGTCGCTGTACCTGATCAGGTACTCGACGGTTTGGTCGAGTACACAGAACAGCGCGTTGCTCTCCTGCGACTGCGTCGACGCCGGCTCGCGCCCCGCCAACCGGCGCTCAGGCAAGCGGTAGTGCCAGCGCTCAACACCTTCACGCGGGTGATAGAGCCACAGGAACTCGCTGTGTTGATTAACTTTGAGGGCGTGAACCGAGCCGGGCAAGTCGCTCACGTGCCACAAGGTTTCAAAGCCACGATCTACGTCCACCACACGCAGTTGCCGGCCTTGGCCGATGGTCCAGGTGCTGCCGTCAAACTGGTCGGCGAACACATCCAGCACCAGCACGCCCAGGTCGATGGCGGCGCGGTTGACCAAGTCCAACTTGCTGATACGCCACACGCTGTTGCGCCGGGTCAGTACCAGCGCCATCTGCCGGCCGTGGGCCAGGACAATCCGCTCGGCCGGCACGGCGAAATGGAACAGTGGCTTGCCGCTGCCATCCGCCACCACCGCTCCGGCCTCGCCCAATGCCACCAGGTAACGCTCGTCATCCAGCGACACCGCATCGTAGAGCGGTCGGCTGCCCAGGGTCGGCGCGTCCCATTGCAACGCCTCGCCCACACGCACCAGCGAGCGGATGGCGGGACGCTTGAGCGCCTGGCCGGGCAAGTCCGCCTGCAATAATTTATCGCGGCTCATCTTCACCAACGATTGCAGTTGATTGAAGTTCAGCCCCCCGCGCCCACTGAGCTGGTCGGCAATCACCGCATGCACGGTTGCCCCCGCGAGCCAGGCCAGGGCAACCGTGTCGGACTTGTGCGCCAACAACGCATGCGCCAGGGCATCGCGCTCGGCGCAACGGGCGGGATCGTCACGCAACTGTTCGATCCATGGCCCATAAGCCTCCATGGTATGCGGCAGCAAAATCGCGCGCTTGACCAAGGCGCCAATCGCCAGGCGTCCACCGGCCGCTTCGGCATCGAGCAGCCATTGAGCGGCACGCGGGCGCTCTTGCGGCAAGCTCCACACCACCTCGACGGCCTGCAGCCACAGGCCCTTGGCGATCAGTGATTCGGCCCACTCCAGGCGCAAACGGTCGGCGAGCTGCGGCTGCCTGGCCTGGAGTAACACCACCGCATCGGCAAACGCATCATCACGACGCGCCACCAGCAACGCACGCTGCCAGTTTTCGGCCAGGCACAGCAGGCGCACGATCACCGCCGACGGCATGTCCCAGGCCAGGGCCAGGTCCGCCGCCTGTTGGTAGCGCGCGTGCTTCTCCAGGTAGTCGAGGGCTTCGCGGCGTTCCTCGAGCAGTTCGGCCAGTACAAATACGGCTTCCTCGACACGGTTTTCGCGGGCCAGGCGCTCATAGGAGCGGCGATAGACCTGGCGCAGGTGTTCGGTAAGGCCCTCTTCGAACCGGTAGGTACGGCTGGGCCCGCGTTGCTGGCTGAGGGTCAGGTCCTGGCGCCGCTGCGGCGTCCCAAAGTTCTGCCCGGCATCCGGTTGCTGGCCGCCCAAGGGGATGGCATGGCGCAGGGCCTCAGCAAAATCACCGCTCTCGAACATCTCCAGCATGCGCTGCATATAGGCCGCCTGGCGTTTGCCGTACAACCGGGAGAGTTTGGAATGCTCGGTCAGGCGGGTCAGCCAACGACGCCAGGCAGCCGGTTTGTGACGACCCGGCTGGGCCCGCTCAGGGATGCCTGGGTTGGTCGGCGCTTGCGGTACTGCGTTGGCAGGCCGCCCACCCCGGCGCAGGTATTTGTTCAGCGCCGCCAGCAAGGCGGTGAACACGACGGCGCTGACCAGCATGCCCAGGATCACGCCGCTGATGTCTTCGGTGGTCGCGGCGGAAACCGGTGTCAACGATTTGGATTGGCCCTGGGTGGCCATCCAGATCAACCCTGCCACCAGGGCCACGGTGACGCCCAGTTTCAACGCCGGGTATTGTGCGGGTTCCTCGGTGACCCAAGGGCTCGCGGTATTGGAAGGCGTTACTGGCGGTGCGGGGTGTTGACGCTCCAGCAAGGCCCGGATCACCCCCTCTTGCTCAGGGCTGACCGGCGCCAAGCCGCCCAGGATCTCGCGGACATCGGTGATGACCGGTTCAGGCAGAGCCTGCGCGAGGGGCGCATGACAATCGAAAGTATCGAGCAAGGTGTAGGCGCGGGTATCCAGCCACAGGCCGGGTTCGAGCACCTCGGCGTCTCGCACCTGCAAAGCGTGCACCTGGCCGCCGCGTATCAGCCACAGGTCGGCGGTTGGCAACGCGCGCAGTTCCTCGCTGGCCAGGCGTGCCGAACACAGGCCACGGCCCTGACGGACCAACGGCCAGCCCGCAAGCGCCTGGCAATCCACCGCGACAGGCGCGCTGAATTGCAGTAGATCGCCGTCGCCAAAACGGTAGGCAGCGGCCCCCCTGCGCCAGTACGCCAGGATCAGGCGAACCCGCTCCTGCGCCACGAAACGCTCGGCGGGCAACCACAGCCCGTCAATGGTCTGGTGCCCGGTCAATAACGGTCGGCGGATCAATAGGGGTTCGTGTTCACGCATGGGCAGGCTCTTGTTTCAGGTCGCACATCAGTTGCAAACGCATGGCGCGCTCGGACACGTTGAACACCAGTAATTCCCGCGCGGATGTCAGCACCGCCACCAGGCCGCTCATGGGGCAGAAACTTGCACGGGCAATCGGTGCCGTGGTGGTGAACAGCGTCTGCTGCTGGCCTTCGGTGTACAGGCCAATGGTGTGCTGGTCGGGCCCCAGCAGTACCAGTGAATAGCGCTCCTGCGCGCCCACCTGGTGATGCAGGCCGATGGCTTTCCAGCCGGAAGCCAGGTCGATCTGCGCCTTCTTGGCGGGGAAGCTGTCATGGGTCACCAGGCGCCAACTCTGCTGGCTGCCCTGGTGAGTAAGCAGTGCGCACCCCCCAAAGGCGTACTTCCAATGGGCGGTGCTGGCGAACAGCACCTGGCTGACCCCGACAGCCGCACCGACGGCGTAGCCGGAGGTCTTCTCGCCATCGGCCCAGGCCGAATAAGCCACCACTTGCCCGCCCTCACTGCGGGCGTACACCAGTGTCAGGGCATCCACCTGCGCCAGCCCCACGACATTTTTCTTCACCACGAAGTTTTCACCCCTGGGCGTGCCACCGGGACGTTGCCAGTAGCCGAGGCGGCCTTTCGTGTCCAGCAAATACAGGCGTTCGGACCGTTGGCCGCGCAGCCACACCGCAGGCAGAAAAGTCGCGGTGCCGGGAGGCAGGTGCATCTCTTCGCGCGTGGGCTTATTGGCGCAAACAAGGCTGGGAATGTTCCAGAAGTGCAGGACGTGGTGATCACCGAGCACCGCGCCGAGGCTGCGATAGTTGAATGTGGCGGCGAGCACGTGCTGGTCCTTGCCCCACAGTCGGCGTCGCACCTCGAGGGCTTTTTTCTGGTTCTTGTGGGGCAGCTTGATCACCACCATGCCGTGTTCGTCGAGCATGCGCAGCGCGACATAATTGCCTGAGCCGGAGATGACCGGTGGCAGGGTCAATGCAACCCGAGCCACTCGCCCGGCAGCGGTCGGTGCGGGCGCGTGCACCGCGTCATCGAACTGGCCCTTGAGCAAGCGCACCGCTTGCTGTTCGTCCGGCAGCGGCAGCGACACGCGCCGCGCCTGCCCCGCCTGAAGGTCGAACCACAGGCTGCGCCCGTCCAGGTTGCGCGTAATCTGCACGCGATGGGTACAGTCCTTGGCATCGGTATGGGGCAGCCGCTGGCCAACGACCCAGCACTCACCCGCAGCCTGGTCGGCGAGCGATTCCCGCCATGCCAGCCAATGGTTGTCGCTCACGACCTCATAGGTACGCGCCTCGAGCAGGCGCTTGAGCTGTGCCGCTGAATCAAGCTCATGCAACACCGGCGCGCCTTGCAAAATGCCCCAGCGCAAGTGTGCACCCGCCTCCTCGGCACGCCGCGCCAACAACATCAACAGGGCCAGGTGCACCAGGCGCGCGGCCCCCAATTGCAAAGGGCCCGCATCGAACAGCACCACAAGCAGGCGGTTCGCTTCACGCGCACGGTACTGCGGGGCAAGGAACATATGCTCACCGTCGACCGCGCGACGCAGAAACTCGTCGGGCACTTCATCGGCCAGCAGCCATTCACTGGACAGCAACCGCTCATAGGGGCCGCGTCGGTGCAAGTCGCCCAGGCCGTCAGGCTCCGGCACACCGCCTTGGTGCACGCCACGCAACGGTCCCAGCAGCGGGTTGAGACGGCCCAGCAAGTCGGCGAACAGGGGCAGGTGCTGCGGGGCAAACCACTCCAGCCATTGCCGCCAGGGTTGCAGCGACTCAGGCAGTTGCATGGGTGGCTCCCCAATACGCGGCGATACGCTGCAGATGCGCTGGCGAAACCGCCAGCAAACGGTCCAGCGGAATCACGGCCTGTGGGGTACGCCACACCAGCAAGGGCGCACGCTTGAAGCGCGCCGACATGGCATGGCCGAGCAAGTCCTCTGGCACATCCGGTTCCCAACTAGTCGGCAACCAGAGCCCTGGGGCGCTGGCGCTGGGGGCTGCGTACGCCACGCCATCGACCCACGGCAGATCAGCCGTCACACCGGTGACCACCAGCACATCACCATTGGCAGTGGCTTGCAGCCGTGCCGCATGGTCGGCCGCAAGCAACGTAAGGCGGGCGTGCAGACGCCGCGCAGCATCGCCCCAGGCGACCGCGGCTTGAGCCTGGGCGGGCACCTGCCGCGAACGCCAGGCCCAGGGTTGGCTCGGCGTGCTCATTCGGCGGGTGTCAGCAGACGGGTGAGTTGCCCCCGCGCCTGCTGCAACGGCTCGGGCATGGTCTGGCTGTTGAAATTGGCATCGATCTCGCGCAACAGACCTTCGAGTGCGGTACTGGTCGGCGGCTCGGTGCGGGCCAGGTAGTCTTCGGCGGTTTCCAGCAAGCGGTTCAAGCGTGACATCGGTTGCAGCGTGGCCTCTTCCACCGCGCTGAACAGGTGGCTGTTGCTGGAGGCGGCAAACAGATCGCGCAACACTTCACGGCCGTGTTGCTGGGTGGCCTGGGTCGGCAACACATACAGCAGCGGCCACACGTCGGCGTCACTGGCTTGCAGCCGGCCACTGAGCAATGCGGCGGCGGCAATCAGGCGCTGGGATTTGACGATGCGTCGGTCCGACAATTGGATGCCGGCTTCACGCAGGCGGCGAATCGCCTGGGCCAGGGTTGGGCGCACCGCACTCAGGTCGACGTGTTTCAGGGCCTGGCCGAGGGTGTCCAGTTGCGCAAGGCCGAGCAACTGTTGCACCGGGCGCTGTTCCGACTGCCAGCCGCCGGCCAGCATGGCCTCCAACTGATTGTCCGGCACCGACTCGACAAACAGGTGCAACAGGAACCGGTCGCCGAACGCCGCCAGTGCTTCATCGTCCGGCAGGCCGTTGGCCGCGCCCACGCACACACGCAGCGGGCATTGCACCTGGGTATGGCCACGGCGGAAACGGCGCTCGTTGAGGACGCCCAGCAAGGTGTTGAGGATCGCGGTGGAACCCAGGAACACTTCGTCGAGAAACACGATATCGGCTTCCGGCAGCATGCCACTGACATCAGTTTCCACCGTGCCTTCGCGCAGCTTTTTCAGGTCTACCGCGCCAAACAGTTCGGAGGGCTCGGTGAAACGTCCGAGCAGGTATTCAAAGTAGCGCCCCCCCATGGACTGCGCGACACGCCGTACCACCGCGCTTTTAGCGGTGCCGGGTGGCCCGATCACCAGGATGTGCTCCTGGGCCACGGCCGCCAGTACGATCAATTCGGCGAGTTGCTCGCGCCCCACCAAGCCTTCGGTAGCGGCACGCACAGCATGACGGATGTGCGCGGCAGCGCCCTGCAACTGAGCAATCATGGGTGTCTTCCCTGAAACCAAAGCGGAGAATCTTGCCTGAGGCTAAGGTATTAGCAAAGCGTTGTTACATACTCACCTCAGGAGTCAGCCCATGCAGCTTGAAGGATCCTGCCATTGCGGCGCCGTGACGTTCAGCCTCAACAGTGCCCACCCCTACCCCTACCAGCGTTGCTACTGCTCGATCTGTCGCAAGACCCAGGGCGGTGGCGGTTATGCGATCAACCTGGCGGGCGATGCCCAGAGCTTGAAGGTCCGCGGGCGCAAACTCATTTCGATCTACCACGCCAGGCTCAAGCCCGAGGGCGCCAGCTGTGCCCACGCGAGTACCGCGCAACGGCACTTCTGTTCGCAGTGCGGCAGCGCCTTGTGGTTGTTCAGCCCGGAGTGGCCGGCGTTGATCCACCCGTTCGCCTCGGCCATCGACACGCCGTTGCCGGTGCCGCCGGAGCATACGCACCTGATGCTGGGGTCGAAGGCGCCATGGGTGGAGGTTACGCTGCGCAAAGGCGACCTGCAGTTCGATGAATACCCCGAAGAGTCCATCGCCCAGTGGCACGAGCGGCACAAGTGCCAGTGCTGACAACCTGGCCCGCTGATCGTGCTTGAGCCTTGCTCGGCAAGGCTGCCGGAGACCCAAGGTGACTGCAGCGCGACCATCCGCTACCTGCCGATAGCGTGTGAAACATGCACTCACTGATTCAGATGGGAACCAGCGGCCTGGCGCTAGCGACGAACGGGAAAACACCCAGTCGCTATCGTCGTCCTTGCGGAGCTCATTGATGGTCCCCTCTACGCAATCTACACCCCTTGGCGCCACACGCCAGGCCCCACCCCCAGAGGTAGAGCAGCCCTCCTCTCCTCAGTCAGCCCCCCCACCTCCTGACTGGATGGCAGTCATCAACAGCACGCCACGGCACAAAGCCGATGCAGCATTGGCCGGCGCTTACGCTGCCGCGCTGACCACCGCTGCGCACAACCTGCCCTCACCCGTCACGGGAGGCGAGACCATTTACCCCATTCCCATCGACTCTACGTTCGGGCAATGGCGAAAGCACCTCGACGCCTTGTTGGCGAGTGACGATTTCAAGCAGTGGGCCCACGACAATCGTGTTGACCTGTCCAAGACCATTCGTATTTTCCCTCCAAGCGACGCCACTTCGGGTTGGATATACGCCCAGGGCACGCACTCTGCACCCAACGAAGCGGGTGCAGGCGATTCGCGTAGCGCTCGCACGGCCCCCCGCGCTTTCGGAGCACGCTTCAGCGACGGCCAATCGCTGCCTGCCTCGTGGCCTTTGATCCTGCAGGCAGCTAAAACGCTAGCGGCGGGCCAACTCTCAGTCTCTGTCCCTTCGCCCCTTCATTCCGTACTCGACACACACGCCGAGCGCCCCGCTCGACTCGAAGAACTTGCAGCCTTCTATGGCGAGCAAGTGCCTGATGGCCATGAAGCGCTTACGCAACGCGCGAATCAGTTAAGACAAGCCACCACCTTCCCTCTACCCGGTGCATCACGCTCGACAGCGCAATTTGAAATGCGCTCCGAGGCCGTACTTGAACAGCAACAAAGAGCGTTCGGCGATATCCGTAACAACACCCTCCTGTGCCAGCGGTTGTCCACGGCGATCACACCACCGCCCACCTCAACCCGCGCAACGGACCTGCCTCCCTCTTTCGTCGACTCGCCAGAGACGCCAGAACAGGCGACGCGAAGAGAAAAAGCCTGGATTGCACAACTGCTCGAAAGTGACTCATTCACGTTAGAGGTCGACCCTTCTTCCTGGTACTTTCAGGATGAGCAACTGGCGCCTGGGGCCCGCGTCAGCCTCAAACGGTTCATCACCGACAAGGGGTGGAACGTTCCGCAGACAAAAGACGACATCAACAACTTGATCAAGTCCATCCAACGAGGGTCATTGCCCTCGCTTCCCCGTGGAAATCTCACCGGAGCCCTGGGCTGGACGGCGGCACTGACGCCGGATGAAAAAAAGCAGCTCTACAGCCACGTCCGATTTAACAACCTCAACCTACCGGGGCTGGGCGCTGCGCATGCCCCGTTCAACAATAACGGCGGAGCATTCAACTACCTGACTCAAAACCGCCAGTGGTCATCCTCCGAGCTCAACGCTGCACATGAGGTTGTAGAGGACATACTCAGCTCGCCAAAAGCCAGGGAACTGGAAGCGGCGTTGCAACGGCAGATGGGCGTCCTGGGCGATGCCAGCGGTTCTGATATGACGTTGGCGGCGATCCTGCTGGGGTTGGATACCGATAGGGCGCTGGGTTTGTCGAAGAGAAATGAAATTGCCGGTTTCGATCTGGCGAACAAACGCTTCTACGGGCAGCCGCTGAATCAAATCAGGCAAGCGCTGACCGACCATCTGGCCGAGAGTGAGCGCACCCCTGCCAGGATGGCTCCCGTTGCAGCGTATATGCTGCTTTCAAGCGCCGCGCCGGAACTGTTGGTCAAGGATATCCCTGTCGACGTGACCTACGGCTCACCAACGTGGGCCAGCCTGAAGGCCACAGTGGCATTCATAGAGGCAAAGAGCCCTGGCAGCGCCTCACTCATGCGCTTCGCCGACGTGGTCGAGTACGGGGCAATCGAGCCGATTTCCGAAGACGAGCACGCGCTGCTGAATGAGGCCAGGCGGGAGACCGTCATCGATTGGGCGCTGGTGCATGGCGTGCTGCCGCCATCGCCAACGGGACGCTACTCCGACGAGCAATTGAATACCGCGCAGACAACCTTCTGCGAGGTGATGAGCGCGCTGCAAGCCATTTCCGGGGATTTAACCGCACCCGTCCCGATGCTTAAAGACATGGCTTTGGAAGAACTGGGGACGCGCTACAAGCATGTTCCACTCGAGCTGGCCGTGATCACCAACCCCCAGGCAAGAACGAACAACGCAACCAACAACGACCTCTTACACACCAACACGGGCCCCTATTCGCTACTGGACCTTTACATCGCCAACCAGGCACCAAGCCCGGAAGAACAGAACAAGTGGTATTCATTAAGAGAACAGGTCGTTCCGGGAGGATCGGTCGAACTGCTGCACACACTGCCTGATATCAAGTCCGCCCACCGCCTGGCAGTGACCGAGCATCAACGCGGCAGAGAAAGGGGGTTGAGCAACCTCACCAGGCATCTCATTTCGCAATTACCGGTGGGCGACAGAGCGCAACTGGAATATGGAAAACTTGATATTTTCGTTGAAGGCGAGGTCATCAAACATCGCGTTCCAATCCGGTCCGGCACGCTCAACCTTGACGAATCAACGCCTAGGCAAGCGCCCGGCAAGCGCTCGTTGATCATCAGATCGACGCTCAACCATAACGCAAGATTTTATGAGTTTTGCCCACAGCAAAACTACGTGAGACTGCGCGATGATCTGGACAGCGGCTTCGTTCCAGGGCCGCAAAAAGCATGGGTAAGAGAACGCTCACCGGACACGGGGGGAGAAAAGTACTCCACCACGGCAATCACTGAATTCGGCACTCCTGAGAGCGACAACAGTAAGTTAGGGGCCACCCCACCGCCCACAGGCGAACTTGCCCCTGCCTCCTATACCAGCGCACGCAGCCAGTTTCTTGGCGAGCTGCTCGCCAGGCATACCCTCGGGTTCGTCGACCTCGAACAACGGGTGAGCGCGACTGGCCACGCAACACGCTTTGACGACGAAGATGAAGAGTTCGAGACCCATAAAGAGGCGCTTCTGGCCTCGTTGATCGTCGTCAATCCGATCAGGAATGTGATCAACGGTGACTGGCTTGCGCTGGCGTCCGACGTCCTGTTCGATGGGGTCATGTACGTCACGACCGCTGGCCTGGGCAAGGCTGCCAGCGTGATCAAGCCGTTGAATGGCGCACTTGCGAAAACCGGCAAGCCGTTCGGGCGGCGCCTGTTTGCACAAACACCCCATCCTCCCGCTAACCGACTGACCGATAATTTCAATCAGCGCTCGCCCGGAAAGACCGGGCACCATGACCTTGCCGATTTAGCCAGCCGACCGGATATCGCTCAGGGCACTTATAGAAAGGGCCTCGTCGAGCTGTCTACACCTGCCACCTTCAATAAACCAACTGGCAAGTGGTACGCGGTAGATTCAAAGACTAACAAGGCTTATGGAAAACCTCTTGAACACTTTACGCCACAGGGATCGGCACGCCTTGATGACGCACTGCCCGGCCCCCAGAGGAGCGCCATGAGCCCTGCGCAACGGACACTGGACAGAGCGCTGGGGCGCGACAACGTTATTCAGATGGGAGGGCCGATGCGCGATCTGAAACTGATTGGCAATGAAGTTCATACCTTCACCGATACCTACAAAGGAACGAAACGTCTCAATATCGTCGCACACGGTGTCAAACGAAATTGGGTCGATCGGATCACGGGAGACGGTACGAAGATCGTCATGGATAACACACTCTATGATGCGCCTGGGTTAGCGACGTTGCTGAGAAGCAGAGGTGTCGACCCTGCGACTTTCGATAACGTACGCCTTCTGGTTTGCTATTCCGCCGAAGGAAGAAGCAGAGCCTTTGGACGTCTCTTTCAAAGAGAAATAAATAGACCCGTCAAGGCGTTTGAAGGGACCGTCTCATTGACGCACGGCTCGACCTCCGTGACCGACGTACGGAATAAAGTACGCAGCGACGTGTTGCTGAGCTATCCACAGGCGACACCGGCCGATATTGAGCAAGCAACCGATATTTTGACGGAAGGATTATTCAATGGAAAAGCCACTCCACATATCCAAAAAAACCATGGGCAGACCATCAGGGTCAATATCGATGCGGGCAACAGTGCCCCTCATTATGAAGATCTGAAGATCAGCTACCTGCCGCGACGATTCACTCGGTAGCGCTATGACTCAGCGTACGCCCACGTCATCCTGAACGACGCGCCACCCCACTCCGAATCCAGCACCTGCACCTGGCCGCCGTGCCACTGCGACACCCGCTGCACCAGCGCCAGGCCAAGGCCGAAGCCACCGGTGCGACGGTCGCGGCTGGCGTCCAGGCGCATGAAGGGTTGGAAAATCTTCGCGCGGCCTTCCTCCGGCACACCCGGCCCGTCGTCACACACCCGCACTTCATAGCCGTTGCCGAACGTGAGCAACGACACTTCCACGCGGCACTCGGCGTAGCGGATGGCGTTGCGCAGCAGGTTGATCACCGCACGTGCCATGAAGCGCGGCTCGATCTGGATAACGTCTACCTCGCAAGTGCGCAACGACAGCTGGATACCGGCCGCCTCGGCCTCCAGGGCCACGCTGCCGATCACACTGTCGAGCCAGCTGTGAGCCTCGATGGGCTCGCGTGTGACCTGGGTGGCGCCGCGCTCGAGGCTGGCGTAGGTCAGCAGTTCGGAGACCATTTCTTCGAGCTCGCCCAGGTCGGCATACATGTCAGTGATCAATTCGCTGCGTTGGCGCGGGTCGGTTTGCTGTTTGAGTTGGTCGAGCTCGAACGACAGGCGTGCAATCGGCGTACGCAGTTCGTGCGACACGGCGTTGGTCAGTTCTCGCTGGTTGGCGATCAGGCTTTCGATGCGCTCGGCCATCTGGTTGAAGTGCCCTGCCAATTCGCGCACGGTGGAGCGGCGCGGCAGCAGGATGCGTGACCCGAGGTCGTTATCACCGAAACGTTGTGCCGCCAGGCGGATATGCTCCAGGTCACGCCAGTGCGGACGCACCCAGAAATACAGCACGATCGCCAGGCTCAACCCCAACAGGCTGTAGGCCCACAGGTAGAGCCATTTCGGTTCTTCGGGCAGCTTGATATTCAGCAGTTGCGGGCCGCCATCGATGTTGGCGATGAACTCCATGAAGTCGCCGCGCACCACCAGTTTTCCGGCGGCGAGCAGTTGCTGTTCGCGCGGGCTCAGCGCCAGGTCATCGCGCTGCACCAGTTTGAGGTGCAGGCCGTAATGAGGTTGCAGCTCGCCCAGCCGTGCCTCGCGCGCGTCGCCCGGCAAGGGCCGCAATTGTTCCACCAGGCCATAGGCGGGGCCACGCAGGGCTTCGCGGTTGTAGGTTTCATTGGCTTCGGGCAGCAACTCGTCAAACGTGTAGTTGACCAACCAGATCGCGCCTGCCAGGCCCAGCGCGAGGATGATGTACAGGCGGATATAGAGCCGCAGCATCTAGAACTCCCACGCAAACGGATTGAACAGGTACCCCTTGCCCCAGATAGTCTTGATGCACACCGGTTCGCGGGGATTGTCGTTGAGTTTGCTGCGCAGTTTGCTGATGTACACATCGACACTGCGGTTGAGGCCGTCGAAGGCGATGCCCCGCATGCGGTTGAGGATGTCATCGCGGGACAGGATCGTGCCCGAGTGACTGGCCAGCAACCACAGCAATTCGAACTCCATGGTGGTGAGGTCGATCTTGTCATCGCCCAGGCTGACCACCCGGCAACTGCGATCGATGGCCAGCCGCCCGAAAGCCAGCGACCCGCGCACCGTTGGTTCCGGTGCCTGTCGCCGTTGCAGGGCGCGCAGGCGCGCCAGTAGCACCGGCGGCTTGATCGGCTTGATCACATAGTCGTCGGCACCGGACTCCAGCCCGAGGATATGGTCCAGGTCGTCTTCCTTGGCCGTCAGGATCACGATAGGCGTGTCGGACACCGCGCGGATCCCGCGGCACACATGCAGGCCACTTTGGCCGGGCAGCATCAGGTCGAGTACGACGATCTTCGGTGTGAAGTCCAGGAACGCCGCCAGGGCCTCATCACCCCGATGCTCCACGCGCACCTCGAAACCATGCTGTGACAGGAAGTGCGCGATCAGCCCTGCCAGTTTTTCGTCGTCCTCAACGAGCAACACCTTGCCCAAGCCCAGGTTTTCCATAAGTTCTCAGTGTGCAGACACGGATTGAAGAGCGGGCATTATAGGTGGCAAAGCCAGGCCGCAGAGGTACTACGCCTGACGAAAACCGCCTTTCACCGAGGTTTTCAAAGAAACTTCATGTTTTTAAAAGTTTTTAACATTTCACCCGTAGTTTTTAACCCTGGCTGTCGTTCGCGCCAGTGGGTTTGAGATTGGACGTCGATTTTTCTGACATCCCCTCCCCACGCCCATTTGGGAAATTTCAACCCTGCCATTAATAGGAGACACGTTCTATATTGTCACCTCGCAGTGACAAAAATCAGCAGCACGCGCGTTGACAGATCAGCAACCCAAATGAAACTATCCTTGAACTTTCAGCGATTCACCGTCGCTTAAGTTCAAGGATGACCATTAAAATAAATATCAAAGGAATTGATATCATGCGACACCTCGCCCCCGCCTGTTGCCTTCATCTTTTTTCGTCACCCCCTTATTCAAGCCTTCGCCAATCCAATTAAGAAAGCCGCCCTTACCGGACAGCTGCTTATCGTCTTTGTGCTTATTGAAAACGGGTGGCCCTGCATGTATTTGTATCATGACGTTATCGAGAAAAACGCGGCCAGGCACCCGGAAAAATGCGCCATCGTTATTGATGCAGTTCGTTACAGCTATGCAACGCTTCAGCGACGCACAACCCAAATTGCCCGACTTTTAGTCGCTAACGGTACTCGTCCGGGCGATCGTGTCGCCTTGTATTCGCCGATATGCATCGACCTGGTCGCCGCCTACCTCGCAGTGATGCGCGTGGGCGCAATTACAGCGGCCACACACCCGACTTACAGCCGGGAAAAACTGGTGTACCAGCTCAACCATACAGGGGCGAAGGTGCTGATCACCCAAGGCGTCGATGCGCTGGAAACACTGTGCCAGGATTCGGCGCTGGAGCGAATCGTGCTGATCGGAACCGATGAGGTATCGAGTCCACATAGCCTGTCCCTGGACCGCGGTGTCATGGCTTGCGAGGCCCTGGCGGCAACGCTTCCCGACTTGCAGGACGACACTCGCGTCACGTCGATTTTCTACACCTCCGGTTCCACCTTCAATCCGAAAGGCGTGGTCGTCAACCATCGCATCATGGCCTCGGCAACCGCCGCCGTTACGGCTTACCTGGACAATACCCCGGACGACGTGATCCTCAGCTATTCCACACTGGCCTCCGACTACGGGGTGTATAACACTCTGATGCCGTTGTATTTCGGTGGCACCACGGTGATTGAAAGCCAGCCACCCCAGACGGCGGACGATGTGCTCGAAGTGGTTAAACGTGAGGGCGTCACCGGCCTGCATGTATTCCCACCGATATTTTTCCTCCTGGCGAAGACGCAAGCGCACTGGCAGCGGCAACTGCCCCGCCTGCGCTACATTTCCAGTAGTGGTCAGCCGTTATACACGCGCCATATAGAACGTATCCGTCGCGCACTGCCTAACGTTCAACTGTTCTCCAATTACGGCTTGACGGAGTGCAAGCGCGTTAGTTACTTGCCGCCTGAAGAAATTGACAAGCGACCCACTTCCGTTGGCAAACCTTTGCCGGGCGTCAGTGTATTTATCGTTAACGAAAACGGCGAACAACTTACACAACCGGATGCCATCGGCGAACTTTGGGTCACCAGCGATTACTTGATGCTTGAATATTGGAACATGCCGCAAGCCACTGACGCCGCGATAAAACGCAATGTTTTCGGCACGCCCAGGCTTTATCGCACGGGCGATCTCTTCAAGCGGGATGACCAAGGCTTTCTTTATTATGTAGCCCGTCAGGATGATGTGTTTGCGCGCAACATATGGAATGTGAATCCGCGAGAAATAGAGCAATGCCTGGCCTCTCACCCTGCCGTCGCCCAAGTGGTTGTGGTACCGGTGGCCGATGAGTCGGCGGGCTTTTTGCCTAAAGCCTGCGTCGTCCTGGAACGTGACCATGATTCCAGTTGCGAAGCCGCGCTGCAGGCGCATTGCAAACGGCTCATGGACTGGCACATGGTTCCTGCGCTGTGGGCATTCATGGACGCATTGCCCCAAACCGATTCCGGGAAGACCACCGGCAAAGGCTTGGCCTGACATCAAGGAGCGATACGATGGACCCTGCACACGACGAAGCCCTCAACAACAGTGCGATGGTGAAACTGGCCGAGCATTTTCACAACCTGGCCACCGGCTCGACCCAGGTGCCTTCCCGGCCGCTCACCAGCCACCTGCGCGAGACCATCGCCGATGTCGATGTCATCGCCTATCACGACCGTTTAGTGGCAGATGCCGGCCCGCTGTTTTCGCACTTCCTGGCCAGCGTCCCGTATGTGCTTGAAGAGCTGGCCCGGGTGGGTGTTGCGCTGACCAGGCTTGCCCACGCACGCCGTACACACCAGGGGCAACGCTTCAGTTTTTTTGAAGTCGACGCGTTCGACGGTAGCAATGGTCGCGCACTGGCGCACCACGCTCGTGGCCTGATTCAAACCCTGACGTGCTCGCCCAATCGCGCCAATCAACTCGCCTTTGACCAATTTGCGCTGCCTGAACGCTCGATGTTCTACCCACACTCGTTTTTCAAGGTCAGCCCGCCACTGCTCAGCTCGGCACCCTATCAACGATTCGCCGAGGGGTTCGACTACCTCTATGAAACCGCTGCATTCCAGTTCTACACCCAGGACCGCGACGCGCAGCTCAGTCACATCAAGCCCCTGCTCAAGGCAGGCGGCCTGGCGTTCTTCCTGGAAAAGCTCAATCACACCGACCCTCAAGAATATCGACGTCGTGAAGCGCTCAAGGATGACGCGTTCAAAACGCGCTATTTCACCGCCGAGCAAATCGAGTGGAAGCGCAAACAAATGCTGGAGCAGATGCAAACCGGACAAGTGTGCAGGGATGACCTGGTTGCCGCCCTTCAACGGCATTTCAAACACGTCTACCTGCTATGGAACAGCACCAACTTCTACGAGTTCGTCGCCTCGGACGATCAGCAGCACATTGAGCACTTCATCACGCTGCTCGGCCCGGTCAACCAACCTGGCGGCTTCTGTTTCGAACGTACGTCCCTTGGCAAGCAGCCGCACAAGGAACCACTCGATGCCTGAGGCCTACCTGTCAACGTGGCGCGATCGGGCGGCCCTTGCGGATAAAAACCGCCGCTTGAGTGACGAGACACTCAATGAACTCCACGCAAATGGCCTGCTGCAGTGGGTCTGCCCGCGCCGGGCCTTACCGACGACGCCTGGCTGGCCGGCACTGGTGCGATCCTCCAGAGCCGCAGCAAGGGCCTGTGCGTCGACTGGCTGGTTGATCAGCCTGGTGGGGGGGCACGCCGCCATCGCAGCGCGCCTTGACCCTTCATTCGAGGCAAAGCTCTATGAAACCGGCCCCACGCAGCTGTTTGCATCCGCGTCAGTTGGCCCGGACAGCCAGTTGTCCTTTGAGCCCGAAGGCATGCGTGTCAGCGGTCGCTGGCGCTTCAGCTCGGGTATCGAACACGCGACATGGCTGATCCTCAATGCCCCCTGTGCAAACCATCCCACGGCCGACGCGAGCGATCGCTTCCTGGTTGTCATCGCGAAAAAAGACGTCACAGTTCTCGACAACTGGGACGCCCTAGGCATGCGCGCCACGGGCTCGCATGACGTGGTGACGCCCGCGCTACGGGTGCCCCACCACGAGGTGTTCCCACTCCAGGACGTATTCGGCCCACGACGCGCTGGCGCCGGGCATGACTATCTCTACAGTGTGCCCATCGTGCCGTTCATCACGACTTCGATCATCGGCCCCCTGCTGGGGTGCGCGGAAGGCGCTTACGAACTGCATCTACAGGCACTGGCGCGGCAAACCACTCCGCCATCAGCCACCGCCCTTGAGCGGGTCGCCCACAGCGGCGCGCAATTGACGGCGGCGAGTGCACTGTTTGATTCACTGATCGACCGCCTGGATGCGTCAGGCCGTGCATTGCGCCCGCTCACCGCACCCGAGCTGACCGCCCTCAAGCGTGATCGCAGTTACCTCGCACGCCAATGCGTTGAAGCCGTACACCGGCTGGTGGAACACAGCGGCGCCTCGCAGATGACCACCGACAACCCTGTGCATCGCCATTGGCGCGACCTTCAGACAATGGCCGCGCACCGTGACGTGCACTGGGATTCCGCAATGCTGGCCAGTGCTACATCAGCGCTCCAACCGCACCTCTAGCGCCAACTCATCAACGGGAGAAGACCATGTTCATCCGCAGCAAAGCCGACATTGAAAAAACCGCTCATTTCGTGGAATGGGGCGCAGGCACCAGCCACCGCCTGCTGACTGAAAAAGACCAGATGGGCTATACCGTCTGCCACACCGTCGTGCGCGCGGGTACCGAGTCACTGTTGCATTACCGCAATCACCTGGAAGCCTGCTACTGCATCGCCGGTGAAGGCGAGGTTGAAGACATGGACGGCAATGTCTACCCGATCCGCCCGGGAGACATGTATGTTCTGGACCAGCATGACCGGCATTACCTGCGCGGTGGCCAGCATGAGGACCTGGTGCTGGTCAGCGTATTCAACCCGCCGCTGCGGGGCGATGAGCGCCATAACCTCAGCGACACCTCTGGCTCAAGCTATTGATTGGCCGTCCGTCGACGCCTTGATTCACTGAAACGAGAGCACCATGCGCAAGGACTACCTGGCTTTTTTCATCTCTTTATTCCTGTCACGGCTTGCCGACCAGATCCTGCTGTTCATCGTGCCGCTGATTGTGTTCCAGACCACCAACAGCGTCGCGTGGGCCGGGCTGGCGTTTTTCGTCGAGTCACTGCCACGGTACCTGGCCTTTCCAGTCTGCGGCGCGCTGTGTGACAAGTTCTCCCCCGTGCGCATCCTGCACATCAGCCAGGTATACCGTGCCCTGGCGTGTGTGGCGGCGGTGGCGCTGTACGGCGTGTTTGACGGCATTTACTGGCTGGTGGCGCTGTCTGCGCTGTGTGGTGTGCTAACCACCCAAGGCATCATGGCCCGGGAAGTGGTCATGCCGCACATCTTCAAGCATTACACCTACGCCAAGACCTTGTCCTACTCACAGATTGCCGACCAGAGCGGCCTGGTGCTCGGCCCGCTGATAGCTGCGCTGATGCTGGAGGTATGGGCCTGGCACTGGGTGGTGCTGGGGGTTGCCGGCCTGTTTGTGCTGGCGGACCTGGCGATGTTGATCTGGCAGCGCAACACGACAGTGAACCTGGAAAGTTTTGAGCAACACCGAGACATCTGGCTGCAACCGCTGCGTATCGCATTCGGGCATATCCGCAACCTGGCGGAACTGAAGCGGATCATTGCCCTCGCGGTCGGGGTAAACCTGATCATCGGTGTGACGCTGGCCACTTCGGCGGCGATGGTCACCGGTCACTTTGCCGCCGACAAAGACGCCTACGCCCTGTTGCAGGCAGCCGGAGCAGTGGTGACCATCGCGATCCTGTTCTACCTGGCGCGCGCCACCCTGGCGTTGAAAGTGCTGGGTGGGCTGTCGTATTCGATGATTGCGGCCGGGGCGTTGGTCATGGCGATCAGCCCCAATCTCTGGGCCTACACCTTGGGCTTCCTGCTGGTCACCGGCTTCGACAAGATGTTCAACGTGTACATGCGCAGCACCCGCCAGCGGGTCATCCCGGTGCAGGATTTCGGCAAGACCGTGGGCGTGATCACGCTGCTCAACAACCTGGCGCAACCCATGGCCGGCCTGGCAATTGCCGTGCTGGCTGCGCCCTTGAGTACCCAGACGGTGATCCTGCTGTTGACCGGGATCACCGCGTTGATCGGCGTGGCCGTGGCCTCAGGCTGGCACGCCACTGTGAAAGCGGAACTCGACGTCGGGTGACTCGATCAGGTCCTGCTCGGCGGCCCTCACCCGCTCGATCACCTGGGCAATGTCCTTGGCGTCGCCATACTGGTACGCCAGCTTCAGGTAGCCCTGGAAGTGCCGCGCCTCGCTTTTCAGCAAGCCGAAGTAGAACTTGCCGAGTTCTTCGTCCAAATGCGGCACCAGCGCTTCGAAACGCTCGCAACTGCGCGCTTCGATAAAGGCCCCCACCACCAGGGTGTCCACCAATTTGACCGGCTCGTGGCTGCGCACCACTTTGCGCAAACCGGAGGCATAGCGCCCGGCATGCAACTGGCGTAGCTCGACCTTGCGCTTTTTCATCAGGCGCATGACTTGTTCGTGATGCACCAGTTCTTCGCGGGCCAGGCGCGACATCATATTGATCAGGTCGACATGGCCGTGGTACTTGGCGATCAGGCTCAGGGCGGTGCTGGCGGCCTTGAATTCGCAGTTCTTGTGGTCGATCAGCAAGGTTTCCTGATCGGCCAGCGCGGCCTGGACCCAGGCATCAGGGGTGCGGCAACCGAGGAATTCGTGGATTTCTGGCAGGTTCATCGGGCTCACGGGCAAAAGAATCACAAAAGGCCGGCGATTATACCGACCCCGCCGCAGACCACCAGCCGCCGCCCTTGATGTGCATCAACATGACGTGAGCCACGCAGCAACTATAGTTGTTCCAGCCCCCGCCTTTTTTGGAGATCCCGATCATGCAAGCCATCCGCAGCATCCTGGTGGTCATCGAGCCCGAGCATTCGGAAAGCCTGGCCCTCAAGCGTGCCAAGCTGATCGCCGGGGTCACCGGCGCACACCTGCATTTGCTGGTCTGCGACAAGAAGCATGAGCACTCGGCGCTACTGGCGCTGCTGAAGTCTGGCCTGCAGGAAGACGGCTACAGCGTCAGCACCGAGCAGGCGTGGAATACCAGCCTGCATGACACCATTATCGACGTGCAGCAGGCTGAAGGCTGTGGGCTGGTGATCAAGCAGCATTTCCCCGACAGCCCGCTGAAAAAAGCCCTGCTTACACCGGCAGACTGGAAACTACTGCGCTATTGCCCGACGGCGGTGTTGCTGGTCAAGACCGCTACACCGTGGGCCGGTGGAGTAATCCTGGCGGCGATCGACGTGGGCAATACCGATGGCGAACACCGCTCCTTGCACAACTCGATCATTGACCACGGCTTTGATATCGCCAGCCTGGCCAAGGCGCAGTTGCATGTGATCAGCGCCCATCCGTCGCCGATGTTGTCCGCGGCGGACCCGACGTTCCAGCTAAGGGAAACCATCGAAGCGCGGTATCGCGAGCAATGCCGGGCGTTTCAGGCAGAGTTCGACGTGGATGACGCCCACCTGCATATCGAAGAAGGCCCGGCGGATGTGCTGATCCCTTTCGCGGCCCATAAGTGGCAAGCGGCGGTGACGATCATCGGCACCGTGGCACGCACCGGAATTTCCGGGGCACTGATCGGCAATACGGCGGAGGTGATACTCGATGCCGTGGAAAGCGATGTGCTGGTGCTCAAGCCGCAGACATTGATGGATCATCTGGAAGAGCTCGCAACCAAGCCCTGACACCGCCCGTTCAGGCAATGAAGATTGGGAGAGGTGTTGTTAGTCAGCAAACACATCCTTGAGGAAGCCCGGCGCGATATAGCGCTGGTAATGCGCCTCGGACAGGATAAAGAACTCGCGGTCAATGGCGTCGCGCAGGTCCGGCAACGGCCAATCGCGAAACTCCGGCATCAGTACCATGCCGTAGGCCTCCAGGTTGGAGATCACTCGCGCGCCACGGGCGATCAACTGGTAGGCCCAGCAGTATTCGGACTGGTGCGGCACGAAGCGGATCTTGCGTTGTTCCAGCTGGCCGCGCAGGGTCCTGGGGTCGAAAACTTCCAGCTTGCCGGCCATTACCTGCACCAACAACTGTTCCAAGCGTAGCCAGACCGCGCGTTTTTCCTCTTCGTTATAGCCATTCCACTGGATCACTTCATGGTGGAAGCGTTTGCAGCCACGGCACACGAGATCGCCGTAGACCGTGGAACACAGGCCGACGCAGGGGGTCTTGATGGTTTGGTTGGACATGGGCTAGGGCACGCAGATCAGCGAAACAATGCGCCATGTTAGCCCTTTGTCTAACCTTCATCACCCTGCAAACTTGGCGAGGCAACTTACCTTTAGAATTTTTTTGCCGTAGAATCATCCGGCCTTGTAAGGCGCCAATAATCCGCTGGAAGCTGTTTTCAAAGCGTCACGAGCACAGTCGTTCCTTCAGAACGGTGTTGGCGATGGTCAATGACTCGGTAGGTCAAGCCCTCGCCAACCCTCATCAGCTCCGTTCTGCAGGCGTAAAACTTTGAAAGCAGCTTCTGTGAGGAATGCCGGCAGCGCTGGCTTTGCGGCCCAAAAAGCCCCCGAGCGCATGCGTGCCGTTCATTTCTGGATGAGCGTCCCGTGGGACCACTGATGAGGGTAATAACTGTGCTTGAAGCCTACCGCAAACATATCGAAGAGCGTGCAGCCCTGGGTATTGTTCCCCAGCCGCTTAATGCCGAACAAACCGCAGGCCTGGTCGAGCTGCTGAAAAATCCTCCGGCTGGCGAAGAAGAATTCCTCGTTGACCTGATCACCAACCGTATTCCACCAGGCGTTGACGAAGCTGCCTACGTCAAGGCCGGTTTCCTGTCTGCCCTGGCCAAGGGCGAAGCCACTTCCCCCCTGATCGACAAGAAACGCGCCGTTGAACTGCTTGGCACCATGCAAGGTGGCTACAACATCGTGACCCTGGTCGAGCTGCTGGACGACGCCGCACTGGCCCCTGTCGCCGCAGCCCAACTCAAGCACACCCTGCTGATGTTCGATGCATTCCACGACGTGGCCGAGAAAGCCCGTAATGGCAACGAGCACGCCAAAGCCGTGATCCAGTCCTGGGCTGACGGCGAGTGGTTCCGCAACCGCCCTACCCTGGCCGACAAGATCAGCCTGCGCGTGTTCAAGGTCACCGGCGAAACCAACACCGACGACCTGTCCCCTGCGCCTGATGCCTGGTCCCGTCCAGACATCCCGCTGCACGCCCTGGCCATGCTGAAAATGGCCCGTGAAGGTATCGTGCCGGACGAGCAAGGCAAGACCGGCCCGATGAAGCAGATCGAAGAGATGCGCGGCCAAGGCTTCCCGATCGCCTACGTCGGTGACGTGGTCGGTACCGGTTCCTCGCGTAAATCCGCGACCAACTCCGTACTGTGGTTCTTCGGCGACGACGTTCCTTACGTACCGAACAAGCGTGCTGGCGGCTTCTGCTTCGGCAGCAAGATCGCTCCGATCTTCTACAACACCATGGAAGATGCTGGCGCACTGCCAATCGAGTTCGACGTCACCAACATGAACATGGGCGACGTGATCGACCTGTACCCGCATGCTGGCAAAGTCTGCAAGCACGGTACCGACGAAGTCATCACCACCTTCGAAATGAAGACCCCGGTACTGTTGGACGAAGTCCGCGCTGGCGGCCGTATCCCGCTGATCATCGGTCGCGGCCTGACCGACAAGGCGCGCGCGGAGCTGGGCCTGGGCCCTACCGACCTGTTCAAGCTGCCTGAAGCACCTGTCGATACCGGCAAAGGCTTCACCCTCGCACAGAAAATGGTCGGCAAGGCGTGCGGCCTGCCAGAAGGCAAAGGCGTTCGCCCTGGCACCTACTGCGAACCGAAGATGACCACCGTAGGCTCCCAGGACACCACCGGTCCGATGACCCGTGATGAACTGAAAGACCTGGCGTGCCTGGGCTTCTCGACCGACCTGGTGATGCAGTCGTTCTGCCACACCGCGGCCTATCCAAAGCCGATCGACGTGACCACCCACCACACCCTGCCTGACTTCATCATGACCCGTGGCGGTGTATCGCTGCGTCCAGGCGACGGTATCATCCACAGCTGGCTGAACCGCATGCTGCTGCCGGACACCGTGGGCACCGGTGGTGACTCCCACACCCGTTTCCCGATGGGCATCTCGTTCCCGGCCGGTTCCGGCCTGGTTGCGTTCGCCGCGGCCACTGGCGTAATGCCACTGGACATGCCGGAATCGATCCTGGTGCGCTTCAAAGGCAAAATGAAACCTGGCATCACCCTGCGTGACCTGGTTCATGCCATTCCTTACTACGCGATCCAATCGGGCCTGCTGACCGTAGAGAAGAAAGGCAAGAAAAACGCCTTCTCCGGCCGCATCCTGGAAATCGAAGGCCTGAACGACCTGACGCTGGAACAGGCTTTCGAGCTGTCCGACGCCTCGGCCGAACGTTCGGCTGCCGGTTGCACCATCAAGCTGTCGAAAGAGTCGATCACCGAGTACCTGAACTCCAACATCACCCTGCTGCGCTGGATGATCGGTGAAGGCTACGGTGACCCGCGCACCCTGGAACGTCGCGCCCAAGCGATGGAAGCCTGGGTTGCCAACCCGGAGCTGATGGAAGCCGATGCCGACGCGGAATACGCCGAAATCATCGAGATCGACCTGGCCGAGATCAACGAGCCGATCCTCTGCGCACCAAACGATCCGGACGATGCCCGTCTGTTGTCCAGCGTTGCCGGTGAGAAGATCGACGAAGTGTTCATCGGTTCGTGCATGACCAACATCGGTCACTTCCGCGCTGCCGGTAAGTTGCTGGAGCAGGTCAAGGGCCAGCTGCCAACCCGTCTGTGGCTGTCGCCGCCGACCAAGATGGACGCTCACCAGTTGACCGAGGAAGGCTACTACGGCATCTACGGCAAGGCTGGCGCGCGTATGGAAATGCCGGGCTGCTCGCTGTGCATGGGTAACCAGGCACGTGTAGAGCCGAACTCGACCGTGGTGTCGACGTCGACCCGTAACTTCCCGAACCGTCTGGGTGACGGCGCTAACGTCTACCTGGCTTCGGCCGAGCTGGCGGCAGTGGCTTCTACCCTGGGTCGCCTGCCGACCGTCGAAGAGTACATGGGCTACGCGGCGAAACTGGACACCATGGCCAGTGACGTCTACCGCTACCTGAACTTCGATCAGATCGCTGAGTTCCGCAAGATCGCAGCAAGCGCCAACATCCCGGTGATTCAAGCCTAAGGGTGTGTTGATGTAGTTGTAGCTCGTAAATAAGCGCCGCGTATCGCAAGGTACGCGGCGCTTTTTTATGCCTGCGATGTGCTAGCAGCCCCGAAAACAAATGCAGGAGTTCAATCACTGAATAGGGTGAGTACCCCCGCGATCCAACTGTGGGAGCGGGCTTGCCCGCGAAGGCGGCCTGACAGGCGACTTGGAGGCTGGATCAGACCGGGTATATATCCGTTATTTAGGTAATGGCTGCTATGGGTTCCGCTCTTACAGCGGCTCACTTTTGAACAGCGCAAAAGTAAGCAAAACGCTCTTGCCCCAACACTCGGCACCTCGCCTAGGCTCGGTGTGCCCGTAATCCGACATGGATTTGGGGCGCCGCCACCACGCGCCATCCATGGCGCGGGGCGGCTAAACCGGTATCCCTGCCGGTTTACCCCCCAAATCCATGCCGAATTCCGGCCAGCGTGTTTAACGGGGCGCCTCAGATCAAGATCAAGATCTACAGCACGGCGGCCTGACAGCCGGCCTGAGTGGTTGGATCAAGAGCGGGTACGTGTAGGCACTGACTTGCCTGCGAAAGCATCAACCGGGTGTGCTTGATATACCGAGGTGCCCGCATCGCAGGCAAGCCAGCTCCCACAAAAAAGCAGGTAGGTGATTGACCTCTCAGCCATGCACGGCGACCTAAGAGTCGACCATTTTCTTACTATCGATCTCGGTCAAATGTGGGAGCTGGCTTGCCTGCGAAAGCATCAACCCGGTGTGCCTGATGCACCGGGGTGCCCGCATCGCAGGCAAGCCAGCTCCCACAGAAAAGCAGGTAGCTGACTGACCTCTCAGCCAAGCACGGCGACCTAAGAGTCGACCATTTTCTTACTATCGATCTCGGTCAAATGTGGGAGCTGGCTTGCCTGCAAAAGCATCAACCCGGTGTGCCTGATGCACCGGGGTGCCCGCATCGCCGGCAAGCCAGCTCCCACAGAAAAGCAGGTAGCTGACTGATCTCTAAGCCAAGCACAGCGACCTAAGAACCGACCGCTTTCTTACTATCGATCTCGGTCAAATGTGGGGAGCTGGCTTGCCTGCGAAAGCATCAACCGGGTGTGCCTGATATACCGAGGTGCCCGCATCGCAGGCAAGCCAGCTCCCACAGAAAAGCAGGGAGATGATGGATCTCTCAACCAATCATAGGGCCCTTGCATTCAGACAACCCACATCAGCCCTCAAGCAACAAACGAATACACCAACGCCGTAATCGCCACCAACCCCACCGCCGTGACAAACACATTGGACGCCTGCCCGCGGTACTTGGCCATGGCCGGCACCTTGCGGATCGCGTACATCGGCATCAGGAACAGGATCGACGCAATGATAGGCCCGCCCAGGGTCTCGATCATGCCGAGGATGCTCGGGTTCAGCGTGGCAACGATCCAGCACACGATCAGCATGAAGGCGGCAGTCATGCGGTCCAGGCTCTTCGCGCCCGGACGACGACCCGTCTTCAGCACCAGGCCCTTGAGGCCTTCGCTGGCACCGATGTAGTGACCCAGGAACGACTTGGCGATCGCCACGAACGCAATCAAGGGGGCCGCGAACTCGATGGTCGGGTTGTTGAAGTGGTTAGCCAGGTACGACAGGATCGACAGGTTTTGCGCCTTCGCTTCAGCCAACTGTGCCGGCGACAGGGTCAGCACGCAGCTGAACACGAAGAACAGCACCATCGCCACCATCAGCAGGTGGGCACGGGACAGGATCTGCGAACTGCGCTCATCGGCGTGGACGCCGTACTGGCGCTTCTGATCAACCGCAAAGGCCGAGATGATCGGCGAATGGTTGAACGAGAACACCATCACCGGAATCGCCAGCCACAGCGTGTTGAGCAGTGCGGACGGTGCCGGGACTACGCTGGCTGTGCTGAGAATGCCGCCGTTCCAGTGCGGAATCAGGTACACCGCCAGGAACAGCAAGGCGACGATAAACGGATACACCATCAGGCTCATGGCCTTGACGATCACTTGCTCACCGCAACGCACTACGGCCAGCAGGCCGAGGATCAGCACGAACGACAGGATTGCCCGTGGCGGCGGCATGATGTGCAGCTGGTGCTCCATGAAGCTGCCGACCGTATTGGTCAACGCCACGCTGTAAATCAGCAGGATCGGGAAGATGGCGAAGAAGTACAGCAAGGTGATCAGCGCACCGGCTGTGATGCCGAAGTGTTCTTCCACCACGTCGGTGATGTCGGAACCTTCACGGCCAGACAGGACGAAACGGGTCAGGCCACGGTGGGCGAAGAAGGTCATCGGGAACGCCAGCAGCGCAAGGATCACCAGTGGCCAGAAGCCTCCCAGGCCCGCGTTGATCGGCAAGAACAGCGTGCCGGCGCCGATGGCGGTGCCGAACAGGCCAAGCATCCAGGTGGTGTCCTGGCGGCTCCAGCTCGTGAGGGTTGCAGGTGTCGTTGCATAGCGTTCGTCGACGCTATTGGCCTGATCATTCATCCGGTCGGATCTCCGCATTTACAAGGCCGGGACGAGTCAGAAAAACCTGACAGGCAGCGCCCCGACCATAGAAGGGGCCGGATTGTCCGGGATTCTTCTGAATAAGCAAAGACTTAGCTGAGGAACGGTGCTGCGGTGCAGATGCACAGGCTCAGCTGTAAACGGCGGTTTTCGGGGCTCTCGGCGCAATACCGGATATACATTCCCGCACTAATCTATTTTAGAATCCCGCCTGTTACTGTAGTTTTCAGGCTGCGTCCGTCGTTTATCCAGAGAACCCCGCCATGCCTCGCGTTTCCCGCAAACAAGCCGAACTCAACCGCGAAATCATCGTCGAGGCCGCCACGCACCTGTTTCGTGAACGCGGGCTGCACGGCATCAGCTTGGCGGATGTCATGGCCGCCGCAGGCCTGACCCACGGTGGGTTCTACGGGCACTTTGCTTCCAAGGAAGCCCTGGCCACCGAAGCCTGCCAACAGGCGTTCGCGGTCGCGAACCTGGGCTGGCAGGCCAAAATCGATCGCAGCGAAGATCAGCAGGCCGCCCGCCAGGCAGTGCTGGGCCCTTACTTGGCCGCCTCTCATCGCGACAACCCCGGCGATGGCTGTCCGGTCTCGGCATTTGCCCCGGATATGTGCCACGAACCCGCCGACACGGCCTTGCAGCACACCTTTATTGAGGGCGTGGAGCAATCGCTGGAGGTCTTTGCGCAACTGGAGGACAAGGACCGCCAGGCCATGCTGGCCCACTACGCGATGATGGTCGGTGCAGTGACCCTTGCACGTGCGACACGCGGCAACAAGCTGTCGGATGAATTCCTGGTTGCTGCACGAAATGCCTTGCTGCCCGTTGACAGCCCTTCACCCGTCCCAGCATGATCGGGCCATGAACCTCATCCAGCTCGCCCTCACCCGTACCACCACCACGACCGCTTCCGGCGGGTCGCGCGGTGGCTGTGGGTGCCTGAGCTAGACACATCACAGATTCAACCCGAGGCCCCGCCAGCAATGGACGGGGCCTTTTTATTGCGCCGCCATCTGGCAATCACAAGGAGTAACACCATGGCTGACGCCCTGCTGATCATCGATATGCAAGCCGGCCTGTACGATGGCCCGCAAAAGCCCTTCGAGCGTGAATCTGTACTGGCCACCATCAACCAACTGGTTCGGCGTGCACATGATGCAGGCGCCCCGATCTTCGTGGCCCGCCACACTGGCCCGGCGGGTTCGCCGATTGAAGCGGGTAGCCCGTCCTGGCAGCTATGGCATGAATTGGACGTGGACGAATCCCGTGACCGCCTGTTCAACAAGACCCGTCCCAGTTGCTTCCTGGGCACGGACCTGGAACAGCAGTTGAGAGCGGCGCAGGTGCAGGAGTTGGTAGTCGTTGGCATGAAAACCCAGTTCTGCGTCGACACCACTTGCCGGGTGGCGGTGGAGCTTGGGTTCTCGGTGGTGTTGCCGGAAGACGGCCATACCTGCATGGACACGCCGGCACTGAAGGCCGAGGCGATTATCGAGCATCACAACGCGACCTTGGCCGGAGCGTTTGTGACGCGTGCAAGTGCGGTCGAGATCAGCTTCTGACAACCCAAATACTGCATACTCCTTCCCTCAAACCCTTCAGGAAGAGCCTTCCGATGACCGCCACTGTCCTGGTCCTGGTTGAAACCATCAACGAATACTTGCCCATCATCGAGAGCAATGACTTTCATGTGATCCTGGCGCCGACCCCCACCGAACGCGCCGAAGCGATCAAGGCCCACGGCAGCCAGATCAAGGCCGTGCTGACCCGCGGCCCGCTGGGCCTGTACGCCGAGGAAATCGCCGCCCTGCCCCTGCTGGAAATCATCTGTGTCATTGGTGCCGGCTACGAGCACGTAGACCTGCAGGCCGCGAGCAATCGCAGGATCGTGGTCACCAACGGCGCGGGGGTGAACGCCCCGTCGGTGGCCGATCACGCCATGGCGTTGCTGCTGGCACTGGTGCGCGGCATCCCGCAGACTGACGCCGCCGTGCGCCGCAGCGAATGGCCCAAGGTGATGCGCCCCTCGCTGGGCGGCAAGCAACTGGGCATCCTCGGGCTGGGCGCCGTGGGCCTGGAGATTGCCAAGCGTGCGGCCCTGGGCTTCGGCATGGAGGTGAGTTACCACAACCGCCAGCCACGCGATGATGTGGACTACACCTACTGCGCAACGGCGGTGGAACTGGCGCGCACCTCGGACTTCCTGATCCTGGCCACACCCGGCGGCGCCAGCACCCGCCACCTGATCGATCGCCACGCCCTGGATGCCCTGGGTCCCAATGGCTACCTGGTCAACATCGGCCGTGGCAGCGTAGTGGTCACGGCCGACCTCGTGGCCGCCCTCGAGCAACGCCGCATCGGTGGCGCGGCGCTGGACGTGTTCGACGACGAACCCAAGGTGCCCGATGCGCTCAAGAAGCTCAGCAACACCGTGCTGACCTCCCACGTAGCCGGCCTGTCGCCGGAAGCGGCCCACGACACGGTGCAGCGCGTGGCCGACAACCTGGTGGAATACTTCGCCGGCCGCCCGGTACTCACGCCGGTCGCCCTGCCCCCGCCCGATAAATGACCGATCAGGCACGCTGATCATCATCCAACACGCTAACCTATTAAGCCGCCCCGACCTTGTCGCTGGGCGGTTGCGCGCATTAGATTAGGAAATAGTCCAAGGCCTCTAGAATAAGCAGAAGGGATAAGCATGGCGCTGAACGACCAATCGACCCAGATTCGCCCAGGTGAAGAACTTGATGCCAGCCTGATCGATCCCTACCTCAAGGCTCATATTCCGGGCCTGAGCGGCACGCCCACGATCAGCCAGTTTCCCGGTGGCGCGTCCAACCTGACCTACCTGCTGGAATACCCGGGCCAGGAATTCGTGCTGCGTCGCCCGCCCTTTGGCCACAAGGCCAAGTCCGCCCATGACATGGGCCGTGAATACCGCATTCTGAACCAGCTCAAGGACGGCTTCCCGTATTGCCCCAAGGCGTACGTGCATTGCACCGATGAGTCGGTGATCGGTGCCGAGTTCTATGTGATGGAGCGCGTCAACGGCATCATCCTGCGCTCGGACCTGCCGGCCGAGCTGGGCCTGGACGCCGCCAAGACCGAGGCGCTGTGCAAAAGCTTCATCGATAAATTCGTCGAGCTGCACCAGGTGGACTACAGCGCCTGCGGCCTGGCCGACCTGGGCAAGCCCGAAGGCTATGTGCAACGCCAGATCCGTGGCTGGAGCGACCGCTACGAAAAAGCCCTGACCCCTGACGCGCCACGCTGGGACGCCGTGCGCGCCTGGCTCAACGAGAAAATGCCCGCCGACCACCCGACCTCAAGCATCGTGCACAACGACTACCGCTTCGACAATGTGATCCTCGATCCGCACAACCCGATGCAGATCATTGGCGTACTGGACTGGGAACTCACCACCCTTGGCGACCCGCTGATGGACCTGGGCAACACCCTGGCCTACTGGATCGAAGCGGCGGACCCGGCGCCGGTGCAACTGATGCGCCGCCAGCCGAGCAATGCGCCCGGCATGCTCACGCGCCGTGAGTTTGTCGACTATTACGCCGAACGCTCCGGCATCCAGATCGACAATTTCGACTTCTACTACACCTACGGCCTGTTCCGCCTGGCCGGCATCGTGCAGCAGATCTACTACCGCTTCTTCCATGGCCAGACCCAGGACAAACGCTTTGCGCAGTTCATTCAGATGAACACGCTGCTGGAGCAGATGAGCCTGAACGTCATCAGCAAATCCGCGCTCTGATCGCCTACAACAAGGAACCGCTATGTCCAAGACCAACCTGTTCGACCTCGACGGCAAGATTGCTTTTGTCTCCGGTGCCAGCCGTGGTATCGGCGAGGCCATTGCCAAGTTGCTGGCCCAGCAAGGCGCCCACGTCATCGTGTCCAGCCGCAAGCTGGAAGGCTGCCAGCATGTCGCCGACGCGATCATCGCTGACGGTGGCAAGGCCACGGCGGTGGCCTGCCATATCGGCGAGATGGAGCAGATCACCCAGGTATTCGCCGGTATCCGCGAGCAGTTCGGACGCCTGGATATCCTGGTCAACAACGCCGCGACCAACCCGCAATTCTGCAACGTGCTGGACACCGACCTGGGTGCGTTCCAGAAAACCGTCGACGTGAACATCCGTGGTTATTTCTTCATGTCCGTGGAAGCCGGCAAGCTGATGCGCGAAAACGGCGGCGGCAGCATCATCAACGTCGCGTCGATCAACGGGATCTCCCCAGGCGTGTTCCAGGGCATCTACTCGGTGACCAAGGCCGCCGTGATCAACATGACCAAGGTATTCGCCAAGGAATGCGCGGCGTTCGGTATTCGTTGCAACGCCCTGCTACCCGGCCTGACCGACACCAAGTTCGCCTCGGCGCTGGTGAAGAACGATGCGATCCTGAAAATGGCCCTGGCACAGATCCCGCTCAAGCGCGTGGCCGACCCGAGCGAGATGGCCGGCGCGGTACTGTTCCTCGCCAGTGACGCCTCCAGCTACACCACCGGCGTGTCGCTGAATGTGGACGGCGGCTTCTTGTCCTGACCCCTCGCTTCTAAGGTGCACAAACATTCGGCGGCTGTTGCCGAAAGCTCACCGCCAGGCGGTTCCAGCCACTGATGCTGGACACCGCCATGGTCAGGTCTACCAGTTCCTGCTCACTGAACTCCACCCGCACGGCTGCAAACAGCTCATCGGATACCGTCGAGCTCGGCAGCGTCGCCACCGACTCGCTCCAGGCCAATGCGGCCTTTTCCCGCGCCGTGAAGAACGGCGAATCACGCCACACGCACAAGGCGAACAGACGTCGCTCGGTTTCGCCGTGCTGACGTGCCGCCATCGAGTGCATGTCTGTGCAGAAACCACAGTGATTGAGCTGCGAAACGCGGATCTTTATCAGCTCCAGCAAAGGTTTTTCGATGGACAAGCCAAAGGTGGTCGCTTCCAGCATCAGCATGCCCTTGAGCGCTTGCGGCGAGGCGGTGTAGTAATCCAGGCGAGGTTCCATGGGACGTTTCTCTGGCGGCGAATGCAATGACAGTCCAGCCTAGAGTGCGCAAGGCATCAGCTCTATAGCCAATCGGCCGGTTTATGCAGAGACCATTTTGAGCCTGTCACGCACGCGCGTAATCTTGGCGCAGATTGAATGCTCCGGGATAAGACATGGAACTGCACGTGGTGATCAATGGCCGCAAGGATCTGGCCGAACAGCTCTACCAACAGTTGCGCGAGGCCATTGGTTCCGGGCGCCTGGCCGCCGGTGCGCAATTGCCGCCCAGTCGCCTGCTCGCCGAACAGTTGGGCGTGTCGCGCAAGACCGTGTCGGACACCTACGCCACCCTGACTTACGAAGGCTTGCTGATCGGCAAGACCGGCCGCGGCACGTTCGTCAACGCCCGCGCACCGCAGTCCGAACGTGTGCAAACCGCGACCGACCTGGCCTGCGCCGCCAACCTGGCGAAGTGGCAATCGCTGCCATCGCCCATGCGCCACCCCACCCGTGACAGCACGCTGCGCTATGAATTTATTGGCGGTGCCACCAGCCGCAATCAGTTCCCCCAGGATGAATGGCGACGCTGCACCCAAGATGCGCTGCGACGCATTGCCCAGAACAGTGGTTTCTACAGCCAGCCTGAAGGCTTGCCGGCTCTGCGCAGCGCAATCGCCGGGCATATCGCGTTCTCACGGGGCGTCAACTGCCGCGACAGCGACATCGTGGTCACCAACGGCGCGCAACAGGCGCTGGACCTGATTGCCCGCGTGGTACTGGAACCGGGCAGCATCGTCGCCATGGAAGACCCCGGCTACAGCCCCGCGCGCCAGATGTTCATGGCGATGGGCGCCAGCGTGGCGAGCGTGCCGGTGGATACAGAGGGTATCCGGGTCGATCAGATTCCAGACGGCACACGGCTGATCTACGTGACGCCCTCCCACCAGTTCCCCCTCGGCATGCCCATGAGCGTACCGCGCCGCGAAGCCTTGCTGGCACGGGCGTTCGCGCTGGGCGCGATCATCATCGAGGACGACTACGACAGCGAATTCCGCTACGAGGGCCGGCCTACCGACTCGCTGCAGAGCATGGACACCCGCGGCGTGGTGGCCTACGTCGGGACCTTTTCGAAAACCCTGCTGCCCGAATTACGCCTGGGCTACGCAGTGCTGCCGCCGGCGATCTACGGCGCGGTGCTCAAGGCCAAGCAACTCACCGACCAGCACAGCTCGACGCTGCCGCAATGGGCCCTGGCCAAATTCATCAGCGAAGGCTACTTGCTCAAGCATATCCGTCGCTGCCACACGGTGTACGCCGGACGCCGGGAACGCATCCTGCAGCGCCTGGCGGGGGATTTGGCGCCGTGGTTCGAAGCGGTGCCTACCGTCGCCGGGTTCCACATGGCCGCGCTGTGCAAAGTGCCCGTGAACATCCCGCTGCTGATGGAGTTGGCGCGTCGGGTCGAAGTGGGCTTGTACCCCCTGGATGTGTTCTTCCACGATGCGCCAGTACGCCAGGGCCTGATCATCGGCTTCGGGGCCATCGAGACCCTCGACATCGACCCGGCGCTGGACAAGGTCCGCGATATCCTCCAGCAGATTGGCTAGGGGATTTTCCACCGGATTGGTCATTGGTCCTGTCGCCACGAGGCTCTAGCCTGTGCACTGACACCCGACCTCGGAGACCATCGCCATGCCAGCCTGTGCCTACAACACTGTCCATGTCCGCGCGGCGGCCGGGCGCTCAAGGGAACTGGGCGAGCGCCTGCAGCAGATAGCCGAAGCCGTGCGCTGCGCGCCCGGTTGCCTGGATTACGCCGTGCAGCGCGACCCGCTGGACCCCGACCTATGGACCGTCAGCGGCCATTGGCGCTGTGCCGAACAACTCGTCGCACACTTCCAGTTACCGGCCCTGCAAGGGTTTATCGAACTGACCAGCGAGCACCTGGCGCGCCGCCTGGATTTCGACCACTGAGGCATTGGTCTCCTGGTCTTCGCCAGGATTGGTCATTGGTCACCCAGGCATGGCGGCGTAGGGTGAAGAGGTCTCGAACTACTCGGAAACTTCGTCATGAAACGACTGCTCGCTGCCTCGCTGATGCTCGCCTCGCTCAGTGCCTTCGCCCACGAACCGGTTTACAACCAGGAGTCCATCAAGGTGCTCCAAGAGCACGCATTGGCCAATGTACCCGGCAAGAAAACCATCATGCTCACCGTTGACTACGCCCCTGGCCAGGCCACCGTGCCCCACAGCCACACCGGCACCGCCGTGGCCTATGTACTGGAAGGTGCGATCACCTCGCGGGTGAATGACGAGAAAGCGAAAACCTACAAGGTGGGCGAATCGTTCTACGAACCCGCGGGTTCGCGGCACTTTGAATCGAGTAATGCCAGCCAGACCAAACCGGCCAAGTTGTTGGTCGTGATGGTGCTGGATGACAAGGCGGAAGTACTCACGCCCCTGCCAAAACAATGACCCCCCTGTAGGCGCAAGCTTGCCGGCGATAGGGGAGTAACATTCGACCCTTTCACTGGTTGAAAAACCGCCAATCGCGGGCAAGCCCGCTCCAGAACTGCGTATCCACCCTGCGAAGCGAGCCGCTCTTGATCTTGCTTTTGATCTCAGGCGCCCCATCAAACACGCTGGCCGGAATTCGACATTGATTTGGGGGGTAAACCGGCAGGGATGCCGGTTTAGCCGTCCCGCGCCATGGAGGGCGCGTGGCGGCGGCCCCCCAAATCACTGTCGGATTACGGGCACACCGAGCCTGGGCGAGGTGCCGAGTGTTGGGGCGAAGACCTTTTGGTTACTTTTGGGGCGTTTGCCAAAAGTGACCCGCTGTAAGAGCGGAACCCCTAGCAGCCGTTACCTGAATAACGGATATTTACCCGGTCTGATCCAACATTCAGGCCGGCTGTCAGGCCGCCTTCGCAGGCAAGCCAGCTCCCACATTTGGTAACAGTTAGATTGCTGTCGACTGACTGGCCGCCTTCGCGGGCAAGCCCGCTCCCACATTTGGATCGCGGCGTAACAGTTAGATTGCAGTCGCCTGACTGGCCGCCTTCGCGGGCGTGTTGGATCACCGGCAAGCCGGCTCCTACAGGTCTAGCCGCGTAAGGTCAGTGACTCAGGGTCGCTTGAACTGGCGGCGCAGGTTTTCGATCCGCTCGCGGCAGGCGCACCCTTCAAGGTGGTCATTGACCATCCCCATCGCCTGCATCAATGCATACATCGTGGTCGGCCCCACGAACGTCCAGCCGCGTTTCTTCAAGGCTTTGGACAAACGCACCGAGGCAGGCGATGTGGGATTTCCCGTCCAGTAAGCCAGGTCCACCCGTGCCGGACGCTCTTCCTCACCCGGTTCGAACGCCCACAACCAGCGCGCCAGCGAACCGGTCTCATCCACCAGCTCACAGGCCCGGCGCGCATTGTTGAGGGTGGAAACGATCTTGGCCCGGTTGCGCACGATGCCCGGGTTCTGCATCAGCCGCTCGATATCCGCTTCGCCGTACTGCGCCACCCGGCGAAAATCAAACCCTTCGAACGCCGCCCGGAACTGCTCGCGCTTGCGCAAAATGGTGATCCAGGCCATGCCCGCCTGAAAACCCTCCAGGCAGATCTTCTCGTACAGCTGGATATCATCCGCGACCGGCACGCCCCACTCACAGTCGTGGTAACGCGGGTACTCCGGCGCGGCGGTGCGCCAGGCGCAGTGGGTCAGCCCGTTGGCGTCAGTGATCAGTCCTGGCGTGTCCATCCATCACCTCATAGGCCGAGCGGGCGATGATAAGCGAAAAAATTTGCACACGGCCAAGCGCTCAAGCGTCGCGCTTACCGACCCACTGGTCAGACCGGGACCTGCCAACCGTCAAATAATCGCTTGTGGTTTCAAAAATACCGGGCGTAGACTGGCCCCGCACTGGACTTACCGGTATGACCACAACAATTAAGCCCTGGAACCACCAGGGCACCGAATAGAGATCCCTCCCCATGCTCAGATGGTGCTCGCGTTCGATTTTCCTGCAAGTCGTGATTGGCCTGATGCTCGGCATAGCCTGCGGCCTGGCCCTTCCCGAATTCTCCTCGCAACTCAAACCCCTGGGTGACGGCTTTATCAAGCTGATCAAAATGCTGATCGGCCTGATCGTGTTCTGCGTGGTGGTCAGCGGTATTTCCGGCGCCGGCGACTTGAAGAAAGTCGGGCGAATCGGCCTCAAGTCGGTGATCTACTTTGAGGTCCTGACCACCGTCGCCTTGGTGATCGGCCTGGTCATGGCTTTCAGCACCGGTATCGGCACCGGCGCCAATATCCACTTGGAGCAGTTGTCGTCTGCCGGCTTGAATGAACTGGCCGACAAGGGCCAGCACATCCGCGGCACCAGCCAGTTCCTGATGGACCTGATTCCCAACTCGGTGATCGGTGCCTTCGCCGACAACAACGTGTTGCAAGTGTTGCTGTTCTCGGTGCTGTTCGGCAGCGCGCTGAACCTGGTGGGCGAAGCGGCGTCGGGTATCTCGCGGCTGATCAACGAGCTGAGCCATGTGATTTTCCGCATCATGGGCATGATCGTGCGCCTGGCCCCCATCGGTGTCTTTGGTGCGATCGCCTTCACCACCAGCACGTACGGCCTGGACTCCCTGCAGCACCTGGGCAGCCTGGTGGGCCTGTTCTACCTGACGTGCTTTGCCTTCGTCGGGCTGATCCTCGGCCTGGTCATGCGCCTGTCGGGCCTGCGCATGCTGCCGCTGCTCAAATACCTGCGCGAAGAACTGCTGATCGTGATGGGCACCGCCTCCTCCGACGCCGTGCTGCCACAGATCATGCGTAAACTCGAGCACTTGGGTATCGGCAGCTCCACGGTGGGCTTGGTGATTCCAACGGGGTATTCGTTCAACCTCGACGGTTTCTCCATCTACCTGACCCTGGCCATCGTGTTCATCGCCAACGCCACCGGCACTCCGCTGTCGATGACCGACTTGCTGACCATCCTGCTGGTATCGCTGATCACCTCCAAAGGTGCCCACGGTATTCCGGGTTCGGCACTGGTGATTCTGGCGGCGACACTCACGGCGATTCCAGCGATTCCAGTGGTCGGCCTGGTGCTGGTGCTGGCGGTGGATTGGTTCATGGGCATCGGCCGCGCGCTGACCAACCTGATCGGCAACTGCGTGGCGACCGTCGCCATTGCGCGCTGGGAGAAAGACATCGATATCCAGCGTGCCAACAAGGTCCTCGATGGCCAGCAAGGCTACGCGTTCCAGGCGAAGAAACCGGTGTTGCCGGCACATCAGGAGTTCTGAGCAAGCGACACGGTTCAAATGTGGGAGCTGGCTTGCCTGCGATAGCGGTGGGTCAGCCCACAAAACTATCAACTGATAGTCAGCCATCGCAGGCAAGCCAGCTCCCACATTGGCTCAACGCCAGTTTAATTATTGTATTGGCAACTTAAAGGAGTGTACGACGTGATCAGCACCTCAACCGTCGTCAATTCAGTCGTAGAAAAACTCCGCGCCGCCCTGGCGCGTGGACAGTGGCGGCGCGGTGAAATGCTGCCCGGCCAACGTGAGTTGGCCGAACAGATGGGCATCAGCCGCCCGAGCCTGCGCGAAGCGGTGATCGTGCTGGAAACCCTCGGCCTGGTGCGCTCCATGCCCGGCAAAGGCGTGGTCGTGCTGGAAACCGATGTCAGCGAACCGCAAGCCCATGACGCCGTGGCCGCTGCCAGCCTGGAGGACATCCTGCAACTGCGCTACACCCTCGAACCCTTCATCGTCGGCCTGGTCGCCCAGACGATCAGCAGCAAGGAGGTCGGCCAATTGCGCCTGACCCTCATGGACATGCGCGAAGCCCTCGATGCCGGTGATGCACAAGCAGGGATGAACGCCTATATCGGCTTTCACGAAGAACTGTTCGCCCTCACCTCCAACCCGATTTTCCAGAACGTGGTGCAACAGACCAGCAACGCGCTCAAGCAAAGCGCCCAGGTGCTGCGCAACTCCCCCGAGCACCTGGCGGAGCGCCTGCAGGAAAACGAGGCCGTGGTGCGCGCCATTCGCAACAAGAACAGCGCCCTGGCCAGTGCCGAGATGCGCCGGCATATCCTCCAGGAAGGCCTGCGCATGGGCATTCGCCTGAACATCCCGGACGACCATCTGGGCAGCTGATTTTTCGGAGACCGGCCATGACCGCACACGCCCTGCAACGCGCACCTGCCACCACCGCCCTGCCCGCCATGCGCCTGGTAGCCGGCAAAAAGCCCTCGGTGGATGACATCTACCCACGCCTGTTCGACGCCATTCTCGAACAGCGCATCGCGCCGGCCAGCCGCTTTACCGAAGAGAGCCTGGGCGAGACCTTTGGCGTGAGCCGCAGTGTGATTCGCCGGGTACTGGCCAAGCTGTCACACCAGCAAGTGATCATCCTGCGCCCGAATCAGCGCGCCCAGGTGGCTGCGCCCGATCACCAGCAGACACGGCAGATCCTGGAAGCGCGGCGCATGACCGAAATCACCATGGTGCAACTGGCCTGCGCCCAGGCCACCCCCACCCAGCTACGCCAATTGCGCGAGCTGATTGGTCGCGAACGTGAGTGCATCGAACGTGATCAGCGCGGACCGGCGATTCGCTTGTCAGGGGAGTTCCACCTGCAACTGGCCGCCATGGCCGGTAACGCACCGTTGGCGCAGTTCCTCAACAGCCTGGTGCCTCTGACTTCGTTGATCATTGCCCAGTATGAAGCGCAAGCCTGCACCTACTGCGCCTGGCAGGAGCATGTGGCGATTGTCGATGCCATTGAACGACGTGACGTGAGCAGTGCGGTGAAGCTGATGACCCAGCATTTGGATCACCTGGAAGCCAAACTGCTGAGTCGCGACAGGCAAGATTGCACGCGCTGATGTGTACCGATTGCGCAGGCATTTTGGGAAGACGCTGACAGTCAGACGGGCCGCTGACCAGCACAATGACTTTTACCCAGAAGCCATACGCGCAGACCCATACCGCCATGAAAGCCCTTGCCCTTAACGTTGCTCACTACCGCGCTCATTGCACATTTGGATGCCTACGCACAGACGACTGATACGCCGGCTACCGACGAACAGATCATTACCCCTGGACACCCCGTGTGGTTGCTTGAGCAACCCGACGCAGTCAGCCCGGCACTGACCGCACGGACCTTTGGCACCAGCCAGTACGGCGATTATCGCGTCAAGGCTCTCCTGCAAATCAGCTGTCACCCACACGCCCCGAAGGCCAGTCTCACACTAGAGATCATGCCGCCATTGTTGGGTTTCGACAGCGATCCGTTCGAAGGCAAGGATGCCAGCGCCAACGGGCCGCTGCGTGTCACGACCGGAACACGCCCCGCTGTCGATCACTGGGTAAACGGTGTTTGGAATGCCGGCGGGGCGTTCCAGGTCAATACGCTTTTTGCGCTCAGCACCGCAGTTTCGCGAGAAGAGCTAGCCTATTGGGTCAGCGACGCCTCACGCGGCCAAACAGTAGAATTTTCGCTAACGCCCGCCGCAGACGACGGCCGGTCACTGACCGCCAGCTTCTCATTGCCAGAAAACAACCGCGGGTTGGAAAAAATCGTCCAACCCTGCCTCAGTGACACTCCAACCAGCCCTGTAGAGCCCTGACGCGACTGCACCCGCGGCATCAGGTGTCGTCGCGCTTGATCCACTTGGGCACGTCGGGCGCCTGATAACTCAATACCGCCGCCATCAAACGCGCCACGTTCGGCTCAACGATCAGCATGTCGCGGTGCACCGGCTTGAGAAACGCCTCACCCACCACATTGTCGAGAAACGAAGCCAGCCCGTCGTAAAAGCCATTGATGTTCAGCAGAGCACAGGGCTTGGCATGCTGGCCAAGCTGCGCCCACGTCCACACCTCAAACAATTCTTCAAAGGTGCCAATGCCACCGGGCAACGCGATAAAGCCGTCGGACAACTCCGCCATCAGCGCTTTGCGCTCGTGCATGGAGCCGACGATCCGCAGGTCGTCGAGGCCGGTGTGGGCCAGTTCTTTCGCGGCCAGGAATTCAGGCATAACGCCGATCACTTCACCGCCACTGGCCAGCGCAGCGTCAGCGACTGCCCCCATCAAGCCAACCGAGGCCCCCCCGTAGACCAAACCGATGCCAGCCTTGGCGAGCGCCTGGCCCAATTGGGCGGCCATTTCCGAATAGACCGGCAAGCGGCCCGGGCTTGAACCCGAGAAAATACAAAGTCGCATACACCCTCGCTTGATCTGGACAGTACTCACTGGAGCACGGCGCTCCTGCAATGACGGTAACGAGATGTAAAAATTGGCGCAATAAAAAAGCCCCGCATCTCACGATACGGGGCTCTTTTTTTACTTCGGGATCAAGCCGGTTGCAGCACCGACTGACCGCTCAACGCCAGGTCCAGCAGCTCACGGTTGGCCACCGCGTACATGGCGTAGTCCGTGCCGACTGCAGCACGGATTTCCACCATCATCGCGACCCAACGATCGGCCATGTCCTTGTGCTGCTCAAGCCACAGGGCCACGCGGGCTTCCATGTCTTGTGGCGCGTCGGCCATTTGCAGGACGGAAATGGTGATCGCGCGTTGCTGCCAGTCCACGTCATCGCGGAAGGCTTCGCGGGCCTGGGCCTGCCAGTTGTTGGCCACCGGCAGGTCACTGATCTGCTGCAGGTACCACGGCAAGTCCAGGGCGCTGCCGACGGCGAAGTAGGCCTTGGCCACTTCGGCGGCGTCATGCCCGGTCACGTCGGCGGCTTCGATGATCGGCAGCAGCGTGTACAGGTGGGTAGTGCCTGCAACCATGCGCGCCAACAACTCCGGCACACCGGCTTCGGTGTAGGCCTTGTAGCGGTTCTGCCAGCCTTCGCGGGTCGGGCCTTCCAGCAACTCGTCGAGCTTGAGACCCAACGCCGCCAGGTGCGGACCGAAGTGCGCCGTGTCACGGCCAGCATCCTGCTCGTTGCGACGGCTACGCAGGAACCAGCGCGTGGCGCGACGGCCCAGGCGCATCAGTTCGTCCATCAGCTCCAGTTGCACGTCGGCGGAGACCTGGTGGTCCAGGGCTTCGATCTGACGGAACCAGTGCGGGAGATGGAAGATGTCACGCACGATCACATAGGCGCCAGCCACGTTCGCCGGGCTCATGCCGGTCGACTCTTTGAGTCGTTGAACGAAGGTGATGCCCATGTGGTTGACCAGGTCGTTGGCGATCTGGGTGCTGACGATCTCGCGCTTGAGGCGGTGGCGACGCATCGCCTCGCCGAACTTGGCGACCAGGCTCGGCGGGAACGCGGTCTCCATGTCACGGGTCAGGTACTCGTCATCCGGCACCAGCGACTTGAGCAGGGCTTCCTTGAGGTCGATCTTGCTGTACGAGATCAACACCGACAGCTCTGGACGGGTCAGGCCCTTGCCGTTGGAAGCGCGCTCGGTGAGCTGCTCCTCGGTCGGCAGGTACTCGATGGCACGGTCCAGCTTGCCACGGCCTTCGAGGTCGCTCATCAGGCGCTTGTACTCAGCGGCACGCTCGTAGGCACGGCGCGCAGCCAGGGACAGGGCCTGGGTCTGCTTGTAGTTGTTGCCCAACACCAGGTGGCCGACTTCGTCGGTCATGCTCGCCAGCAACTGGTTGCGTTGCTTGTCGGTCATGTCACCGGCCTGCACCACTTCGTTGAGCAGGATCTTGATGTTCACTTCGTGGTCGGAGCAGTCCACGCCACCGGCGTTGTCGATGAAGTCGGTATTGGAGCCGCCGCCATTGAGGCCGAACTCCACGCGACCCAGCTGGGTCATGCCGAGGTTACCGCCCTCGCCCACCACCTTGCAGCGCAGCTCGTTACCGTTCACACGCAGCGCATCGTTGGCCTTGTCGCCCACGTCTGCATGGCTTTCGGTGCTGGCCTTGACGTAGGTACCGATGCCGCCGTTCCACAACAGGTCCACCGGCGCCTTGAGCAAGGCGTTCAGCAGTTCGGTCGGGGTCAGCTTGTCGGCAGAGATGTCGAAGCGTTCTTTCATCTGTGGCGAGATGGCAATGCTCTTCGCGCTGCGCGAGAAGATACCGCCGCCTTCGGACATGATGCTGGTGTCGTAGTCGGTCCAGGCCGAACGCGGCAATTCGAACATGCGCTGGCGCTCGACGAAACTGGTGGCCGGGTCTGGGTTTGGATCGATGAAGATATGCAGGTGGTTGAAGGCCGCGACCAGTTGCAGCTTGTCGGACATCAACAGGCCGTTGCCGAACACGTCACCGGCCATGTCGCCGACGCCCACCACCGTGATGCTGTCTTCCTGCACATTGATGCCGCGCTCACGGAAGTGACGCTGCACGCCGACCCACGCGCCCTTGGCGGTGATGCCCATTTTCTTGTGGTCGTAACCGGCAGAACCACCGGAAGCGAACGCATCGCCCAGCCAGAAGCCGTAGTCGATGGCAATGCCGTTGGCGATGTCGGAGAAGGTCGCAGTGCCCTTGTCCGCTGCCACTACCAGGTACGGGTCATCGTCGTCATGACGCACCACGTTGGCCGGTGGTACCAGGGCGCCGTCCTTCAGGTTGTCGGTGATGTCCAACAGGCCGGAAATGAAGATGCGGTAGCAGGCGATGCCCTCGGCCGCGATCTCGTCGCGGCTGCCGCCCAGTGGCAGGCGACGCGGCAGGAAGCCGCCCTTGGCGCCCACTGGCACGATGACCGAGTTCTTCACTTGCTGGGCTTTCACCAGGCCAAGCACTTCGGTACGGAAGTCTTCTTCACGGTCGGACCAGCGCAGGCCGCCGCGCGCAACGTTGCCAAAGCGCAGGTGCACGCCTTCAACGCGCGGCGAGTAGACGAAGATTTCAAACTTCGGCACCGGCTTGGGCAGTTCGGGAATGGCGCGCGGGTCGAACTTGAAGCTGAAGTACGACTTGTTCTGGCCGTTGGCGTCGGTCTGGTAGAAGTTGGTACGCAGGGTGGCCTTGATCAGGTCCAGGTAGCGACGCAGGATGCGGTCTTCGTTGAGCACCTGGACGTCGTCCAAGGCCGTCACGATCGCTTGTTCCAGGCGTTGCTGCTTGTCTTCCAGGTCGTCGGCAGTGAGCTTGCGCGCCAGGTAGAAGCGGGTCTTGAACAACCGGGTCAACTCGCGGGCGATGTCGGTGTGGTTGTTCAGGGTGCTGGCGATGTAACCTAGGTCGAAGCCCAGGCGGATCTGCTTCAAGTAGCGGGCGTAGGCACGCAGCAGCGCGACGTCGCGCCATGGCAGGCCGGCGGTCAGCACCAGGCGGTTGAACGCATCGTTCTCGGCATCGCCGTGGACGATGTGCACGAAGGCATCCTGCAGGGTGTCGTTGAGCTGCTGGATATCCAGGTTCACGCCTTCGGCGGCGATGAACGCAAAATCGTGGATCCAGAACTCACGGCCATTGGCGTGGCGCAGGCGGTACGGGAACTCGCCCAGTACGCGCAGGCCGAGGTTTTCCAGGATCGGCAGCACGTCGGACAGCGCCAGCGGGGTGTCCGCGTGGTAGAGCTTGCAATGCAGCTCGCGCTGGCCGGAAACCTGGCCCAGGGGCTGGTAGAAGCTCATCACCAGCGGGTTGGCTTCGCTCAGGCTGTTGAGGTGTTGCATGTCGACCACGGCCGAATGCGCGGCAAACCGCTCGCGGTAGCCGGCCGGGAAGCCTTTCGGGAAGTCCGCCAGCACGTTGGTGCCTTGGGCTTCGCCGAAGCTTTCGACGACGAGGCTGGAGTAGTCGTCCTGCCAGCTGCGGCAGGCCTGCACCACTTCTTTTTCCAACTGCAGCGGGTCGATGTCGATGCGGTTTTTAGGGTCTACGCGCAGGATCAACTGCACACGGGCCAGCACCGACTCCGAGAAGAATGTCCAGAACTCGCAGTCCGTGGCCTTCAGGCGATCCATCAGCACTTGCTGGATCTTCTGGCGCACTTCGGTGGAGTAGATGTCGCGCGGCACGTAGGCCAGGCAGTAGCAGAAACGGCCGTACGGGTCTTTGCGCAGGAACACACGGATCTTGTTGCGTTCCTGGATCTGCACAATCGACATCACGGTGGTGAACAGCTCGTCGACCGGGGTCTGGAACAGGTCATCGCGCGGCAGCACTTCAACGACTTGAGCAAGCTCCTTGCCCAGGTGAGCCTTGGGCTGGAAGCCGGAACGGCGCTCGATTTCCGCAACCTTGCGCCGGATGTACGGGATCACTCGCACGCTTTCGCCATACACCGACGAGGTGTACAGGCCCATGAAACGGTGTTCCTTGATGACCTTGCCGTCGGCATCGATCTCACGGATCGACACATAGTCCGGGTAGGCCGGGCGATGCACGCGGCTTGGGTGCGCGGCCTTGGCGAACGACAGCACGGTCGGTTCACGCAGGTAGGCAACGGCATAGTCTTCGATGCGCAGGTCATCGGCGGTGAGGCCGGCGCGCAGCAGCTTGGTCAGACCGAGGAAGGAGTCGGCGTCATATTCGATATGACCGCCGTCCGCCTCGTCACGTACCACGAATTCTTCATAGCCGAGGAACGTGAAGTGGTTGCCCACCAGCCATTCCAGGAAGTTCTTGATCTCGGCCTTTTCTTCGCCGTCGATGCTGAACTGGCTGGCGTCGATACCGGCCAGCAGGTCCTGGACCTTGGCTTTCATCGGTTCGAAATCGGCCACGGCGACGCGCACTTCGCCCAGCACCTGCTCAAGCTCTTTGCTCAGCACGTTCAGTTCGGCGGCGTTGGCACAACGGTCGATTTCCAGGTACATCAGCGATTCTTGCTGGACGCCGTCGCCCTGGGTGCCTTTAGGCAGGATTTCCAGCAGCTCGCCCTTGGCGCCACGACGTACGCTGAGCACGGTGGTCTGCAGGGTGTGGATGCTGTAGCCACGGCGGTTCAGCTCGGTGCGCACCGAGTCCACCAGGAATGGCAGGTCATGGTGCAGCACTTCGACCGCGGTGTGGGTCGACTGCCAGCCATGACGTTCGTAATCGGGGTTGTAGACCCGCACTTGCGGTTGGGTGTGATCAAAGCGCTCAAGCAGGCGCCACGCAGAGAGGGTGCAACCGGCCAGGTCGGAAAGACGACGCTGGGTCAGTTCGTCCAGGGAAATGATGCCGAAAAATTGTTCAGCGAACAGCGCCACTTGTGGCAGTGCCTGTTCACTGATGTGCTGCGCCAGTGCCGCTTGCAGTTGATGCTGGAAGTCGGCCTTGCTGGCTGCGGTGAAGAACGCCATCTGTGGTACTCCGCTTGGGCTTGTTATTGATGGAAGCGTCGCGTGTTATCCCCTTGCGGGGAGACCGTCATCGCTGTTCGTCGATACTGATAAATAAGCACCATAAACGAATCAGGGTGACAGGTGGGTGAAGCTGGACAAGACAATGAGGTCACATACAACTTCCATAAGATGCACACCTTGCCGGGTGACGGTACGACGGGCAGGTCAGGCGCCTGGCACATGCACATCCGTTGCGCAGCTTAACGAGTGTAGGAAGACAGCTGCTTGCGACGCTGCGACATATTCGGTCATCGGTAAGCAGGCTAGGGGTTGCGATTTGGGCAACCCGTATTGCATGGCCAAAAAACCGCCTGTTTTCCAGAGCCCGAGTGCCGAAAATGACTGGTATTGCCCGCCAGGTCATGCATGAGGTGTGACACAGGGAGCAGCACAAAATTCGCTGCAATGGCACAATTGCCTGGCTGCGCCCTCCCCCAGACAGGATTTCCCATGCTGCAACTGAAAACCGACGCACTGATGGCCACCCCGTGCGATGACGAAGAAGACAACATGGCCATGCTCTGCTGCCACGGCAAGAACGGCGAAATGTTCATGCTGACCCGTTACCCGGATGAAGACGAAGTGGAACTGACGTGGGACTACGAGCCGTCCACCCTGGACGGGCTGAAAGTTACCCTCGGCGCCACGACCTTGCTGGTTGAGCTGGCCGCAGGCGATGCCGATGCCCTGGGCGGCAAGGACCAACTGGAGATCACCCACGCCACCGCGGCGTCGGACCTGGCCGAGGTCGAAGAGACCTTGCAGAACATTCTCAAGGGCACCGGCACTTACATCCGCGCCTGAGTGGTGCCGGCCCCGCGACCGTCGAAGTGTTTGTCCGTTTGTCGATACTGTTATTTCTAACAGTATCGGCGCCTGGGTTTTAAGCCTTAGCTGGTTCAAAACCTGGACGATAACTGCGGAGGCGCTTGATGAAGCCGATTGGAAAGATTCCGCTGGCGGCACTCTTGGGGGTCACCTTATCGATAGCGTTGCCGGCCCAAGCGGGCTCGACTGACTATTCACACCTTATCTTGCTGCTAAAAGACAACGCCGCCTCTTCATCCTCAAGCGCTGCGACGATCAACCCACCAAGCGCACTCCAGAAACGCTTCCCCAGCATCAAGCCACTCGTGCCCCCCCTCTGCATCCCGAACGCTGGAAGACCTCCAGGCGCTGCGCCGACATCGACTGGACCGCTACTACATCGCCGCCACCCGCCACTTGACAGTCAAGCAGGCGCAAGCACTTGCGTTGCGCCTCAAACAAGACCCGGCAATAGAAGCGGTCGACTTTGAACCACAGGTGGAGGGCATGCACGGCGACAACGGCCCACCCACGGTGGCGAGTGCCGATAACGACATCCCGGACCACAGCCCACGCCAGCATTATGAATTTGGCCAACAGGCGGTGCCGCCCTACATGATCGGCGGTGTGAATGCCCTACACGCCTGGACAGTGCCTGGCGGCAAAGGCGAGAACGTGCGGGTGATTTCTGCGGAAATCGATCATTGGTCCTACGAACACGTGGACTTGCCCAGGCCTTTCCTGGAACTGACAGTGGGCGCTGTGACCGGCGCCCATGACACCAGTAGCGCCGGCATCATCGTTTCCCGGGAGAATGGCTACGGGACCACCGGCATTGTGCCGCAGGCACAGCTCGGCTACTTGCAATGGGGGACCGACAGGCTTTTGCAGTTGGCCGACCAATTACGCGAAGGTGATGTCGTACAACTTGGCGTACACCTCAACTACACGCCGTTCGCGGCAGTAGGCTGCAGCGAAAAATGCTACATGCCCCTTGAATACAACAGGACCGTGCGCGACATCATTGCTTACCTGACGCAGGAGAAAGGGGTGCATGTTGTATTGGCGGCCGCGAACGGCAATATCGACCTGGACCATCCTTATTTCAACGGCTACTTCGATCGCAATCTTTACGACTCCGGCAGTGTCTATGCCGGGGCAGTCGACCCCAAGACCGGCTTGAGAGCCAGTTTTTCCGAGTATGGCAGCCGCGTAGACCTGTTCAGTTGGGGGTACTCCGTCACGACGACGACCTGGAGCGCCAACCTTCCAACCACCGGCTATACCCACACGTTCAGCGGCACCTCGTCGGCCAATCCGATCATTGCTGGCGTCATGGCCTCTTTACAGGGCGTGGCGCGGGCCCATGGGCTGGGCAACATCGCCCCGAAAGCACTGCGCGGTATCCTGGTGGCCACCGGCTACCCACCGATCAACGGCAATCGAAGTGAAATCGGCGTGCAGCCTGATTTGCACGCCGCCATCCAGAAGATGCTGGACGACCATGCCGACAAGCCACCGACCGGACGCCTCGCCCTCCCTGAAGACGTAAAGTCGGGCGAGGCGTTCAGTGCCCATGTATACGCCGAGTCGCCCACGAACAAGCCGCTAACCTACCAGTGGGCTGCAGCAGGCTTCACGCCAGAGGCCGGCACGCAAGCCACGCTGCACCTCATCGCACCGAGCGTGAATGCTGACACCCATACATCCATTTCCGTCACCGTGTCGGATGGACGGCACAGCCTCACGCTGGCAGAAAACATCACCATCAAGGCGGCGCCTGGGAATGGCGATTGCAACGGCATCCCGCCGTGGGACGCCAGCAAAACCTACCAGGTCTACGCGGAGCCAGTTGCGTACTTCGGCAAGGAATACAAGCAGAACTTCTACAACGTCAACAAGCCTCCGGACATCAATTCGGGCCCTTTTGGCCAGCCCTGGCTTTCAGGCGTCCCATGCCCATGAGGAACTGCGAGCACGGTTTCAAGCGGGCAGGTATTCATGGGGAGAGGGATCCCGCCGCTGGGGACCCTTAAAAACCCAATACAATTGCGATTGTTTCCAAAAAATACCCTGCGCACCGTTAGTCGCCGCCCCCTCTGATGCATTAAAGTAATGCCCCCAAGCCCTGACACTTTCCCCAATGCCCAGGGCCCACTTTTCCAGGAACCGTCATCGATGGAACATCGTGAAGCGCTGCTTGCGCTGCGAACCTTTCTTTCTACGCAGATTCTCGGCCAGGAAAAACTCATCGATCGCCTCCTGATCGCCTTGCTTGCCGACGGTCATATGCTGGTCGAGGGCGCGCCGGGCCTGGCCAAGACCAAGGCCATCAAAGAGCTGGCCGAGGGGATAGAAGCGCAGTTCCATCGCATCCAGTTCACCCCTGACCTGTTGCCTGCCGACATCACCGGCACCGAAATCTATCGCCCGGAAACCGGCAGCTTCGTGTTCCAACAGGGCCCGATCTTCCACAACCTGGTGCTGGCGGACGAAATCAACCGCGCGCCGGCCAAGGTGCAATCGGCGCTGCTGGAAGCCATGGCCGAACGCCAGGTCAGCGTCGGGCGCAGCACCTACGACCTTTCGCCACTGTTCCTGGTGATGGCCACGCAAAACCCCATCGAGCAGGAAGGCACCTACCCGCTGCCCGAAGCCCAGCTCGACCGCTTCCTGATGCATGTCAAGATCGGCTTCCCCGACGCTGCCGTCGAGCGGCGCATCCTGCAACAGGCCCGTGGCGAAGCACTCAACGGCGAAACCAAGCCCGAACGCCGTGTCAGCCAACAGGCGATCTTTGCCGCGCGCAAGGAAATTCTCGGCCTGTACATGGCCGATGCGGTGGAGGAATACCTGGTGCAATTGGTCATGGCCACGCGCACCCCGGCCAAGTTCGACGCGGAAATGGCCGAATGGATCGCCTACGGCGCCAGCCCTCGCGGCTCCATCGCCCTCGACCGTTGCGCACGTGCCCATGCCTGGCTCGCCGGGCGCGACTTCGTGAGCCCGGAAGATATCCAGGCGGTGCTGTTCGACGTACTGCGCCATCGCATCATTCTGTCGTTCGAGGCCGAAGCCGCGGGCATTGACCAGGACCGTGTGGTGCAACGCATTCTCGACGTCGTTGCCGTCGCTTGAAACCCATGAACGCAGGCGATGGGATCCACGTCACGCTCAGCGAATTGATCGAGATGCGCCATCGCGTGCGCGAAGTGCAGCTGTTCTCCACGCCGAGCCAGCGCAGCCCGCTGATCGGCCTGCACCACTCCAAGCTGCGCGGGCGCGGCGTGGACTTCGACCAGGTGCGCGTGTACCAGGCCGGCGACGATGTGCGCACCATCGACTGGCGTGTGACGGCACGCACGCAGGAGCCGCACACCAAGCTGTTCCATGAAGAACGCGAGCGGCCGATTTTCATCATGGTGGAGCAAAGCTGCCGGTTGTTTTTTGGCTCGGGACAGATGTTCAAGTCGGTGCTCGCCGCCCAGGCGGCCAGCCTGATCGGCTGGGCGGCGCTGGGGCACAACGACCGCGTGGGCGGGCTGGTGTTCGGCGACAGCGAGCACTACGAAATCAAGCCACGGCGCAGTAAACAAAGCCTGCTGCAGCTGCTCAACCGCCTGGTGCGCGTCAACCAGAGCCTGAGCACCGAAAGCCGCCCCGAAGCCGACGCACTCGGCATGGCCCTGCGCCGTGGTCGCGAAGTGTTGCGCCCTGGCAGCCTGGTGATCGTGATCTGCGATGAACGCGCGCTGACCGAAGGTGCCGAGCAACAGCTCAGTCTTTTGTCGCGCCATTGCGACCTGCTGCTGTTGCCAATCTCCGACCCACTGGACCACGCCCTGCCGGCCGCTGGGCTGCTGCGCTTTGCGGAGCGCGGTGCGCAGCTGGAACTGGACACGCTCAACTTCGATTTGCGCCAGGCCTACAAGGCCCAGGCCGAAGCGCGCATTGCCCGCTGGGAACTGCTCGCGCAGAAACTACGGGTGCTGCTGATGCCCTTGAGCACCCAGAGCGAAATGGTCGAGCAACTGCGCGAATACCTCAACCCGCAACGCCCGGTTAAAAAACAATGAGCAGCCTTGACCAACTGCAGCCGCTGATCGCCCCGCCCGCCATCGGTTTCTGGCCGCCTGCGCCGGGGTGGTGGCTGTTGCTGCTGGTGATTCCGCTGCTGGGCTGGGGCCTGTGGTGGCTGCGCGGTTTCCTGCCGGCTCGTCGCCCCATCGCCCGCGCCGAGCAACCGCTGGACCCGCTGCGCATCGCTGCCCTGGCGGAGCTGGCACTGATGCCCAAACCTTACGACGGGGCCCCGGCTGGCGCCTGGCTGCAGCAACTCAATGGCCTGCTCAAGCGCCTGTGCCGCAACGACTACCCCTATAGCCAGAGCCACACCCTCAACGGCCGCAAATGGCTGGCGTTCCTCGATAACCGCTGCCCCGCCGCCGGCCTCACACGTTGGATGGTGTTAGTGGAAGGCGCCTATAAACCCGAATGCAAACTCGACGACAAAGCCATCGCCGGCCTGACCCAAGCCGTCGACACCTGGATTCGCAAACATGTTTGAGTTCGCCTGGCCGTGGGTATTTGCCCTGTTGCCACTGCCGTGGCTGATGCGCCTTGTGCTGCCGGCTGCCGACAGCGGCGAGCCCGCCTTGAAAGTCAGCTACCTCAGTGACCTCGAAGGCCTGGCCCGTCGCCGCGCGCGCGCCAACCTGCCGGGTTGGCGCCAGCAAGCGCCTTACCTGGTGCTGTGGTTGCTGCTGTTGACCGCCGCGGCGCGCCCCGAATGGCTCGGCGAGCCGCTGCCGATTGCCGCCAGCGGCCGGGATTTGCTGGTGGCGGTGGACGTGTCCGGCTCGATGGATTTCCCCGATATGAACTGGCACGACGAAGACGTCAGTCGCCTGAGCCTGGTCAAACACTTGCTGGGCGATTTTCTCGAAGGCCGTGAAGGTGATCGTGTCGGCCTGATCCTGTTCGGCAGCCAGGCCTACCTGCAAGCACCGCTGACCTTCGACCGCCGCACCGTGCGCACGTGGTTGGATGAAGCGCGCATCGGCATTGCCGGCAAGAACACCGCGATTGGCGACGCCATCGGCCTGGCCCTCAAGCGCTTGCGCCAGCGTCCGGCGCAAAGCCGCGTGCTGATCCTGGTCACCGACGGTGCCAATAATGCCGGGCAGATCGACCCGTTCACCGCTGCACGCCTGGCCGCCGAAGAAGGCGTGAAGATCTACCCGATCGGCATCGGCGCCGACCCAGAACAAACCGGCTCCCTGGGCATCCTCGGCGTCAACCCGAGCCTGGACCTCGACGAACCGGCGCTCAAGGCCATCGCCGAAGCCACCGGCGGCCAGTACTTTCGCGCCCGTGATGGCGAAGAACTGCAAGCGATCAAAGAGACGCTCGACAAGCTCGAACCCGTCGAGCAACAACCCACCCAGGCGCGCCCGGCACTGGCGCTGTACAGCGCGCCCCTGGGCCTGGCATTGGTGCTGAGCATGCTGCTGGTGATTCAGGAGCGTTGGCCCAATAACGCCTTGCAGCGGTTGTTCAACAAATTGACGAGCAAAGGCATTTTCCTGCAGCAACACCCGGAATGGCGCCAGCGCCTTAAACGCCTGCGTTTGCGGAGGCGTCGATGATCGACCTGTGGCCGCACTGGTTCCGTCCCTGGTGGCTGTTGCTGTTGCCGTTGCTTGGCTGGTTGCTGTGGCACCTGTGGCACCGGCAAAAGCGCGCCGGACGCTGGCAGATGATCCTGCCACCGGCGTTCCATGCCGTGCTGCTCAGCGGTGGCAACGGCCGTGAAAGCAAATCGCCGTGGGTGCTGCTGGGTATCGCCTGGCTCCTCGCGGTGCTGGCGTTACTCGGCCCCAGCTGGCAGCGGGTTGAACAATCCAGCCAGAAGCCTTCCGACCCATTGGTGGTGCTGCTGGAACTGACCCCGGAAATGCTCGCCACCGACAGCCCGCCCAATCGCCTGGAACAGGCACGACGCAAGCTGTATGACCTGCTGCAGGCGCGCACCGACGCACAAACCGCGATCATCGTGTACGCCGGCAGTGCCCACACGCTGGTGCCGCTGTCAGACGACCTGGCCACCAGCCGCAACCTGCTGGAAGCCTTGCGCCCGTCGATCATGCCCGAGGCGGGCCACCGCGCCGACCTGGCGGTTGAAAAGGCCCTGGGCCTGCTCAAGCAAGGTGGCCTCGGCCAGGGTCGCCTGTTGCTGGTTGGCTCCTCGCTGTCCAAACAGGAACGCCAGGGCATCCGCCTGCTGCTGCAAAGCGCCCAGGCACCGAGTTTGTCGATCCTCGGCATCGGCAGCCGTGAGGGCACGCCGGTGACCCAGGAAAGTGGCGAGTTCCTCAAGGACGAGCAAGGCGCGATCCTGGTGCCACGCCTGGACAGCCCGACCCTCAAGGCGTTCGCCAGCGAAATGGGCGGCCGCTACCGCGCCGCGCGCCTGGACGACAAGGACCTGCGCCAGCTCGGCGTGCTGGACCCACCGCATACCCTGCGCAACGACGGCCAACTGCTGCACCTCGACACCTGGGCCGACCAGGGTTACTGGCTGCTCCTGCCCTTGTTGCTGCTGGCCGCCTGCGCCGGCCGACGCGGCTGGTTGTTCTGCCTGCCGCTGTTGCTGTTGAGTGCACCGCAACCCAGCTACGCCTTCGGCCTGCAGGACCTGTGGTTGCGGCCAGATCAGCAAGGCCAGTACCTGCTGAAGAAAAAACGTCCCGCCGAAGCCGCCGAACACTTCGAAGACCCCCAGTGGCAAGGCGTGGCGCTCTACGAAGCTGGCAACTATGCCGAGGCCATCAAGCGTTTCGCCGAGGGCAATGACGCCTACTCCCACTACAATCGTGGGAATGCCCTGGCCAAGTCCGGTGAACTGGAAGCGGCGATAGACGCCTACGAACAAGCCCTCGAAGCGCAGCCCGACCTGCAACCGGCGTTGAAAAACAAGGCACTGGTGGAAGCCCTGATGCAGGAACAGGCCCAACCAGAGCCGACCAAACCGGCAAAAAACGAGGATGACGAAACCACCCAACCCGGCCAAACTGCGCAACCGGGCGCCACTGGGCAAAATGCCACGGGAGGCGAGCAGTCGTCCCAAGGCCAGGGTGAGGCCGGCACTGGCGACACCCAGACAGGCAACACGCCACAAACCGCAGGCAATGAAGTACCGGGCAGCGAGTTGGGCGACGAACACACCACCACCCCGCCGCTGCGTCCCAATGACGCCAGCCTCGACGGTGAACATCGCCAGGCCCTGGAGCAATGGCTGCGCGAGATTCCGGACAACCCCGGTGAACTGCTGCGCCGCAAATTCTGGTACGAACAGCAACAACATCAGGACAAGACTCGATGAGCCGCCGCACCACCCTACTGCTCCTGCTCGCCCTGTCGACAGGCCACGCCCAGGCGGCGAACCTGAGCGCCAGTGTCGACCGCAGCCGCCTCAATTCCGGGGAAACGGTGGAACTGACGGTGGAATCCAGCGATGTCACCCAGTTCGGCAAGCCCGACCTGTCGCCGCTGGATGCACAGTTCGAAGTCAGCGGCACCCGCCAGATCAACCAGCTCACCACGTTGGGCGGCGATAACCGCGCCACCACGCGCTGGATCATCACCCTGCTGCCCAAGGAAAACGGCACGGTGGTCATCCCGCCCCTGCAAGTGGGCGAATACAAGACCCAGCCGATCAGCCTGCAGGTGGTCGAAACCGCCAGCCAGAACACCGCCGCCGAACTGGCGCCGGTGTTCGTCGAGGCCAACCTTGACCAGACCAGCGTCTACGTCCAGGCCCAGGCGCTGTTGACCGTGCGCGTGTACCACTCGGTGTCGCTGTATGACGACAGCAGCCTCACGCCCTTGCAGATTGCCGATGCACGCGTGGAGCAACTGGGTGAGTCGCGCACCTACGAGAAGGTCATCAACAGCATCCGGCATGGCGTGATCGAAACCCGCTACGCGATTTACCCGCAACACAGCGGCACCCTGGCAATTCCGGCACAGACCTTCAGCGCCACGCTGGTGGAATCGCGTCCGCCCCAGGAAAACACCCTGCAGGGCACCAAGCCCGGCAAGCTCATCCACGTGAGTTCTGCGCAACTGCCACTGACGGTCAAGCCCAAGCCCGCGCTGTATCCCGCCGATACGCCATGGTTACCGGCACGCAGCCTGACCCTGAGCGAAACCTGGAACCCGGAACCCGAGCATGTGCAGGTCGGCGATTCCCTGACCCGTAGCCTCACCGTCAAGGCCGAAGGCTTGGCCAGTGCGCAATTGCCGGCCCTGCCCAGCACCGACATCAATGGCCTGCGCCGCTACCCGGACCAGCCCGTGCTCGGCAACCAGAGCAACGACCGAGGCCTCATTGGCAGCCGTGAAGACCGCGAAGCGCTGGTGCCCAACCGTGCCGGCGCCCTGGAACTGCCCGCCGTGGACGTGGTGTGGTGGAACACCCATGAAGACCACCTGGAGCGCACCAGCCTGCCGGCGCGCACCCTGCAAGTGGCGACCAACCCGAGCCTCGTCGTCGACACCCCCGCCACGCCCACCGTCATCACCGCGCCCGATGACAACCACCTGTGGCTGTGGCAACTCAGCACCCTGTTGCTCGCCTGCTCCACCTTGTTGGGCTTCGGCCTCTGGTGGCGTGCCCGTCGGCAGCCCGCCGTGCAGCGCGCCGCGCAAACCGGTCCGAGCCCGCGCACCTTGCTCGACGACCTCAAGCGCGCCACACAAGCGAACGACCCCCAGGCCACCCGCCAGGCCCTCGACGCCTGGGCCCGCCAGCAACCGGAAACGCTCGCCGATATGGCGGCGCGGTTCGTGCCGCTGTCGGACGCATTGGATGGGTTGAACGGCGCGCTCTACAGCGAGAGTGGGCATTTTTGGCTGGGCGAAGACCTCTGGCGTGCGGTCAAGGCCATCCCGACCGCTGAGCGCGAACTGGACCCAGCGACAGATACCACCAGTTTGCCGCCCTTATACCCCAAGTAGCACTAGCCACTATTTAAGAAAAAACATAAGAGGCCGATAGCGCGATGTAGCTTTCTTTTAATGGAGATTATCTAATGGCCATTACCTTGAATGTTTCATACGCACCGATAAGTAAGCAGAACGATGCCTACACCATCAAAAATCCGAACCAAGTGACTAATGCATTTACGATTACCGAAGCCTCCGAGGCAGCGGATGCGTTGAGGCTTAGCAATCAGGAAAAGATCAGCCAGCTGAAAGCGTTCTTGAAAGATTATGATATGACGTCAATCAGTACTGACGAGCTCAAGTTGGTCGGCAGGAAACTTTACGACGAAGGGATGATCAGCCGACGAGCTTTTTGGATGTTCATAGAGGGTGATGGAGCCTCTGATGCGAACGGATTCCAGACAAATACTCATGTAAAGTTTAACGCCATAGCCTTGTTCAATGAAAAGCTCGAGGACACTAAAGCTTTTTTCAAAAGTGAACCAGCGGTTGCCAGGCAAGACGGAGCAATGGACCATCTTCAGAGCATGATAAGTGCTAACCACGCCGTTAATGCGCTGACTTACTTTATAAAGTCTGCCAATAGTGACTTATCAATACAAGAACAGGCCTGATGCCTGCGAGCGGCGCGTCAGGGGCATCCCTGATGCGCCGCATGATGCCCTAACGGCCGTATCTTACGTTGCCCGAGTAGGATTTTGACACCGCATCATCGTTATTCAATCTCACTCGGTAATTACCGAACGCACCTGAATATGAAGCGTTATTACCTATACTGAACGATACTCTGGCCCAAGAGGAACCGACTTCTTGCTCGATAAATATGCCGGGCGCTCTACCAGCGCCGCCGGCCGAGACGGTCGCATCTATATTCGCCCCAGAACAGCCATTGGCGGCGGTGATTTTAAAAGGGCCATGCGCCGTAATGGTGGTGTTCGGCGGTATGATCCCAGTATAACTATCAGCAATACTCAAACATAACGCAGACGCTTGAAACGAAACCAACATCAATACTGCGAGAGGCCATGCAATAAGGCTTTTCATATTAATCTCCATAATCACTGAGAAAACACTAAAGCGCGTACTACGTAGAGCAGATCACCTGACCGCTCCACCCTTTCGACACTGCATGATTTATTGCCCCGCGTAAGCCAGCCACTTCCTAAAATCACTAAGGACGGGTCTGTAATACTTTCAAGTAGGAGCCTGTCAGGGATGTCCTAGTCCCAATTATTCCCTTGTCAAACCGACGACTTCCCAGGCCCTTTCCTCCAACCATGCAAACCAAAGACTATGCATGAAGAAAAACATCCACGGCCTAAATTTAATGTTCAAGCGCAACTGGCCGATAGCGCGATGTAGCCCTCTTTTAATGGAGATTATCCAATGACCATTACCTTGAATGTTTCATCGGCACCACTAACTAAGCAGACCAATGCTTATACTATTAAAAATCCGAACCAAGTGACTAATGCATTTACGATTACCGAAGCCTCCGAGGCAGCGGATGCGTTGAGGCTTGGCAATCAGGAAAAGATCAGCCCGCTGAAAGCGTTCTTGAAATATTATGATATGACGTCAATCAGTACTGCAGAACTCAAGAAAGTCGGCAGACGGCTCTTTGATGACGGGATGATCAGTGAGCGCGCATTTGGGATGTTTATTTCCGGTGACGGCGCATCTGATGCCAATGGGCGCCAGACAAATACCCATGTGAAATTCAACGCCATTGCTTTATTCAACGAAAAACTGGAGGACACTAAAGCTTTTTTCAAAAGTGAACCACTGGTTGCAAAGCAAGACGGCGCTATGGACCACTTACAAGGCATGGTGGATGCAAATCAAGCTGTCGCCGCGCTGGCTTACTTCGTAAAGTCTTCCCAGAATGATTTATCAATAGATGAACACGCTTGACGTGGCACCTGAGCCGTGGTGCATCAGGGACAGCCCTGAAGCACCGCGTGTTGGACTACCGACCGTATCTAACCGTACCTGAGTAGGATTTAGAGACGGCATCATTGTTTTTCAGTCTCACTCGATAGTTGCCCAAAGGCCCGACGTATGAAGCATTATTGCCTATGCTAAATGAGACCCTGTTCCAGACCGCCCCCACTTCGCGCTCGATAAATATATCCGGCGCCCGTCCAGCTCCGCCTGCTGAAACCGACGCATCGATATTCGCTCCAGAACACCCATTGGCGGACGTTATGTTGAACGGACCATGCGCGGTTACTTCATCTTCAGGCTGTAGAATCCCCGTGTAACTATCAGCAATACTCAAACATAACGCAGACGCTTGAAACGAAACCAACATCAATGCTGCAAGAGGCAATGCAATACGGCTTTTCATAATAGTCTCCACAATTATTGAGAAAACACTAAAGCGCATACTACGTGGAGCAAGTCACCTGACCGCTCCACCCTCTCGACACTGCATGATTTATTGCCCCGCGTAAGCCAGCCGCTTCCTAAAACCACTAAGGACGGGTCTGTAATACTTATGGGTAGGAACCCGCAGGGTATGTACTAGTCCCACTCACCGCTTATCAAACATGATATTTTCCTGACGTTCTTCTCAAACTATTTGAAGCAATAGTCTCAATTCGAGCCTGGTTGATTAGCCCTGCCCTCATGACGATTACGTGGAATTGGACATGCAATATCTAGGGGCGCTGTACAGCCCCGCGCGAGGCAAGCGCGCTGCGTCATGTCATGCATTGTTAAAGGCCAGCAAGCCATATCCCTTTAATTTGCAGGAAGATTCCTAGACAATCCCACGGCCTTGCGCCTGCTCACTTCACTGGCTAGCCTTCGCTCCGTCGCTGCACATCAGCGATCGGGTGTGAGATCCCGTGAACTTGTAGGCGCCACGAGCAACATGCTCTATGGCAGCTGTGTGCGGGCAGACTTCGGTCTGGCCGGGTGCTCCTACTAATCCGGTATCTCACCCCGCACATAGCTGCCACCTTTTGACGTGTGAGATCGGCAAAAGAATGGCTCCAAAACCAGTAGGTACTTCATTCATGAACAAAATCGTCCCCGACCCACCCCGCGAAATATTCGACCGTGCCCTGAGCCACTACCTGCAACCCGCCTCAGCGCCGGCCTTCACCGTCCATCAAGACCTCAGCTTCGAAGACGCCCTCGCCCAAATCTGCGACCTATTGCGTTGCGCAACCGCGACTGCCGCAGGCACCACTCAAGGCCTGAGCGGTGATCAGCGCCACATGGCCAGCGCCACCGAGCATTTGATCAACAACGCCAAAACCCTGGCTGACCGAGCGCTGGACTGCCCGCAGGGCGCATGACCCTTGTGGGTGGGGGCTTGCCCCCGATGGCGGTGTGTCATCTAGCAGTTTTTTCGACTGACCCACCCGCATCGCGGGCAAGCCAGCGCCCACACAGGTAAACTCCCCTCCTTTTCATCTTCTGCACGGAGTTCGCCTTGCGTCTGTTTCACACCTCCGATTGGCACCTGGGCCAAAACCTCCATGGCCAGGAACGCGACTTCGAACACGCCTGTTTCCTCGCGTGGCTGCTGGGTCAACTCAACGCCGAAAGCCCGGATGTGCTGCTCATCGCCGGCGATATCTTCGACACGGTCAACCCGCCGCTCAAGGCCCAGGAGCGGCTGTATGACTTCATCATCAGCGCCCATGAACAAAACCCGAAGCTGACGATTGTGATGATCGCCGGCAACCATGACTCCGGCTCGCGTATCGAGTTGCCCGCGCCGTTGATGCGCCGCCTGCGCACCCATGCACTGGGTCGTGTGCTGTGGCTGGATGACGGCCAACTGGATGCCGAACGTCTGCTGATTCCCCTGCAGGATGCCAAGGGCAAGGTCGCCGCCTGGTGCCTGGCCTTGCCCTTCCTGCGCCCGGCGGAAGTTACCGGTGCACACTTGGGTGACGACTACCTGCGCGGTATCACCCAGGTACACGAAGGGTTGATCGCCGCCGCCAACGCCAAACGCAAAAAAGGCCAGGCGCTGATCGCTATCAGCCACGCGCACATGGCCGGCGGCTCGGTGTCGGAAGACTCCGAGCGCAGCCTGATCATCGGCAATGCCGAGGCGCTGCCCGCCAAGCTGTTCGACAAGCGTATCGGCTATGTTGCCCTCGGCCATTTGCACAAGCCGCAAAAGGTGAATGGCGAAGAGCGCATTCGCTACAGCGGCTCGCCGATTCCTTTGTCGTTTTCCGAAATCGGCTACAAGCACCAAATCCTTGATGTGACCTTCCAAGGCCAATGCCTGGTGAGTGTCGAACCGCGCCTGATCCCCCGTTCGGTTGACCTGCAACGCTTGGAAGCCGCACCGTTGGCGGAGATCCTCAAGGCGCTGGCCGACTTGCCAGACGTCGACCTGCTGGCCGAGACCCAGCGCCATCCCTGGCTGGAAGTGCGGGTGCGCCTCGACGAGCCGCAACCCGACCTGCGCCAGCAAATCGAAGCCGCCCTGCAAGGCAAAGCCGTGCGCCTGGTGCGCATTGCCGCCGAATACGCCGGCAAACGCGGCAGCGACGACACGGACGATGAGCGCCTGATCGAACTCGACCAGCTTACCCCACAGGAGTTGTTCAGCCGTGCCTGGCAGGACAGCTACGGCAGCGAAGTGGATGAACAGACGTTGAGGGACTTCGCCGTGCTGCTCCAGGAAGTGCAACAGGGGGGCGAACAGCCATGAAGATCCTTGCCATCCGCCTGAAGAACCTCGCCTCCCTGGCAGGCCCGTTTGAGATCGACTTCACCGCCGAGCCCCTGGCCAGTGCCGGGTTGTTCGCGATTACCGGGCCGACCGGCGCCGGTAAAAGTACCCTGCTCGATGCGCTGTGCCTGGCGCTGTTTGGCGCGGTGCCGCGCCTGGGCGATACCGGCCAGGCGAAGATGCCGGATGCCGACAGCGATATTTCTATCGGCGACCCGCGCACGCTGCTGCGCCGAGGCACCGGCGGCGGTTATGCCGAGGTGGATTTTGTCGGCGTCAACGGCCGTCGCTATCGCGCGCGCTGGGAAGCCAATCGCGCCCGCGACAAGGCCAGCGGCAAGCTGCAGAACAGCCGCCAAAGCCTGTTCGACCTGGACAGCGACCAACTGCTGGCCAGCCAGAAAACCGAGTACAAGACCCAGTTGGAACTGGCCCTCGGCCTGAACTTCGAACAGTTCACCCGCGCCGTGCTGCTGGCACAAAGCGAGTTCAGCGCCTTCCTCAAGGCCAACGACAACGAGCGCAGCGAACTGCTGGAGAAGCTCACCGACACGGCCCTGTACACGCAACTCGGGCGGCGCGCCTTCGACAAGGCCAAAGAGGCCAGGGACGCGCACAAGCAGTTGCAGGATCAAGCCACCGGCGTGGTGCCCCTGGCCCCCGAAGCGCGGGCCGAACTGGATCAGCAATTGGACGCGGCGCAACACCACCTCAAGACCCAGCAAGCCCAGCTCAAGCAGTTGGAGTTGCAGCACACGTGGCTCAAGGAGCTGCGCGAATGGCAAGAACGCCAACGCGACGCTACCGAACAGCTGCAACGAGCGCAGCAGGATTGGGATAACCAGGCCCCACAACGCCAGGACCTGAGCCGCCTGGATCAATTGGCGCCGCACCGTCATCAGTTCGCACGCCAGGCCGAGCTAAGTACCCTGCTTGCCCCGCTGGCCGCGCAAATTCAGTTGCACAGTCAACGACAAACCGACCTGCACACCCGCCAGGCGCAGGCCCAGCAACAACAAGCTACTGCGCAAAGCGCGCTGGCCACGGCCCTGAAACACCAGGGCGATGCCGTGCCTCTGCTGCGCCAGGCGTTTGAAGCGCAAAGCACCCTGGCCCATTTGACCAAGGAGCTGGCCAAGCGCACCGAGGACCAACAGCAGCAGGGCAATGCCTGCACCGAAGGCCAATCGCTGCTCAATGGCCTGCTGGAAAAACAGCAGCATGTCGCCGAACGCCTGCAACGCCTGGCTACCGAGCTTGATCGCAGCGCCGCCCTCGCCCCGCTGAGCGAGGCCTGGAGCGCCTACCGCGACCGTCTGCAACAGCTCATGCTGATCGGCAATCGCCTGAACAAAGGCCAGGCTGAACTGCCGCAATTGGAACAACGCGCCACCGACGCCGCCGAACAGTTCACCCGGCAACGCGAGGCCCTGGACCTGCTGTACCAGGAGGCCGGTGCCGAACCCCATGCCGTGGCCGAGCAGATCCAGTTACTGGCCAGCCTGCTGCAGGACAATCGCAAACAGCAACGCGCCTTCGAAGACCTGACGCGCTTGTGGGACAGCCAGCAACAGCTGGACCAGCACGCCGCCGCCCTCACGCAAAAACTGACGGCCGCCGCGCAACAACGCGAGCAACTGAACCAGACCGGCCTGCAAACCAAGGCGGAACTGACCGTTGCCGAGCAGACGCTGACCGTGACCAAACAGCTGTTGGAGCGCCAGCGCCTTGCCCGTAGCGCGAGCGTCGAGGAGTTACGCGAGCAGTTGCAGGATGACCAGCCCTGCCCAGTGTGCGGCAGCCATGAACACCCGTATCACCAGCCCGAAGCCCTGCTGCAAAGCCTCGGTCGCCATGACGAAAACGAAGAAGCCTCGGCGCAGAAAGTCGTGGACTCCCTCAAGGAAAAACTCACCGAGCTGCGCGGCGAAGTGGGTGGCCTGATCGCCCAGCAGAAGGAATACCTGCAGCAGCAAGAGCAACTGATTGCGCAACAGCAAGCCCTCAAGCCGAGCCTGGACGCGCACCCACTGGCTACCGCGCTGTTCAATCAGGACGCAGCCAAGCGCGGCGCCTGGCTTGATCAACAGCTGGGCCAACTGACCCAAAGCATCGCCCAGGACGAACAACGCCAGGGCGCCCTGCTCAACCTGCAACAAAATGCCGGGCGCCTGCAGCAGCAGTTGCAAGCCGCCCAGGAAGCAAGCCAGCAGGCCCGTCAATTGCTGCTCGACCAGCAGCGCGAATTGGCCACCGACCGCGAACGCCTTGAGCAGGAGCTCAACGCGTTCACCAACCTGTTACCGGCACACACCCTGGAAGGTTTGCGCACCGAGCCGGCAGCCACCTTCATGCAGTTAGACCAGCAAGTCAGCCAGCGCCTTGAACAGTTGGGCCATCAACGTGACGAGCTGGCCGAGCAACAAGAACGCCAGCAGGCGATCGAGAAGGAGCAGACCCATCAGCAGCATCGCCAGCAACAGCTCGATACGCTGATTCAGCAGGTCACCGAGCTCACCGTCCAGCAGCAGACAGCCCAGGAAAAGCTCAGCGCGTTGCTCGGCGAGCACAGCAGCGCCGAGCAATGGCAACACCACCTGGATCAGGCGGTGACTCAGTCACGCCAAAGCGAGAGCGATGCCAGCAAACAGCTGCAGGAACTCCATAACGCGCTGATCCAGCTGGCCGCCGACCTCAAGGCCCTGCAGGAACGCCAGCAGGCGTTGCAGGCCGAACAACACGCCCTCGACACGCGTATCAACGAATGGCGCGCCCTGCACCCGGAACTCGACGACGCCGGGCTCGACCGCTTGCTCGGCTACGATGACGCCCAGGTCAACCAACTGCGCCAGCAGCTGCAGCACAGCGAAAAAGCCGTCGAACAGGCCAAGGTGTTGCTGCAAGAACGCGAACAACGCCTCGCCGAACACCAGGCCCTGCACAACGGCAACCTCGACGCCGAGGCACTGGACAGTGCCCTAGCCACGTTCAACCAGCAGGTGGTTGAGAGCGAGAAACAGTGTGCCGAGTTGCGCGCGCGCCAATCCGAAGACCAGCGCCGCCAGGATGCCAACCAGGCCTTTGCCGAGCAGATCGCCAAGGCCTATGACGAGTGGCAACGCTGGGCACGCCTGAATGCACTGATCGGCTCGGCCACCGGCGACACCTTCCGCAAGATCGCCCAGGCCTACAACCTCGACTTGCTGGTGCACCACGCCAACGTGCAACTGCGCCAGCTGGTGCGCCGCTACCGCCTCAAGCGCGGTGGCAGCATGCTCGGCCTGTTGGTGATGGACACGGAAATGGGCGATGAGCTGCGCTCGGTGCATTCGTTGTCCGGCGGCGAAACCTTCCTGGTGTCCCTGGCGCTGGCTTTGGGCCTGGCGTCGATGGCCTCGAGCACACTGAAGATCGAGTCGCTGTTTATCGATGAAGGCTTCGGTAGCCTGGATCCGGAATCGCTGCAATTGGCAATGGACGCGCTGGACGGCTTGCAGGCACAAGGGCGCAAGGTGGCGGTCATCTCCCATGTGCAGGAAATGCACGAGCGCATCCCGGTGCAGATCCAGGTCAAGCGCCAGGGGAATGGCCTGAGTACCCTGGAGGTCAAGTGAACGAGACGCTGCTGTATTCGTTCCGGCGCTGCCCGTATGCGATGCGTGCGCGCCTGGCGTTGCGTTATTCAGGTGTCTGCGTACGCATCATCGAGGTGAGCCTCAAGGCCAAGCCGGCCGAGATGCTGGCACTCTCGCCCAAAGGCACGGTGCCGGTATTGAGTGTGAATGGCGAGGTGATCGACGAAAGCCTGGCGATCATGCAATGGGCGCTGGCCCAGCACGATCCGGATAATTGGCGGCTGCAGGGTGATCCTTCAGTACTCGCGTTGATCGACGAAAATGACCAGGGCTTCAAGTATCACTTGGATCGATACAAGTACGCCGAACGCTACCCGGAATACCCGATGGAACATTATCGGGCCGAGGGAGAAGTGTTCTTGCAGAAGTTGGAGGGGTTGCTGGCGGACCGCGCCTACTTGCTGGCCCATCATCCGAGCCTGGCGGACATGGCCCTGGCGCCGTTTGTGCGCCAGTTTGCCCATGTGGATCGGGACTGGTTTGCCCGTGCGCCCTACCCTCGGCTGCAGCGCTGGCTGGAAGCGTTTCTGCAATCGCCATTGTTCATCGGGGTGATGGCGAAGACCGCATGACGCGCGCAGTGGTCCTCGAACCGCTCACCGCACTGACTGCGCAAAAACAGAGCGTTCTTGAAGTCCGGATCAGCCTTCGACCAGGTTCAGCAATCGCTCACGGGCCATCTCCGGCTCACCGTCCACCCCTTGCACCGAGGACAGGATGGGGGCGGAATAGAGGAACAGGATTACTGCGGCGAGTCGGAGTGCCATGCTGTCGATTCCAGGGAAAAGGCGTCAATATTTGAGCGTCAAATTTAAACACATGGCAATGTGATATCAATCATTTTTATTCAGCAGATGCACAAACGCCAAACCACTCGAACGAGCCGGGCTTCGTTCCAGTGGTTTGGCGTCTGCTTTAGTGCAGGGTCATTCAACGTTCATTGCTGAGTCTTGTGATCCAGCGCGGCGTAGAAATTGGCGCTTTGCTGCAGGTATTTCTGAGTGTAGGCGCTGGTGCTGGATTTTTTGCCGGAGACTTCCACGCTGGCCGCAGCTGGCAGGGCGACAGTGGCGGAAACAGCGGAAGCGGCGATGATGGAGAAGAGATTCAGATTCATGTCGGTAACCCTTGTGTTCGTTTGGTTGAGTGGCCGGGGAAGGCCTTGGAACCCAACTTACGCCCGAGGGCCGCACCATAGAAATGCTTTGAAACAGTAGCCGCTATTAATAGAATTAATACCAAGGGTCAGGCCCCGCGCTGCGGGGCCTGTGGCTTATTGACGCACCAGGAACTTGAGGTCGCTGGGCGCATCAATCGCCAATTTCTGTACGGTTTTGCCCAGCAGGCCAGTCTTGGGGTCACGTTCGACCACCACGATTTCATTGCTCTTCTGGTTGGCGATCAGCAAAAACCGGCCGCTTGGGTCCAAGGTGAACTCGCGCGGATGGTCGCCTTCCACGGAGCGGCGTTGCAGCTCCTTGAGGTGCGCGGTCGCCGGATCGATGCTGAACACCAGCAGCTGATTGGCCGTGCCACGGTTGCTCACGTAGAGAAACTTGCCATCACTGGATGCATGCAGCGCAGCACCGGCCTTGTCGGACACCGGTTGGCCGGCGGCGAAGTCCACCAGTTGGGTCTGGGTCAGCTGGCCGTCCTTGTAATCGAACACCGCCACCTGTGCGCTCATCTCCGTGGTCAACCAGGCATGCTTGCCATCGGCGCTGAACAGCAAGTGGCGCGGCCCGCTGCCCGGTGGCAATTGCACCGAGGCCGGGTTGGCCGGGGTCAAGGGCAGCTCAGGGTTGGCCTTGGGGTCGTAGTGATAGGCAAACACCTTGTCTGCGCCCAGGTCCTGGACGAATACATAGTTGCCATCCGGCGACGACACCACCGAATGCACGTGGTTGGACGCCTGGCGCTCAGGGTTCACGCGGCTGGACGGGTGCCCGCTCAGTTGCACCGGGGCTGACAGCTTGCCCGTGGCGTCGACTGGCAAGACAGCCAGGCTGCCGCCCGGGTCTTCGAGCACCGAATAGTTGGCGACGAACAGATAGCGCCCGTCAGCGGCGACGCTGGAATGGGTCGGTTCACTGCCCAGGCTCTGCACCTGGTTGACCAAGGTGAGCTGATGGTTCTGCGGATCAATGCTGTAGCTGCTCACGCGCCCAACCGAGTCCTTCTGGCCCGGCCCGTTTTCGTTGACCACGAACAGGTGTTTCTGGTCCTTGGAGACCGTCAGCCACGACGGGTTGGCAGCCTTCGCCGCCAGTACCGGCTCGCCACTGAACTGGCCCTTGCGGCTGTCGAATTGCAGGCGATAGATCCCTTCGCTGGTGCCGGCGGTGTAACTGCCCACCAGCAACTCGTAGGTCTCGGCTGGTGCGGCCTGCGCCGACATCGCACCAACACTCCCTGCCATCAGCAGGGGCCAGAATTTACGCATCATCATCGGCTTCATCCTCGTCGTTATTGTTGCCGGTGAAGGCGCTCATGCAGATCAGGCGGTGCTCGCCCGAATCACCGGTAAGGGTCCAGCTGTGCAAGGTGTCATCGAAGGTGGCGGCCTGCACTTGCTCCAGGCTGAAGCTCCAGCGTTTTTCCGCGCGGCCGTCCATGGCAGTGATCAGCAGTTTTTCTTTGCCGAGTTCAAAGTCGAAGGCGTGCAGCCCATCGATTTCAAGCATGTCGGAGGTTTCAAGGACGGCAGGCAAATTATCAGTCATCACAGTCTTTCATCAGGTTCAAAGGGCTAATCATAGGCCAGTTTGCTGCCAGGGCCTAAAACCATAACCCGCTACCGCCTGGCCGCAACGCAGCGCATTACCTTGCACGGGCGTGTCTTTATCCCCTGTAAAGGAATACCCATGACAGACCCGAATACCCTCCTCGCCGCACACCCGACCCGACAAGCGGTTGAGGCCCAGTTTCGCACGCGTCCGACATTGCGCTCAGTGACCCGGCAGTTGCTGGCCGAGCAGTTGAAGGGAAAATACCCGCCACTCACCTACCCCGTTGATGAACTGCGACTGGCCGTGCCCCGTGAAGGCGGCGGCCGCGTGCTCCTGCCGCTGCTGGAAGTGGCGCTGAGCCACATGGCCGATGGCAGCTTCCCCGACTTGTCTACACGCCACGGCCTCGATTGCTACCTGAGCGGGGCCACCGGTTCTCGGCTTGGATTTGAAGCCGATGGGCCGCGTGACTACGACCTCGAGGTGATCGAAACCCTCATCCGGGAACTGCCGTCCATACTGCACATCGGCTTTCAAGACGCCCTGGCCACGTATTGGAGTGAGGACAGTGGTGCCGGCGGCAGTCGTTGGCTATGGCTGGCCGGCGTCCTGCGAGGCACGCTGCTCGACTCGGCGATTCGCCAGGCCAATGGCGCGACGCCAGTGCTGAAAACCCTCGACACACTGGCTCGCTACCCCGACCGCGCTGCCCGCGCACACCGCCCCTGGCCCGAGCGTGCCGTGCACGCCTATACCGTGGAGACCCATCTGGAGCAGGCGGGCCGGCGGATCACGTTGCAAGCCAGCGACCTGCTGGTGGTCTGCCAGGCGCACGTGTTGCTGTGTCACGTGGCGGGCCAGATCGAGGTGTTCGCCGACCTCGATGCCTTCGGCAAGGCGTGGGGCGCACGCTTGCAACGGCGCTACAGCGTCGACAGGATCACCTGGCAACAGTACGAACCCGATGGCGATATCTTTGAGGTGCAAGCCGCGCTGATTGCCAATCGGCAACTGGATGACCTCGCTGCGATCCAACTGCCCGGCACCTGCACCGTGCAGGCGTTGGAGCAGCTGTTTGCCGAGGTGACGCACCCGGCACGTTTATTCACGCCTTCGGCCCCCACGCCCCTGGCAACCTTGGCGCCGATCCAGGCCGGCCTGCCCGGCTGGTTGCAACATGCCAGCGCCGCCGACCGCCTGGCCTACCGCCAGTGCCTGTTGGAGCAAGCCGGCATTCGCCGCCTGACCCTGGGCGACTCGGACTTCGAGGGCCTGGAAACGCTGCGCAGTTACGCCACCGCGCACTTGAATCATCAGTTGTGCCTGGACCGCAACCTGGCCTTGACCGGCTCACGCACCTGCGACGACCTGGCCGTAGGCTACAACGCCGACGACCTGCAACTGACGTTTCACGTCGCGGTGGGCAGCCTGCAGGGCGGCTATGTCGAACCCGAGTCCATGAGCCTGGTCGACCTAGCCGTGAAAAACCTCTGCGCAAAGCCCAACGGCCGCATGACCCTGCGCCACCGCGCGGGCCGGGTGATCGAGCCATGGTTGACCGCCGATTACATTGATCAACTGGTCCAGCGTGTCGACATCGGCAAAAACTACCCCGCCTACTTGCGCGAGCAACTGATGGGGGACACCGACGCCGCGCTGAAACGCCAGAAGCTGTTCCAGCTACAACGTCCGGTTCATCTGAAAACCCAGGCGCTGGAACTCAAAATCAAGGGCGAAGCCGGCCTGACCCTGAGCGGCGTCCGCTGTGTGAATGCAGTGCTCAGCCCCGAGCCTCTGGGGCGCCAGGTCGAGGGGCACGCCATCGTCATGCGCAGGCTGGGGTTTGTGCGCAAACCGGGCGCCCCTGCGGATGTCGCGCACAACATGTTCATCATCGAACCCCTCGACCCACAGCGGGGGCCGCACCTGTTGTACCGACCGGCCTATCGCGATGCGCTGCTGGAGTTCGCCAGCCGTGCACACCTGCTGGCGGCCATCGTGCAGCCCGGCGTCCTGCAGGACAGCGTCCTGACCTGGTTGCCGGACACGGCCCGGGCGATCTACAGCAACGGTGGCTTCAGCCAGCCTCACTACGTGCGGGTTGGCCTGGGCTCGGACTTCGACCCCCTGCCCAGCGTGCCCAAGCCTGCGACGCTGGCAGCCGTCAGCGACGAATGCCATGACGAAATCCTCCAAGCGCTGGGCAATGGCCGCCTCATGGAATACCTGTTCGGCAGTGAAACCCGGCAGTTGCTGGACCAGGCTGAGCGCGAGTCGACATCCAACCGCGAAAGCCGTTGGGCGCTGATCCTGGAAGGCATGCAACTGGGTTTCAACACGCTGTTGATGGCGGTGCGCGGACCGCTGGCGGCGGTAGGCTGGTTGATACAACTGGTGCAGGGCCTCACGCAGGACTTGCCGGCGCTGGAAAGTGATGACCCCACGGCGAAAGAGCTGGCCTGGGTAGACCTGTTGCTGAACATCGGCATGCTGCTGGTGCACCAGGGCGCACTCGGCGCGCCTGCCGACAGCCTGCCGGAGGATGAGCCGGTGCTGAAGCGCTTGCCGCCCAGGCCTGCCCTGCCCGGCCAGACGGCCGTGGTTGAGCGCGGCACGGTCGGCCTGCCCTCCGAGCCCCCCGGAGGTGGCCGTACGCTGCTGGATTATGATCTCTCCCTGGCAGGCGATAGTGCGGCGGCCAAGTTGCTGGAGAAACTGCGGGCATTCAACATTCCCTGGCCTGATCCAGCACCTGCGCCGGTCAGCATCGGTAGTCATCAGGGTTTGTACAACATCAACGGCCTTTGGCATGCCTCGGTCGGTGGCTTGCTGTTCAGGGCCAGTATCGTTGCGGGCGTTGGCGACGTGTTTATCATCCACCCCGAGAAAATCGACCACCCCGGTATCAAGCTGAAAACCGACGGCAAGGGCCATTGGACCCTGGACCGCGGCCTCAAGCTGTTGGGCGGCGGCCCCAAGCGGATGGCGGCATTACGCGAGGAAAACCAGCGCAAAAAAACCGAGCTGGTTGAACGCGCGCAAGCGCTCAACACAGAAATAGATTATTTGATGGCACCGTTCCTGGCCTCAATGGAGCAAATGTTACCTGCAGCCACGGCCTTGAAGAACCAACGCAAGACCGTGAAGTTGATCTGGACTCTTTTGCAAAAGGCGACTGCCGAACAAAAGCCCGCGCTGCAAGCACGGCACCAGACGGAGACCCTGGCCCACCAGGCACAACGCACCGAATTTACGATCCTGCTGCAAAACCTCGAAGATCAATTTGCCCAGTCACTGCCCCCGCGCCTGGAAATGCTCAAGGTGGGACAGGAACTGGAAAAGGTAGGCGGCGCCGGCGCGCACGTCCGTGACCGCGCCAAAATCCTGGGGACCATCTGGGATCAACAGACGGCCATCCACACCCTGCTGTTGGACCGGTTTAACGCCATGCGCGTCTCCAGCGCGGGCGAGCCCATGGCGGAGATGGCGCACAGGATGGCTGTCGACAATCTGCGCAGCGACCCCGCCGTCTACGACGAATACATCAGCAATGCCGTTGAATCGGCAAACATCCGCGAGCACATGGCCGAGGTCTCTGCGGCAATGGAGCAAACACTTGAACAGCTGGAGCACGACTCGTTGGCGGGGCGGGTCCTGCGCCAGGAATGCCTGGCGCAGATCCAGTACCCGGAGAATTTCTTCTCCAGCAACCTGAAACTCAATACCCTGAATTACCTCGCCGCTTCCAGCGTGGCGATAACCGACAGGTTGCTGTCGCCGCAAGAGGAGTTTTACCTCAATCGCGCCAAACTGAACGACTTGGCGCAAGCCCTGCAGTCTCACGTCGATGTGCGCAGCGGCGCCGAGTACCCGCTTGCTGAACAACGCAATGTCTACGAGTCGGTGCTTGAGCAGTACAACCGCCACGCGGACGCGATTCGTGCCCTCAAGGCCCTCAACCCAAGTCGCCTGCGTCCGGAGGCCGACCGCCTGCTGACGGGCCTTGAATATGCCCAGGCGCTGGCGCAAAGCGAACTGGAGGCGGTGGTACGCAAACAGGAAGAACTGGACGTCGAGTTGCCGCTGTCCAAGACCCTGCGCCCCAAAAACCCGGCCAAGCGCGTATTCAAGACCCGTAAAAAGGCTTACCTCATCGGTGAGCTCAAGCCTGCCGATGCGCAGAACACCCAAGCACACTTCACCCTCACCGACCCCCTGACCGGTGAAACCATCGCCTCGTTCAACCACTACGAGGATGGTTGGGCAACGACGGTGGGGGAACAGTCAGCCCCACCAATAAGCGAACCGCGGGGTCGCTCACTGGCAACCCTCAAAGGTTTGGCCCAGGACCTGATCGGACAACGCAAGGGCATTGAGCAACTGATAACGGCCGAGCAGAAAAAACTCGAGTCGCCGCAGACCCGTCAACAGGTCAACCCGGGCGACTGGGATGAATTACTCACGGGCCAAGCCGCAAAACTCACGGCGTTGGCCGATGAATTGGTACGCGACCACCTGGAGCAAAACGTCGCGGTGCAGGGCCTGATCGATGAATACAGGGCGCACGCCCGGGACATGGCCCGGTTGGCAGAGCGGGTGTGCAGTGAGGCCTACAAGCGGCAATGGCCAACGCAGCAGAGCCTCCGTTATCTCTGGGAGCACAAACAGATCGATATCAACCTGACCAGCCTGGCCGACCCGCAACGTCCGACCCTCAGCGGCGACTTCTTCACCGAGTATGCGGTATACGACAAGGCTAAAAAGCCGCCGGTGGTGTTGTGGTATGCGCACTTTCACTACGCCAGCGCCGACGCCCCTCCAGCGCAGTACACCCGGGCTCACCTGAAGCTGGCGGAGCAGCGTAAATACACGCAGAAAGATTTGCTCAAGGACCACGTACAGGCGCGTCTACGCCAGCAGGCGGTGCCGTCCGCCGAACCGATCAGGCAGATTCTCTACGTGCTGATCACACCGCCCGTGGACCAGATATTCCTGACGATCGTGCAGGCACCACGCGCCAGCCAGTGACAGAGCGTGAGGGCGAAAACGCCCTCACGCCCCGGTTCAATGGGCAAACAACGAATTACCCTTCTGCCCCGCCAGTTTCTCGGGTTTGATCAGGAACCGCGCCAGCGCTGGCAACAGCCACAGCGCGCCGAACATGTTCCACAGCAGCATGAAGGTCAGCATCAGGCCCATGTCGGCCTGGAACTTGATGGCCGAGAAGATCCAGGTACACACGCCAATTGCCAGGCACAGGCCGGTGAACAGCACGGCTTTACCGGTGGATTTGAGGGTCTGGTAGTACGCCTCTTGCAGCGGCAGGCCGGCACGCAGGAAGCTTTCCAGGCGGCTGTAGATGTAGATGCCGTAGTCAACGCCAATCCCCACGCCCAGCGCCACCACCGGCAAGGTCGCGACCTTGACGCCGATCCCCATGAACGCCATCAGCGCGTTGCCCAGCACCGAGGTGAGTACCAACGGCAAGACGATGCACAGGGTCGCCGCCCAGGAACGGAAGGTGATCATGCACATCGTGGCCACGCACAGGTACACCAGGATCAGGATGGTCAGCTCCGATTCCTTGATCACCTCGTTGGTGGCGGCCTCGATGCCGGCGTTACCGGCGGCGAGGATGAATTCCAGGCCGTCCTTGTTGTTTTCCTTGGCAAAGTCCTGCACCGCATGCACCGCACGGTCGAGGGTCTCGGCCTTGTGGTCGTTGAGGAACACCAGCACCGGCGCCAGCGAGCAATTGTTGTTGTACAGCCCATCGGCGCGGGCGATGGAGTTGTTCAGCACGTCCGGGTTGCGCGACAGGGTTTCCCATTTCAGGTTGCCTTCGTTCATGCCCTTGATCATTTGCTTGGACACGGTCACCAGCGAGATCGCCGACTGCACGCCCTCGGTGTTCTGCATCTTCCACATCAACTGGTCGATGGGCGCCATGGCTTCATAGCGTGAGCAACCTTCGGCCTTGGTCTTGACCATCACCACCAGCACGTCGGAGCTGGTGGAGTAGTTGCTGATAATGAAGTTGTTGTCCTTGTTGTAGCGCGAGTCGGGGCGCAGTTCCGGCGCGCCCTGGTCCAGGTCGCCGATCTTCAGGTTCTGGCTGTACCAGAGGCCACCGCCAAAGGCGACCACCGCCAGGGCGATGGAGATCGGTGCAACTTTCGGGCTGGCGAAGTTCGACAGCAGGCGCCAGAACGAATGTTCGCGATTCGCGTCTTTCTTGCTCTTGGCGATGGCGCGCTTGCTGATACCGACATACGAAATCGCCACCGGCAGCAGGATCAGGTTCGTGAACACGATCACTGCCACGCCGATGGACGCGCCGATCGCCAACTCACGGATCACGCCGATGTCGATGATCAACAGTGTGATGAAGCCCACCGCGTCGGCCAGGATCGCGATCATGCCCGGCAGGAACAGTTGCCGGAAAGTGCGCCGAGCAGCCGTCAGGGCATTGTCCGCCTCGCTGGACTGCAAGGCGATACCGTTGATTTTCTGTACGCCGTGGGAAATACCGATGGCGAAGATCAGGAACGGCACCAGCATCGAATACGGATCGAGGCCGAAACCGAAAAAGTGCATCAGCCCCAGTTGCCAGATGACCGCCACCAGCGTGGTGCTCAGCACCGCGACGGTGCTGCGCAGGCAGTTGGTGAACCACAGCAACAGAATCAAGGTGATGACGAACGCAACGCCGAAGAACATCACCACCATCACCAGGCCGTCGATGAGGTCACCGACCTTCTTGGCAAAACCGACGATGTGGATCTTGACGTTGGGGTTCTGGGCTTCGAACTTGTCGCGGATCTTGTCTTCAAGTTCGTGGGAGAACTTGCGGTAATCCAGGGCCAGCAACTTGCCCTGGTCCTGCGGGTCGGGGTAGGACTCCAGCAGCGGGATATCGACGATGCTGGACTTGAAGTCGTTGGCCACCAGGCGCCCGACCTGGCCGGACTTGAGCACGTTATTGCGCAACTGATCGAGGCTTTCCGGCGAGCCATTGTAGCTCTGCGGGATCACTTCACCGCCGGCAAAGCCTTCTTCGGTCACTTCGGTCCAGCGCACGCTGGGGCTCCACAGCGACTTGAGGCCCGAGCGGTCGACGCCGGAGATGTAGAACACCTCGTCGTTGATCTGCCGCAGGGTCTCCATGTATTCCTTGGTGAAGATGTCACCGTCCTTGGCTTCCACCGAGATGCGCACGGTATTGCCCAGGTTGGCCAGGTCGTTGCGGTGCTCCATCATCTTTTCGATGAAGGGGTGCTTGAGCGGGATCATTTTTTCGAAGCTGGTGGACGGGCGAATCAACGTCGCTTGCCAGAACAGGAAAATGCTCACCAGCAGGCAGATCACGATCACTGCCGGGCGGTTGTTGAAGATCAGGCGCTCAAGAAAGGTCGCTTTATCGTTGTGATGACTGCTCATTCTATCCCCGCCCTTCTTATTGTTTTGTCGGTTCAGCGCCAGTTGGCGTGGCAACACGCACACCACCCTGCCCGGCCAGAATCAAGTTGCCGTTGCCTGCCGCCGTGACGGACGAAAGCGAAATACGGTCCGGACGGTTGAACACGCTGAAGGTCACCCCATCGTCGTGGCTGACCACCACGCTGCCGCCGTTACCCACGACGACGATGGCGCCGTCCTCCAGCAAGGTCGCACCCGACAGCCCAAACTCCAGCGCTCCCCGCGCCGCGTTCAGTTCGACTGGCTCCCAGGTGCTGCCGAAATCCGTGGAGCGGTAGAGGTTGCCGCGCAAGCCGTACGCCAGCAGTGTTTGCGGCTGCGCCGTGCTGATCACTCCAAACAGCGAGCCCTCGTAAGGGCCTTCGAGCTTTTCCCAGGTCTGGCCGTCGTCGCGGGAGCGGAACATGCTGCCCTGCTCGCCGACGATAAACAGGCCGGCGTCCTTGATGTGGGCGATGGCGTTGAGGTGATACTGGTCTTCGTTGTCGAGGCGGTCGCTGACGTCTTCCCAGGTCTTGCCGCCGTCGGTGGTTTCGATCAGCGCACCGTAGGCGCCCACGGCCAGGCCGTGGTTGGCATCGTTGAACCACACATCGAGCAACGGGGCTTCACGCTTGAGGTCTTGGTATTGCTGGGTCCAGGTGGCACCGCCGTCGACACTCGCAAGGATTTGCGCATCATGGCCGACCGCCCAGCCCTGCTTGTCATCGACGAAAAACACCGCCGTGAGCAGTTGCCGGGTGGGGACTTTGGCTTGGGTCCAGGTGCTGCCCTGGTCATCGGAATAAAGGATGTGCCCGCGATCGCCAACCGCCACCAGGCGCTTGCCCGCGTGGACCACGTCGATCATCAGGCCTTTGGCGGCCTTGGGGGATTCAATCGCAAATGTGGTATCGCTGGCAGCCTGGACAGCTGTCGGCAAGGCGACAGCGCCAAACAGCGAGAGCGCTGCGGCCACCAACGCAACCCTGCGTGCGGCGCGTGGGCGGCAAACAACCCAACCCATGACAGGCTCACTCATAGACCTTTCTCCCATTTATTATTGTTATCGCCTGCCTTCCGGGGCCTTGAAACCTGCAATCTAGAGCGCCTGGAGGAAGCAGGGGCCATCCTATCGGGCTTTCGAATCGTCTGACAATCGGCGCTACGTTATCTTTTGTTAACTGAAGGCATTTGGCCGCATGGTGAATGTAGCTGCATTCGCGGGGGTGATCGCCGTGGATTTAATGAATTTTTATTCCATCTATTGAGTTATGAGAATTTTTATTCCATTAATAGGCCATCTGAAAACAATAATGCAAAGGACCACGACGATGCGTGAACTCGGAATCGGCTTGATCGGCACAGGCTTCATGGGCCGTGCCCACGCCCTGGCCTTCAATAACGCCCGCGCGGTATTCGAATTGCCGGTGCACCTCAAGCTGGCCGCCCTGGCCGATGCTGACACCGAGCGCGCCCAGCGCTGCGCCACGGCTTGGGGATTTACCCAGGCCCATGGCGATTGGCAGGCGCTGATCAACGACCCCAGCGTCGACGTCGTGGCCATCACCACCCCCAACCACCTGCACTACCCGATGGCAATGGCAGCGATTGCCGCCGGCAAGGCGGTGTACTGCGAAAAACCCCTGGCCGTGAGCCTGGAGCAAGCCGACGCCATGCGCCGCGCCGCCAGTGCGGCGGGCGTGGTCACACGGGTGGGCTACAACTACCAGCACAATCCGATGATCACGCTGGCACGGCAGATGATCGCCAACGGCGAACTCGGCCAGATCATCAGCTTCCAGGGCGAGTTCAGCGAAGACTTCATGGCCGACCCAGCCTCGCCTTGGTCGTGGCGCTGCGAAGTGGAGCATGCCGGCGGCGCCCTGGCGGACCTGGGCAGTCATTTGTTGTCGATGGCGCGTTATCTGGTCGGTGACGTGGTGAGTGTATGTGCCGACACACAAACCGTTCACGCCCAGCGCCCGGCCATCAAAGGCAGCGCCGAGTTGAAAGCCATCGCCGTGGATGACCAGGTGCATGCCCTGCTGCGTTTCGCCAACGGTGCACGCGGGACGGTGAGCAGCAGTTGGCTCAAGCATGGCTACAAGAACCACCTGAGCTTCGAGATCAGCGGAACGAAAGGCACCCTGGCGTTTGACCAGGAGCGCTTGAATGAATTGCGGGTGTGTCGCGCGGGGCAGGATGGGTTCCAGCGTTTACTCGCAGGCCCGGCCCTTGCGGGTTATGCGGCGTTCAGCCCGGCGGCGGGGCACCAGTTGGGGTACAACGAACTGAAGACGCTGGAGGTGCAGGCATTGATCATGGCTGTAGCCGGGCAAGGCACGGACGGCACTGATTTCGACGCGGCGTGGGAGGTGGAGCGGCTGGCGACGGCGATTCGCGTGGCTGCCCTCGAAGAACGCTGGGTAACAGTGAACGCACTCTAAACCACACCACCGGGCCCTGTGGGCGCTGGCTTGCCTGCGATGGCGATGTGACTGATACACCGCTATCGCAGGCAAGCCAGCTTCCACACTTGGGTCACCTAAACCCTCAACTCAGCGCAGCGCCCGACGAAGGACTTTGCCCACGGTGGTCTTGGGCAACTCGGTGGTACGGAACTCCACATACTTCGGCATTTTGTACCCCGTCAGGTACTCCCGGCAATGAGCCAGGAGCTGCTCCTGGGTCAGGGCGGGGTCCTTGCGCACGACGATGATCTTGACCTTCTCACCCGTCACGCCATCCTCCACGCCAATGGCCGCCACTTCCCCTACTCCAGGGTGCAGGGCCACCACGTCTTCGATTTCATTGGGGTACACGTTGAAGCCAGAGACCAGGATCATGTCCTTCTTGCGGTCCACCAGGCGGATATAACCACGCTCGTCCATCACCCCGATGTCACCGGTCGACAGCCACCCTTCTGCGTCGAGCACTTCGGCAGTGGCCTCGGGGCGCTTCCAGTAGCCCTGCATCACCTGCGGCCCACGCACTTGCAGTTCGCCCTGCTCGCCAATGTCGGCCAACTCACCGTCCTCGCGCACAAAACGTACCCAGGTCGACGGCAACGGCACGCCGATGCTGCCGGTGAATTCCATCTCGCGCATGCGCGCAATGTTGATCGGGCTGATGCTCACCACCGGCGAACACTCGGTCAGGCCGTAACCTTCGATGATCGGCAGCCCGGTGACTTCCTTCCAGCGTTTGGCCACCGCCGTGTGGGTGGCCATGCCGCCCGCAATCACCATGCGCAGGTCGGAAAAGTCTCGCGCGCAGAACGCCTCGTTCTCCAGCAATCCGTTGAACAAGGTGTTGACTCCCGCGATGCCATTGAAACGTTCCTTGCGCAGGATCATCTGCACGCGCTTCACGTCCCTCGGGTTGGCGATCAGGATGTTGCGCCCGCCCAGGCACATGAACATCAGGCAATTCACCGTCAGGGAAAAGATGTGGTACAGCGGCAGCAAGGTGACGTTGGTTTCCTGCTTGTCCTGATCCAGCTGATCACCGACCCAGGCCTTGGCCTGCAACAGGTTGGCGATGATATTGCGGTGGCTGAGCATCACGCCCTTGGCATCCCCGGTGGTGCCACCGGTGTATTGCAAAAAGGCCAGGTCGTCGCGGTGCATCTCCACCGGAAAATGGTTGAGCGCCCGCCCCTGTTTCAGCACCTGGTTGAAACGCACCGAACCACGCAGGTTGAACGCCGGCACCTGCTTTTGCACGCGGCGCAGGATGAAGTTCATCGCCGTGCCCTTGAAGGTGCCGAGCAAGTCACCGATGGCGGCGATCACCACGCGCTTGACGCTGCTGCCGGTGATGACTTTCTCCAGGGTATGCGCGAAGTTCTCGAAGATCACCACAGTTTCCGCGCCGCTGTCCTTGAGCAGGTGCTTGAGTTCATGGGAGGTGTACAGCGGGTTGACGTTGACCACCACCGCGCCGGCCAGGATCGTGCCCAGCAGGCAGATCGGGTACTGCAAGCAATTGGGCATCATCAACGCGACACGGTCACCTTTCTTGACGCCTTGGCCCTGCAGCCAGGCGGCAAAGGCATAGCCTTGCACCTGCCAGTCGGCATAGGTCATTTCGGTGCCGATGCTGACGTAGGCCACCCGTTCGCGAAACTTCTCCAGGTGTTCCAGGAACACCTCGCGCAGCGACGGGTAGTCCTCGATGCCCGCCTCGATATCCGCCGGGACGCCTGGCAGGTAAGCGTTCAACCAGATCCGTTCGGTGTGTTCCAGGCTTACAGCGTTCATGGCAGTCTCCTTGTTGTTGTTTTTGATAGAGCTACTTTTCGACGATGGCGGTAATGCCCAGCCCGCCGGCCGCGCAGATAGAAATAAGGCCGCGGCCGCCGCCGTTTTCATGGATGATCTTGGCCAGCGCCGCCAGTTGCCGGCCACCGGTGGCGGCGAAGGGATGGCCACAGCCGAGCGAGCCGCCGTTGACATTCATCTTCGCGCGGTCGATGGCCCCCAATGGTGCGTCCAAGCCTAGACGCTCGCGGCAATAATCGGCGTCTTCCCAGGCCTTGAGCGTGCACAGCGCCTGGGCGGCAAAGGCTTCGTGGATCTCGAAGAAATCAAAGTCATCGAAGCTCAGTCCTTCGCGCTTGAGCATGCGCGGCACCGCATAGGCCGGGGCCATCAGCAAGCCTTCGGTGCCGTCGACGAAATTCACCGCCGCTGTTTCGCCGGTGCGCAGGTACGCCAGCACCGGCCAGCCATGTTCGGCGGCCCATTCCTCGCTGGCCAGCAGTACCACCGACGCGCCATCGGTCAGCGGCGTGGAATTGCCCGCCGTGAGCGTACCGTTTTGCCGGTCGTAGGCTGGGGACAGGCCGGCGAGTTTCTCCAGGCTTGCGTCAGCGCGCAGGTTATTGTCGCGGGCCAGGCCGCGATGGGGGCTGATCAGGTCATCGAAGAACCCGCGTTTGTAGGCCGCGTCCAGGCGTTGATGGCTGGTGAGGGTCAGCTCATCCTGGGCCAGGCGCTTGATCTGCCAGCGCTTGGCCATTTCTTCACAGTGTTCGCCCATGGACAAGCCGGTGCGCGGCTCACCATTGCGCGGCAGCAAGGGTTTGAAAAACATCGACGGTCGCACCTTGAGCAGCGCCTGCAACTTGGCGCCCATGCCTTTGGCGCGATTAGCCGCGAGCAAGGTGTGGCGCAGGGATTCGTTGATGCCGATCGGCGCGTCGGAGGTGGTGTCGGAACCGCCGGCAATACCCACCTCGATCTGACCCAGGGCGATCTTGTTCGCGACCAGCAAGGCCGCTTCCAGGCCAGTACCACACGCTTGCTGCACATCGTAGGCCGGCGTGTCCGGGGACAGGGTGGTAGACAACACCGACTCACGCGCCAGGTTGAAGTCCCGCGAATGCTTGATCACCGCCCCGGCGGCGAACTCACCCAGGCGTTGGCCGTGCAGGTTGTAGCGGTCGACCAGGCCCTGCAGGGCGGCCACCAGCAGATCCTGGTTGCTGTCGTGGGCGTACACGGTGTTGGAGCGAGCGAACGGGATGCGGTTACCGCCGATGATCGCCACGCGGCGAACCGGGGCCGGGCTGAAGCTGTAGTCACTCATTCCACGCTCTCTTTCCAGATGAATAGGCCGCGCATATGGGGCTTGTCGCCAGCGAAGTTGCGCACCTCGAACTCACGGCGGGGGCCGGTCACAGGGTGACTCCACAGCGCAACCTGGCCAGGCAGGAAGATCGGCAGCTTGAAGTCACAATGGGCCTCGGCCTGGTCCAGCCCTCCGGGCGGTTGTTGCGCGGCGAGGGCGCGGCCCAGGGTCCACATGCCGTGGGCGATGGCGCGGCGGAAGCCGAAGAGCTTCGCGCCGATCACCGAGGTGTGGATCGGGTTGAAATCCCCCGACACCTTGGCAAAACGCCTGCCCAGGTCTGCGGGCAACACCCAGCGCTGAGTGCGCAACACGCCCTCCTCCTGCAACGGCAATACGTCGTCCCACGGTTCGCCGACCGGGTCTTTGACATTCCGGCGCAGGTACAGGCTGTCGCTCTCCCACACCCGCTCGCCGGCACTGTAGGCGCGCGTGGCGATGCTCAGCGCCTGGCCCTTGGGATGGGCGACCCAACGCGCGCAATAGACCTCAAGCCGCAACGCCTGGCCTTCGCGCAGACGCCGGTGCTGACGAATGCGATTGGCCAGGTGCACCATGCCGCTCGCCGGGTACGGGAAACTGGGACGGGTCAACAGCATCAGGTGCAGCGGGAACGCCAGCACATGCGGGTAGGACAACGGCACGCCCTGCTCGCGACGAAAACCACAGGCGCGGCCGTACGCGGCAATGCCGTCGACAGACAACTCCACCGCCGAGCGCACCAGGCGTTCCCTGGGCAGCACAGGCGCACCGTCGAGCGTGGGTTTGCGCAGGGCTCGCACGCCCTCCAGCAGCAAGCGCGTGCGCGATGGTGGCGGGTCGATAATCTGTGTCACGTAGTCCATGGCTCAGGCTCCCAGCAGGCTTTGGCCGCACACGCGGACAACCTGGCCGTTGATCCCGCCCGACGCCGGGTGCGCCAGCCAGGCAATGGTCTCGGCCACATCGACGGGCTGCCCGCCCTGAGACATCGAGTTCATCCGCCGCCCCGCCTCACGAATCATCAGCGGGATCTTCGCGGTCATCTGGGTTTCGATAAACCCGGGCGCCACCGCATTCACCGTGACGTGCTGTGCAGCCGCACGCGGCGCCAGGCCCTGCACCAGGCCGATCACACCGGCCTTGGACGTGGCGTAGTTGCTTTGCCCGAGGTTGCCGGCAATGCCGGAAATCGACGACACACAGACGATGCGCCCGCCGGGGTTCAGCCCTTGGCTGTCCAACAGCGCATGGCTGAGTTGCAATGGCGCCTCCAGGTTGACCGCCAGCACACTGCGCCAGGCGTCCTCGGTCATCTTCGCGATGGTTTTGTCACGGGTGATCCCAGCGTTGTGCACCAGCACATCAAAGGCGCCGTATTGGCTGACATGGGCCTGCAACAGCGAGGCCGCGTCCGCTGCGGTAATGTCCAACGGCAGCGCAGAACCGCCAACACTGTCTGCCGCCTGTTGCAGCGACGCTTGGGCCTGGGGCACATCCACGCACACCACATGGGCACCGTCCCGTGCCAGTACCTGGGCTATCGCCAAGCCAATGCCACGGGAGGCGCCGGTGACCAGTGCGCGACGGCCGGCGAACGGCTTGTCCCAGTTGACGGTGACGTGGCCGTCCACCGGTTTTTCCAGGCGTATCACTTGTCCGGATACATAGGCCGAACGGCGCGACAGGAAGAAACGCAGGCTACTGTCCAGCGCGTCTTCAGCGCCTGGCGCGACGTACACCAACTGCACGGTGATCGCCCGGCGCAGCTCCTTGGCCAACGATCGCACCAGGCCTTCGAGGGCGCGTTGGGCGATGGCCTGGGGCAGGTCCTGGCAATGTTCCGGCGCAGTGCCGAGCACCACCACGCGACCGTGTTGGCCAATGCGTTTGGCATTGGCGTGGAAGAACACATACAGCTCATCCAATTGCTGCAGGTCGGTCACGGCCGTGGCGTCAAATACCGCGCCCTGCGCCTTGACCGTGGACGGCGCCTTGAGCGTGGCGGCAGTGGCGGCGACGGTGTCGGTAGCCGCGAACACGCGCTGCACCTCGACGGCCAGGCGCCCTGCCCCGGCAACGATCACCGGGTTGACCAGGCCTTGCTGGCCGCTGCGGTGGCGTTGCAGTGGCAAAGGCAGCGGCAAGCCGACGGCCTGGGCCAGGCGGCGCCCCCAAGGGGAATTAACGAACGAAAGGTAGCTGTCACTCATAGAGACATTCACTCACAACACATTCTGACCGTGTAAACCCGATCCCCTGTGGGAGCTGGCGGGCCTGCGATGCAGACCACCCGGTATGTCAGTCATACCGGGGTGATGCCTTCGCAGGCAGGCCAGTTCCCACATCGACCGTGCTTGCCCTAATTGACCGAAGCGTTTTCGCTGTGGCTGCTGCGGCGTTTCGCCGTCGGCTCCAGCGCTTGCTTGCGCTGCTGCAATGCCTCCAGCAACCCGAAGTCCTGCGGGAAGTCGTCCACCTGGATGCCGTGATCGGCGTATTCCACATAGCGCCCCAGCAAGGTGTCTTCGTCGTCGCTGATGAGGTCCAGCGCCCGCGCCTTGACGCGCCAGCCCGTGAAGGCCGTGGCGGAAAGGGGCATCGGTTCGATCAGGCCTTGCTTGACGGCGGGTTTGAGTCGCGCGTCGATCAGCTCCACCTGCGGCAACAGGCGGAAACCCAGTTCACCGTAGGCCAGCTTGTCGATTTCCGGGCGTGGGATATAGGAATTGGCCAGCAAGCGGTCGCGGGTTTCGCCCGGTGTCTGGACCACGTCGGCCACTTGGGCCAGCAGGCGGTCCGACGGTTTGCGCAGCGGGATACCGAAGGGGAACGTCAACGCCTTCAGAAAGGTCGCGGCCGCTTTCGACGGGTAGTTAGCGAGTACTTCGGCCAGCGCTTCATGGGCGCGCAACAACGCATCCTGGGCCGACCAGTGCACCAGCGGCAGGTCGGCCTGGGGCCGGCCGTCATCTTCAAAGCGCTTGAGCACGCAGGACAAGATATACAGCTGCGACAGGATATCCCCCAGACGTCCGGTGATACTTTCCTTGCGCTTGAGGGCACCGCCCAGCACGCCCATGGAAATGTCCGAAACCAACGCGAGCACCACCGACAGGCGATTGGCCTGGCGGTAGTAGGACGCCAGTGCCGGTTCAGTCTTGGCCGGGGCAGAAATCAACCGCCCTCCTGTAAGGGAATGCACCGCTGCACGCACGGTATTGGCGAGCACAAAACTCACGTGGCCGAACATTGCGCTGTCGAACGCTTCCAGCGCTTGACGTCGGTCCGGGTTACGCGCGGCTTCCATTTCGCGGAACACGTAGGGATGGCAGCGGATCAGGCCCTGGCCAAAGATGATCAGGCAGCGCGTCATGATGTTCGCGCCTTCCACCGTAATCGCGATGGGGCTTTGCTGGTAGGCGCGGGCCAGGAAGTTGTTCGGGCCCATGCAGATACCCTTGCCGGCGACGATGTCCATGCCGTCATTGACGATGATCCGCGCGCGCTCGGTGACGTGGTACTTGGCGATGGCCGAGATCACCGAAGGTTTCTCCCCCGCATCCAGGGACGCCACCGAGACCTTGCGCACCGCATCGCAGGCATACAGGTGCCCGGCCATGCGCGCCAGTGGCGCCTGCACGCCCTCGAACTTGCCAATGGGCAGGCCGAACTGCTTGCGCATCGCCGCATAGGCGGTGGTACCGCGCACCGCGACCTTACCCAGGCCAACGTTGGCTGACGGCAGGGAAATGGCCCGGCCCGCAGCCAGGCACTCCATCAACATGCGCCAGCCGTTGCCGACTTGCTCGCGGCCACCGATCACCCATTCCAGCGGGATGAATACATCCTTGCCGGTGGTAGGACCGTTCTGGAACACGGCATTGAGTGGCCAATGCCGGCGACCGCTGTTGACGCCAGGATGGGAGGTCGGGATCAGCGCGCAGGTAATGCCCAGCGAGCCGGGAGTACCGAGCAAGCCATCCGGGTCTTCGGCGCGAAACGCCAGGCCGAGCACCGTGGCGATCGGGCCGAGGGTGATGTAGCGCTTGTCCCAGGTCACACGGAAGCCCAGGACCTCCTCGCCTTCATGCTGCCCTTTGCAGACGATGCCCAGGTCGGGAATCGCCCCGGCATCCGAGCCGGCATACGGGCTGGTCAGGGCAAAGCATGGAATGTCTTCACCCCGCGCCAGACGCGGCAGGTAGTAGTTACGCTGGGCATCGGTGCCGTAGTGCAGCAGCAATTCGGCCGGGCCGAGGGAGTTGGGCACCATCACCGAAATCGCCGCCGCCGAGCAGCGCGTCGACAACTTCATCACCACCTGCGAGTGCGCATAGTGGGAGAAGCCTTTGCCGCCGTACTGCTTGGGAATGATCATGCCGAGGAAGCCGGCATCCTTGGTGTACTGCCAGCCTTCGGGAGACATGTCCTGCCAGACCTGGGTGGTTTCCCAGTCGTTGGCGATGTCGCAGAGGGTTTCCACTTCGTTGTCGAGGAAGGCTTGCTCCTCAGCGCTCAGGCTGGCGGGAGCGGCTTGCAACAGGCGCTGCCAGTCGGGTTTGCCGCTGAACAACTCGGCATCCCACCACACGGTGCCGGACTCGATGGCAGCACGCTCAGTGTCGGACATGGCCGGCATGATCGTACGAAACAGGCCCAGGGCCCTGCTGGTGAGCAAGGTGCGGCGCAGGGGTTTGATCGTCATCAGCAGCGCGGGCAACACCACCAGTACCGCCGCGAGGGTGAGGCCCAACCCGGCCACCACGTTGAACAGGTAACCCGCTGCCAACCAGACCAGGCCAGCGCCCAGCCAGTGGGTAGCAGCGGCTTGTCGATACGCCAGGGCAATCGCAGCTGCGAAACCCACCAATAACCAGATAACCATGGGGATACCTCTACTCGGTTCAGGGTACGGCCTACGCTCGTCAGGTCTGATGACCTGTAGCGCAAAGCCACACTATAAAATTCTAAAACCACATTCAAATTTTATTTTGAAATTTTTATTTAATGCGTGGATAAAAAAAATGGCTGCTCAGGTCAGCCTGGTTGAGCCGTGAGGTGACTAATCGATAAGGGTCGCTACCGCGACCCTTCGCCAAACGGTACTGACGTTGCGCCAAACAGGTTGTGAGGTTGGATCAGAACGCATACGTCGCAGAAAGACTGACAACCTCACCCTTCGCATCTGCCTTGCCATCCAAGCTTGCTCCGCCAAGACGATCCTGGTTTTGCGTGCGCAGCTTGGCTTTCTCGACGAACTGCCGCGAGTAGGCGCCATCAATACTCAAGCCTGGAATGGCGCGGATGTTATAGCCAAACCCCAGGGACGCAAAAATCCGATCCCCGTCAGGAATACGCGGGTCGCGTGTGGAGTTGCGCGTAGGCGTCTGGTCGGTGGCAACACCTGCGCGGAAGGTAAAGTCATCGGTGAATTTGTAATCGCCGCCCAGCGACACCATCCAGGCATCCTTGTAGTTATAGGGAATCGACACAATTTGCACACCGTCGGACTTCAACGTCAGCGACTTGAACGACGACCATTGGGTCCATGTCACACTGGCGCCCAAGGTGAGGCGATCGTTGAACTGGTGTACCCAGTCGACGGAGGCATTGGCCGGAACGTCCAATTGTGTAGACGCATTGGCGCCGTTGGAGTTGAGGGTAAGTCCCGGATAAGCCAGCGCTGGCAGGCCGCCGTCGATCAGTGACTTATTCGCTTCGTCCGCATAAATGCTGTACTTGCCTTCGAGCTTATTCTTGATTTTCGCGTGGTAGTTCAGGCCCAAGGTGTCGAATTCAGTGGGTTTCCAGACGACGCCGGCAAACCAGCCCACGGAGGTGTTGTCAACCTTGACACGCATCAACGAGTTACCCACGCCAGAGGGGAACGGAATACCGATGGTGGGTGACAACGCCGCTGCCGCATACAGGTCTAGGTTCTGGCTTACAAAGCCCTTGGTGTGCTGGACAATTGCGCCGGCACCCACCGAGAACTGGTCATTGACCTTGAAGGACAACGAACCGGTCACACCGACGGTTTCAATACGCGTATCGACGGCGAAGTCACGACCAATCCAATCCTGATCCCACGTGGTACGCGCACCCAATGGCACCACTTGGCTAAGTCCGAAGGCAAAACGATCATTGATCGGCATCACCATGAAACCGGTTGGCAGCCAAGCGGTAAAACCACCCTGACCGCCATCCCCCGTACGCGGAGTGGAACTCAGGTCCGTGGGGTCGACAGCGGCAGGCGGGTTACCGGCATAGTCCTTGGCTGTGCCTTTGTACTTGATATCGATCCGCGCGTAATCGACAGTGAACTGGGAAACGTTGCGATCAATAAAAGCCATGGCCGCCGGGTTGTTATAAGCTGCGGAAGGGTCGTTCTGAAACAGCGATCCCCCACCGAAGGCGCGCCCCCATCCTGGAGCACCGAAAGTCGGTGTAGCAAACCCGCCAGCGTGTGCGTGCCCTGCCGCAGTGATGAGACCGCCGAGAACGGCGAGGCTCAACAAAGTGCGTGCCTGCTGCTTCTTATTATTCATGCTCCACTCCTTTATTGTTTTTATCTTCCACGATCGGCTTCACCGACCTGGACTCACGCAACCAGTGCCTCTTGCGAGGCACTGGCGTCTTTCAACGTGTGATCATCACGTCAAGCGCGCTACGCTTATGGAGAAACGGTAAAGGCAGGGTTTGGCACTGCGGTCAGAGCCGTGATCTTGCAAGAGCCCACTGTCTGGGCGCTGGGCACGCTGAGGGTATTGGTGCTGTTGTTGAAGCCAACATTGATGGTCACGGGTGAAGCGCTGCAGTCCGACAAGATCTTGAATTTCACGCCCGAAACCGTGCCGGTGAAGGCAGTCGGACCACCACCGGTGACCGCGAGGGACCATGGCAGCCCTTGCAGGACAGGCACTGCGCAGAGCGAGTTGGAACCACTGACTGTGGCGCCGGTGATGGACGCGCCGGAGCCGTTGGCGGCAACGGTGCCGGTAAAGACGATGTTGCAGGTGACCGGAAGATTCAGGGAAGCAGGCGATGTAACAGTGATCGAACCTGTCGTGGAGAATGCCGCACCCGCCGGTGCGATAGTTGCCGCATTGGCCATCGAAACGGCACCGAAGCACAGCGCGAACGAAGTTGCACAAACGAGGGTTTTCAAGCTTTTCATTGTTTTTCCTCACATGTTATGGCGAGTCATTCGCCAGGGGTAATGGCCATGATCGAGAGGTCACGGTGAATCTGCAGAACTTCCCTTTCCAGCCAAATTTCAATTCAATTACCGCACCAACATCCGACGGTTATTCCACAACTTTGAAGTTCGGCGGCATCTTGATCGACACCGTCTTGATCTTGCAGTCTTCGCCAATGGGCACATTGGCGGCTTCCAACTTGCCGGTGGCGTTATCCCACGTACCCTCGGCAGTCGAAGGCCCGCACTTTCCGCCCAGACCAAAGGCATGCACGTCCACGCTGATCTTCGACATGGAGCCACTCTTGGTGTCTTTCGCCACTAACACCCACGGCAAGTTGATGGCTTCGACCCGGCTGCACTTGAGGCCGCCGTCGAATTCGACTTTGTCGACGTTTACCGAGGAGCCATCCGCCGCGACCTTGCCGGCGACCTTGATGGTGCAGTCGGCGCTGATCAGCGCACCTTTGGAAAAGCTGATGGGGCCCTGGGCCGTAAAGGCGCTACCGGCCGGCTCGATGCGCGCGGCCTGGGCCTGGTGATAGGCGATCAGGCCCAGCGCGGCCAATACGATATGGGTGGTGAACTTGGCAGGTGCTTGCATGGTGTACGTCCTTCCCTTTAATTATTTTTGTTCGGGTCAAACAACTTTCTGGCAACGGTTCTGGAAAAATTCGGGCGATAAAGGCCTGCGCGGCACGCAGGCCCCGAATATGCAAACAACGTGTTACTTGAACTTAGAACGGTGTGGCGCTGTTGCTGTACTTCTCCAAGTACTTCAACCGTTGTGAGGGCTGAAGGTTGGTCAGGGTGATATCCCCGGCGTAATGATTCAGCACCCGATGGTCCATGCGACGGCGCCACAAGTACGGCACGTAGGCCCAGACAATCATGCTGGCGTAACCATAAGGCAGTTGCGGCGACTCATCGAAATGGCGCAGCGACTGATAGCTGCGGGTCGGGTTGGCATGGTGATCGGAGTGGCGCTGCAATTGGAACAGGAAGATATTGGTGACAATACGATTACTGTTCCAGGAGTGGCGTGGCGAGCACCGCTCATAACGACCATTGGGTAACTTCTGGCGCTTAAGGCCGTAGTGCTCGACGTAGTTGACAACTTCCAGCAGCGAGAAGCCGTAGATGCCCTGGATAATCAGGAACGGAATCACTGCCGCGCCCAGCCAGGCGATCATCGCACCCCACAACACCACGCTGTACATCCACGCGCTGAGCACACCGTTCTGCCAGTGCCACGCCGGCAGGCCGATCTTGCGCAGGCGTTCACGTTCCAGGTTCCACGCCGAGCGGGCGCTGAACCACACCGAGCGAGGCAGGAACGCCCAGAAGCTTTCCCCAAGTCGCGAGCTGGCCGGATCTTCCGGCGTGGCGACCCGCACGTGATGCCCACGGTTGTGTTCGGTGTAGAAGTGCCCGTAAAAGGTCGGAGCCAGGGTGACCTTGGCCAGGAACACTTCCAGTGCATTGGGCTTGTGCCCCAGCTCGTGGGCCGTGTTGATCGCAATGCCAGTGGCGGCGCCGGTCGACATCGCCATGCCCAGGTAAGTGAACCAGCTTGCCTCACCGTGCAGTTGAGTACGGGCGGTGATGTAGCTGGCGGCATGAGACAGCCAACTGGACGGCTCCAGATTCGCAGCCGCCTGCAACAGGCCGCCCTGGATGATCCAGTCGATACCGCCGGCGGCGAGCCAACCGGTGATCACCACCGACGAGATGACAAACAGCACGCCGGTGTAGACGATCCAGCGATAGTAGCTTTGGGATTCGAGGTGGCTGACGGCGGATTCGGGTGGGTTGCTCACATCCTCACCGAGCAAGCCGTCGATCAGCGGGATCAAGCCGAAGATCACCAGTACACCGACCCACCAGAGTTGCTGGATGCCGGTAGTGATGGCCAAGGCGCCAGAGAGCAAGGGGGTGGCCAGCGGCATGATGCCCAACCACCACAGGTGGCGCTTGCCGTCGGTCCATACGCTTGGGGCTGCCAGAGTCTGGTTCATGGCAACCTCCGTGGCAGGGAAGCAGAAAACAGGTTCAGGGAGCACTGAATGCTCCAGGAAATCAACCATGCGATAAAAGACGTTTTTTTCATTTTTATTCGCTCTTAGGCATTTCAAAAATCATTTCAAAACAAACATTGAAATATTTTTTTAAATAAATAGCGCGGAATCGATAGGTCGTCAACTACTTTTTCGAGCCCTTTTAAACGTGACCAGGCAGTCTCTTTTTCAGCCATTTGGTCAGGTCTCTAGGGCAAGCATTTCGGACGGTCCAACCCGCGATGAGGGCCACGGTTATTTGTTCACCACGGCTAATGACGGCTGCCGGGTCGCGGCGGCTTGCGATGGCCGCGTGCGCTTGGCCAACTGCTGCACCGCCTCTACCACCCTCGCGGTGGCGGTGATCGGCAGCATATGCCCGCACCCTTCCACGACCTGCATCTTGAGGCCCGGAACCTTGTCAGCCAGGGCCTGGCCGTGTGTGCGAAAGTCCAAGACCTTGTCGCGGGCGCCGTAGATAAGGCTGATGGGCAGCGTCAATTGCGGGTAGCGCTTGACCATATCCGGCAGGTAGTCGTTGACCTGGGCAATCTCGCTGGACGCGGCGTAGAAGTTGTCGGGACGCATGCCCAGCAGCCCGCCCCCACGGGTGGCGAAATCTTCCGGGGCCGTGTCGGGGGCGAACACGCCCTTGACCACCGAGCGCCGCGTCAACAGGCCCATGGGCACGGTGAGGGTGTGGGACACCCAACGCCGCAGCCAGGCCGGGCGCACGGCCAGCGACCAGAACACCAGCGGCAACGTGGGTTGGGGATGGGTCAGTGGCGCCACCAGCACCAGCCCTGATACGGAGTGGGGATGGTCGAGCGCCAGCGCCAGGGAAATTGCGCCACCGAGGGAGTGCCCCAGCACCAGGGGTTTATCCAGCCCCAGCGTGTTGATAAAGGCCGCCACCTGGCGTGCCTGCGCTGGCAGGTCGGCGGCGGTGCCTTTATGGCGGGTGGAATAGCCCGACCCTGGGCGGTCGAGGGTGATGACACGAAAGTGCTCGCGCAATTGCCCGGACAACGCGTAGGTCAGGTTGCGGCTGCTGCCCATCAGCCCATGAATCATCACCAACGGTGGGCCCTTGCCTTCATCGCAATAATGAAAGCGCTCACCGTCGACCTCCAGAAAACGCCCGTTGATCGGAACGGCAGCTTCAATGCGCCGCGTCATCCACGCGCTGAACCCCCACAAAACGGCGCTGGCGCCTATGAAAACAGCCGCAGCGATAACCCACTCGACAGCCATAGCTCGGTCCTCTGCATCCCTGCAGCTGGCGACCCGACCGGAATTGATCAAGGCCTCAGCCATCGTCCACACCCTGGACCTGAACTTCGTGCCTGTCCGTCGGACAAGTCGCACATAAGGAGCCTGGGACTAGCGTAGGCGATATTTTCAGGTAGATTATTTAAAATCTTTTTTAAAATAAGTAATTCAATTTTTCTTTGCAATGGTGTTTTATCTAAAAGACAGAACAAGAAAAGGAGCACACCCGATGCCCACGAAGGACTGCTTATGAATGCCAAGCGTGAATCAATCGACATCGCCATCATCGGCTCAGGCTTTGCCGGCCTGTGTATGGCGATCAAGCTCAAGGAAGCCGGGTTCACCGACTTCTTCATCGCCGAGCAGGCCGACACCCTCGGCGGCACCTGGCGGGACAACCACTACCCGGGCTGCGCCTGCGATGTGCAGTCCCATGTGTATTCGTTTTCCTTCGCGCCCAACCCAGACTGGACGCGGCAATTCGCGCCGCAGCCGGAAATCCGCGCCTACCTGGAGCAATGCGCCACGCGCTTTGCGTTAACGCCCTTCCTGCGTTTCGGCATGGGCCTTGAGCGCGCAGTGTTCGATGAGCACCATCAACGCTGGCAATTGAGCTTCAGCGATGGCCGGGAGGTCAGCGCGCGTGTGCTGGTGTCGGGCATGGGCGGCCTGTCGCGCCCGGCACTCCCGGATATTCCGGGCCTCGACAGTTTCAGGGGCAAGCGCTTTCACTCCCAGCAGTGGGACCACGAGTATTCCTTGAAGGGTAAACGTGTCGCGGTGATCGGCACCGGCGCCAGCGCCATTCAGTTCGTACCCCAAATCGCGCCGCACGTAGCCCACCTCGACCTGTTCCAGCGCACCCCACCGTGGATCATGCCCAAACCCGACCGGGCGATTGCACCGTTCGAACGCTGGCTGTTCAAGCATCTGCCCTTCACCCAACGCCTGGTGCGCAGCGCTTTCTACTGGGCGCTGGAAGGCCGTGTGGTCGGCTTTGCCTTGCACCCACGGCTGATGAAAATGGTGCAGAAAATCGCCCTGCGTCACTTGCACAAACAAGTGGCTCGGCCGTCTTTGCGCAAGACCCTGACCCCGGACTACACCATCGGCTGCAAGCGCGTGCTGATTTCCAATGACTACTACCCCGCGTTGTCGCGCAGCAATGTCGAGGTGGTCACCGATCGCGTGCTGCGCATCGAAGCCGACGGCGTCATCACCGCCGATGGCATCAAGCACCCGGCAGACTGCCTGATCTTCGGCACCGGCTTCCAGGCCACAGACCCCCTGCCCCGTGACTGCATCATCGGGCGCGGCGGTGTGGACCTGATGGACACCTGGCAAGACGGCGCCCACGCCTACAAGGGCACCACGGTGCCCGGCTATCCCAACCTGTTCCTGATCGTCGGGCCCAACACCGGCCTGGGGCACAACTCGATGATCCTGATGATCGAAGCCCAGGTGACCTACATCCTCGATGCCCTCCAGCAAATGCAGCGGCACAGCATCGCGACGGTAGACGTCAAACCCGCCGTGGAAAGCGCCTACAACCAGCAATTGCAAGCCAAGCTCAAACGCACCATCTGGAATACCGGCGGCTGCCAAAGCTGGTACCTCGACCCGCGCACCGGCAAGAACACCACCCTATGGCCGGGTTCGACCTGGCGCTTCAAACACGTGACCCGGCAGTTTGCGCTCAAGGATTATGTCGCTGATCTGCTGCCGACCAACGCGCCCAGCCACCCTGCACCGGCGCCCCACTCCACCGCAGAAGGCAGCCTGTCATGAAATCATTCAATGGCCGTGTAGCGGCAATTACCGGCGCCGCTTCCGGGATGGGACGCGCCCTGGCATTGGCCTTGGCGCGAGAAGGTTGTCACCTGGCGCTCGCGGACAAAAACAGCCAGGGATTGGAACAGACCTTGGCGCTGATCAAGTCCTCGACCCTCGCCCCGGTGGTGATCACCACCCAGGTGCTGGATGTGTCTGATCGCCAGGCCATGGAACATTGGGCCGCCCGTTGCGTGGCCGAGCATGGCCAGGTCAACCTGGTGTTCAACAATGCCGGCGTTGCCCTGTCGAGCACGGTGGAGGGCGTGGACTACGCCGACCTGGAATGGATCGTCGGCATCAATTTCTGGGGCGTGGTCCACGGCACCAAGGCCTTCCTGCCGCACCTGAAAGCCTGCGGCGAGGGTCATGTGATCAACACGTCCAGCGTGTTCGGCCTGTTCGCCCAACCGGGCATGAGCGGCTACAACGCAACCAAGTTCGCCGTGCGCGGCTTTACCGAATCCCTGCGCCAGGAGCTGGACATGCAACGCTGCGGCGTCTCCGCCACCTGCGTGCACCCCGGCGGCATCCGTACCGATATCTGCCGCAGCAGCCGTATCGACGCGAACATGACTGGGTTCCTGATCCACAGCGAACAGCAGGCGCGCGCCGACTTCGAAAAGCTGTTCATTACCGACGCTGACCAGGCCGCCAAGGCGATCCTGCACGGCGTACGCAAAAACAAACGTCGCGTGCTCATCGGTCGCGACGCGTATTTTCTTGACCTGCTCGCCCGCTGCCTGCCAGCGGCCTACCAAGCGCTGGTGGTGTTCGCCAGCAGGCGCATGGCCCCCAAGCCACGCACGCCGGTGTTTGAAACCAACGACGAGCCCCGTCTCTGAACAGGAGCACGCACCATGTTGCCGATCCGCCGTGACATCCGTTTTGCCCTGCCACCCGAACGCATCAAGAACTGGCACGAACAGGGTCCCTTCATCACGCATTTCTTCAATGCGCTGTCGCTGCTGTTTCCGCAGGGCGAGCTGTTTTTCATGGACAGCGTGCGCCACTATCGCCAGCGCATCGACGACCCGGCGCTGAAAAAAGAGATCCAGGGGTTCATCGGCCAGGAAGCCATGCACAGCCGCGAGCACGTCGCCTACAACGACCTGTTGCAAGCCGCAGGGCTGCCCGCGCATACCCTGGACCGCCGGCTGAAGTTCATCCTCGACCTGCAGAAAAAACACCTGCCCGCGTCCTTCAACCTGGCGGTCACCATTGCCCTTGAACATTACACGGCAATGCTGGCCGAAATCCTGTTGAGCGACCCGTCCCGCTTCGGTGAATCACTCAAGGGCTACCAGCAGATGTGGTACTGGCACGCCCTGGAGGAAACCGAACACAAGGCCGTGGCGTTTGACGTGTGGAACAGCGTGATCAAGCCCGGCCCCATGCGCTATTTGCTGCGCACCGGAACCATGCTCACCACGACGGTATTCTTTTGGCTGGTGGTGTTCGACTTCCACCTGCGCCTGCTGATTGCCGACCGCAAGTCCGGCGGGCACCTGAAGGGCTTCTGGCGCATGTTGAAATTCCTGTATGGGCCGAAGGGCGTTTTCCCACGAATGCTGGTGCCGTGGCTGCACTACTTCAAACCCGGCTTTCACCCCTGGGACCATGACAACCGTGCGCGCCTGGACGGTATCGACGGATTGATCGAGGAAATCGAGCAGACTCAGCGCGGTTATTAGGCTTGGGCCATGGCCTCGCGCTCACGCACAAAGCCTTGCAACTGATCGCCCGGCAGCGCCTTGCTGAAGTACCAGCCCTGGATAATCAGATCGGCGCCGGTACTCAGGAAGGCCAACTGCTCGGCAGTTTCCACCCCTTCAACCACCACGCCCAGGTTCAGCGCCTCACAAAAACGCAGCATGCCGGTCATGACCTGGGCGCCCTTGGGGTCGTGCTGGGCCACTACGAAGCTGCGGTCGATCTTGATGAAGTCCACCGGGAACTGGTGCAAGTAACTCAAGGCAGAAAACCCGGTACCGAAGTCGTCGATGTAGACCTTGGCACCGATGGCCTGCAGTTTCTGGATGGTCTGGCGGGTGGACTGGATATCACTGACCAGCGCGTCTTCAGTGATTTCCACCGAGACCTGCCCGTGGGCCTGGGCCAGGATCTCCACCAGGCGTTCGCCGTAAGCGGGGTCGGTCAGGGTCGCACTGGAAATATTGATGGTCATCGGCAAGCTGAAGCCGAGTTTCTGCCACTTCTGGTATTGGCGAACCGCCTGGGACGCTACCCACACATCCACATCCGGCATCAATTGCGCCTGGGCCAGCCATTGCAGGAACTCCCACGGCGAATGCACCTTCCCCTCGGCATCACGGGCACGCATCAACGCTTCACAACCGGTGCACAGGCCAGTGCGCGTCGAGACCTGCGGCTGGAATTCGAGATAGAACTCGTAGTCGCTGATCTGCTGGATACGGCTCAGCTCACTGGCTTGGCGCGCCAGGATCTTGTGGGACGCGAGCACCGAGTCCACCTCGCGCAAGCGCCCCTTTTCTTCAAGGCCACGGAAAGTCATGTCCAGTGACTTGAGATACACCGTGCCACCTTCGGTGGCCTGGCGATGGATCGCACGCACATAGGGTGCATACACCAGGGTGCCAAGCCCCAACAGCGCCACTTGCAGCGCCACCGCAACCAGGTCGCCGTGGGTACTGAGGTAGGCATTGAGCAACACTGGCGCGGTAAACGGTACGCTGACCACCGCCGGCGACACCCATCCCATCTGCACCACCGTCAACGCCACCATGGCGTTAAGTGCGGGGACGATCAGAAACGGTATGAACAAGCGCGGGTTGAGGATGATCGGCAAACCGAACAACAGCACCTCACTGACGTTGAACAGTGACAGCGGCAAACTCGCGACCGCCAACAGGCGCATGGACTGGCTCTTGGAGAACAGCAGGATTGCCAGCAACAGACACAAGGCCCCCCCTGAACCGCCGATGAATGCAAAGCTGCCCAACAGGCCGTTGTTCAACACATACTTGATCGGCTCGCCCGCCGCCAATGCCGCGCTGTTCAGCACCACGGCCTGGTCCAGCACGTCGAACAGCGGCTGCATGGCGTACACGCCGTGAATGCCGAAGAACCACAGCAGCGAATTCATCAGGGTCACGAACAGGCCGCTGCCGTAGGGCGATTCCAAGGCGTGGAGCACCTGAGGCCCCTGTAACTGCGCCACATAGGGGATCTGGAGCAATAACGACAGCAACACCACCAGCACCAAGGCGGTGATAGCGCCCGGCACCACCATATTGATGGCGCCGCGCAGGTTGTGACCCACCAGGTCTTCGTTGACCAGTCGGGTCCAGCGGTAACGATGCAGCCGCGCAATGGCCGGCACATTCAGCAGCGGCGAGGCAATGGCGATAAACAGTACGAAGGTGGCCGAAGCCCGGGGGTAGTCGCGCAGGATAAACGTCGCTACCACGACATGGGCCAGGCACAGGAACGCCACGGGCAGTTGCGGCAGTCGATGCTGGATCGCCAGCATGTAGCCAATGGAGGCGGCGACCAGCAGCGGGATCACCGAGCTGATCTGGTTGTGCAGGCCGGCCAGGAACGCCACCACCTGCGGATCCAAGCCCAGTACGCGAGCACATTCGGACAGGATCAGAAAACCCGCTGACACCAGCAGGCACGGCAGGATCCACAGTAACCCTTCGCGGATCGCTCGCAGCGACTCGGTGCTGGCCAGGGCGGCCAGACGTTGCGTGAAGAAAAGCTTGAACAGCGTTTGCGCCATGACCCATCCCTCTGCCCATCGCCCACTGTCCCTGGAAGGCAGGGCCGGATACACCGGGCTAACGCTACACGTCCGGGCACGATGAGCGAAAGCCTTTTGCCCTCCGTCTTGGTGAATTTTGCGCCTTGGATGGCAAGTAACTTCCTGGTTTTCCAAATAGTTGAATTTTCCGACCTGGGCCACTCGTCGAATCTGCTTCAATAAGGGCTGTAGGAGTGTCACCCTGACCTGCCCTTTATGTGGAGCAAGCCCTTGTCACAACCCGGTGATAACCACCAGCGCGCGCTGGACCGATTCCTTGACGAACACCCCGATGTCGCCACCGAACTCAATAGCCTGAATCCGTTGGCCGCCCAGGCCAAAGGCGAAACCCTGGCGCAGTACCGCGCCGAACGGCTGCATGAAGCCTTCGAAGCGGAAGCCGAGCGCCAGGGGCTGTTTGCCTGGGAACTCACGCTAAAACTCACCGCCGAATCTTCCGAAACCTTCGAAGCGCAGCGCCTCGAAGTGCACAAGGAAGTGGCGCAGATGGCAGGCCTGAGCTGGGACGAGTACTGCCAACTGCACGACCTGGCCGGTTGACGCGTTACACCGAGTACCAGCGATGTCGTCTGCCCCCCAGCACCTCACGCAGTTCGGCGACAGATACGGTTCTCTGCTCGGGGTCCGTCGCCAATGCCGAGCACAATGCAGGCCAGTAATGCCTGGGCAGCTGCCTCGGCCTTGGTAAAGCCTGGTCGCGCTGGCCGGGGCGCCGTCCTTCAGCGAGTTCATAGAGCACGCAGGCCGCCCCGTAGAGGTCGGCGCTCGCCGACGGCAGTCCTCCGGCCATCAGCTCAGGCGCCGCATAGGCAGGCGTCCATGCGTTCAAGCGACTGCGGCTCAAACCTGGCAACCCAGCCCTCGCCTGCACCTCGGCGTGCGCCAGGCCAAAATCGAACAGGCGCACCCCCTGCTCTCCCACCATGATATTTGCCGGTTTCACATCACCGTGCAGCACGCCCTGCCGATGGGTATAGGCCAGCGCATCCAACAGTTGCAAGGCCATCGGTTGCAGCTCTTGCCACGGCAAGCCCTGCGGACGCTCCGGGAGCAGGCGGTCCAGGGTGAGGCCGGGCATCAGTTCCATGGTAAAGAATGCCCTCTGGTGAGCCGTGTCCACCTCGAAAGAGAATGCCCTTACCACGTGATCATGTCGCAGGCTGCGCGTCATGGCGAACTCGCTGTACAGCAGCAAATGCGCATCGGTGGACGCACAAAGGGGCTCGCCCAACAGTTTAAGCGCCACCCGGCAGTCCGGTTCGCCTAACGTTTCATGCAACAGGTCCCGGGCGCGATAAACCACGCCCATACCTCCCGTCCCGAGAACACGTTCAAGCTGATAACGCCCTGCCAGCAGGTTCGGCGGGCATACCGCGGTCATGACTGCACCACCACGGCGGTAAGATCATCCAGCGCAGGCCCCCGCAACGCTTGGACGAACAGTCGGTCTACCACCTGCCACGGCATGCCTGCACTCATGGCACTTCCCAGTTCGCGGTGGCGAAGCCCCTGGTACAGGCCATCGCTGCACAGTAAAAACACGTCCCCGGGATAGAGCCGAAATTCGAGTATCTCGAGGCTCAGTGGCTGTCGGGCACCAATTGCGCGAGTCAAGGCCCTGGCATCTGGATGGCTCCGCGCTCGTTCCAGGCTGAGTTGCTGTTCATCCATCAGTTGCTGCTGTAGAGAGTGGTCGCGCGACAGTTGATACAGGCACTGACTTCGCCAGAGGTAGCATCGGCTGTCCCCGGCCCATATGCAGGCTGCTCGTTCGTGTTCGAGCAACAGCACAACCACCGTACTGCCCATGACACCTGCCAGGCCATCGGCGGGTTGCAATTGGTTGTCGAGGCCGCGCAGGCAGCGTCGGACCGCGTCGATGCGTTGATCGAAGCCGCCTCCAGCTGGCAGCGCAGCCAGCTCACTGACCACCCATTGACTGGCCACATTACCGGCATGATGACCGCCCATGCCATCGGCGACTGCCCAGCAGCCGCGTTGCGGGCAATCCAGCAATGCATCCTCGTTGCGCACACGGCCCTTGCCTTGCGCCGTGCGTCCGGCACTTTGCCAAGGCTGCGCCCGACTCACAATTGCTCCGGCAGGCGGAAGGTGCGCCATGTCGCCATCTGGAACGGGCTGGGGTTGCGTTGGCTGGTGAGCAGGTAATTGGCACGCAGCCCGGCCAGGTCGGCCTTGAGTATCTGCGCGCCCCTGCCACTTGCCGGCTCGCTTTGCATCAAGTCGAAAAATCGGAACATCGACCAGGCTCCGCGATCTTTTTCGATCCCCACTGGCCGCTCTGTACCGCGTTCCAGTACCAGGCTGCTGCGACCGTTGTCTGCCTCGGCTGGCCATTGGAAGGTCATCGGCACGATTGGGCCATGCCGGTATTCCAATTGCTGACCGCCCAGCTGCAGCGTTGCCCGGCTGACAGCCTGATCCAGGCTGTAGGGCGCCAGTGTGAATCGAACGGCCCAATCGCCCTGGTCCTCGGCAAAAAAGCCCTGGCGAATGGTCTGGGCCTTGGTCAGTTGGTCCAACAACGAACGTGAGACTGGCAAGCTGCGCCCGTCCAGGGCACGCAAGCGATAGCGGTTGCCCTCGACACTGACAAACGGCCGCAGGTAGTCGCCTGCTTGGCCTGCGCAATGGCCCCGCCCAACCCCGCTGCTGGCGCGTGCTCCTGCGAGGCACGCTCCAGTCGCTGAGCCAATTGCCTGCGAATCGGCAACAATAACGGCGCGGCATCGCCCAAGTGCCCGGACCACACTTCGTCAAGACGCACCAAGTGCTCATGCACGACGCGGAACAAGGGCTGTTGGTTCTGGAGCGGCAGGTTTTGCGTCAAGAGGGCCTCGAGGCGCACGACCAACCACCGGAAGGCGGCGCCGCGGGTGCGCAGCTTCGCAGGATGGACCACCGCCCACTGATGCTCGCAGAGTTCGCGCAGCAACCCGAGCCCGGCCAACAACCCCGAGTAGGATTCGCGCTGGTGCAACGCCCAGGTCAACCAGACGGCGACCCGCAGGTCCTTGGACTGCTGGCGCAGCAGGGTCTCGCTGATGTCCAGGACCTTGCCCCAATCGGGTTGGCCACAGGCATGGATCGATTGTGCCTTGGCAAGCTCGGACTCCAGGACTTCATATTCACTCGAAAAGCGCATATCACTGCCGGCAAAATTCATTGGCGCGCAGGGTGACCGTGCAACTTCAAGGTAATAATCATACAGCTTGTCCGGATAATCCATTTGGCACCGCGCACAACTAAACTCGTTAGTAAAGGCCAACTAAGCACATGTAAATTTCGCATCAGAACGCCCTCTCAACTTCGCCATGAAACCTGCGAAGTTCACGAACCTTAGCCATGCCTAAAATATTCAGCAAGCGACGGGACGACACTTAATCCTTTTCCTACAACCCCCTAAATCTTCGGGGGTGCGCAGTATTTTGCGCAATAATCCGTGCCCACTCACACGACTTTTTGGATAACTTCAAGATTTGCTCACTTTTTCATATGAGCAACTAAGTGCGCACCACTGCGCAATCAAAAACTTAAAAAACCCACCCAGCACCACGTAATTTTCTGAAGTTTATAGCCTGCCCAGTACGACACCCCTTACTTCATTAAGCCTCACACTTTCAGGCACGTTTCTTGTTATAGGTATCGGCCCAGCTGATGCAATTGTCGGCTCGGACTACCTCATCAATCAGGCAAGGAAACCCGTCATGCCAACACCCGCGTATCTCTCCATCACCGGTGTCAAACAAGGTTTGATTACGGCAGGCACATTTACCCAGGACTCGGTAGGTAATATTTATCAGGAGGGCCATGAGGATCAGATTCTGGTCCAGGCTTTTTCTCATCAGGTGATCATTCCGCGTGACCCACAATCTGGCCAACCAACGGGCCAGAGGGTCCACAAGCCGTTGATGATCAGCAAGGTGTTCGATAAGTCGTCGCCCCTGCTGTTCAGCGCGTTGACCAGCGGCGAAGAGGTCAAGTGCAGGCTTGAATGGCTGCGCACCTCGTCGGCGGGCACCCAGGAGCATTACTTCACAATCGAACTGGAAGGAGCGACCATCGTGGACATCCAGTCACGCATGCCAAATTGCCAAGACCCGGACAATGCCCATTTCACTCACCTGGAAGATGTGTACTTCACCTATCGCAAAATCGTGTGGACCCACGAAGTGGCCGGCACGTCCGGGTCGGATGACTGGCGCAGCCCGGTAGCGGGTTAAACCGGACTCGCTCGGGAGCGGCGCCAGCGCGGCGCCGCTCCTGCCATTCGGTTACACCATCGCTAAAGGGTGCTTGCGCTTGGGTGCACCAAACACGCGGTCGATAGCGTCCAGGTCGTGCTCATCCAGCACCAGCTTGGCTGCTGCTGCGTTGAGTCGCACGTGCTCCGGTGTGACTGCCTTGGGTATTGCAATCACGCCGTCCTGGCGCAGCACCCAGGCGAGGGAAACCTGCGCGGGGGTCACTTCGTGGCGACGGGCGATCTGCTTGAGGGTGGGGCTGGACAGCAGTTCGCCGCCTTGGGCGATCGGGCAGTACGCCATCAAGGGCAAGTGATGCTGTTGCCACCAGGGCAGCAGGTCGAATTCGATGCCGCGTTCTTCGATGTTGTAGAGCACCTGGTTGGTAGCACACGCCGGGGACGCGAGTGCCTGCAGGTCGGCTACGTCGAAATTGGAGACGCCCCAGCGGCCGATCTTGCCAGCTTCGCGCAGGCGTTCGAACGCTTCGACGGTTTCTTCTAGGGGAACCTGGCCGCGCCAGTGCAGCAGATAAAGATCAATATAGTCCGTGCCCAGGCGCTGGAGGCTGGCTTCACAGGCACGGGGCACGCCTTTGTGGCTGGCGTTATGCGGGTACACCTTGCTCACCAGGAATACGTGGTCGCGCCTGCCGCGAATGGCGTCGCCGACGACCGTCTCGGCGCCACCCTCACCGTACATTTCGGCGGTATCGATCAGGGTCATGCCCTCGTCGATGCCCAGTTGCAACGCCGCGACTTCAGCGCGGTGCTGGTCCGGGTTTTCGCCCATGCGCCAGGTTCCCTGGCCGATGACAGGAACGGGAACGCCCGCCAGATCAATGGTACGCATGACTACCTCCTGATGAATTCGCGGATTAACAGTGTGGCATTGGCCGGACAAAAGGGTTCAATCGAAGTATGGTTAGCCTCTGCCAAGTCGCCAGGAAGGACCTGCAATGCTGTTTGTCGTCATGCTCGGGGGTAAGCATCCTCGGGCGAAAATTGAAGTTCACGATGTGGTGTTTGTTGTCGCGGACACGCTGGAAGCAACCTACCCGCAACTGCGCGAAGACTGGTTTGGCAGCCCCAAGGGCGTACATATCGATTCATGGATGGCAGTGGATGGCGTCGACGGTTGGAAAGTCGAGTTCAGCCCGCTGGCGCCTGCTGCCGGTGCGCATCACCTGTATTTCATCAACCTTGGCGGTTATGAAGCCAACAGCTTTGGCGAAGCCCACCACTACCTGCTGGTGGTAGCCCGCACGAAGCAGGAGGCTAAGAGCAAGGGTAAGCACCAAATGCTGCGCCACTGGTCCCAGGCCCACACCGACGGCGTGCTGGATGTCGATGATTGCCTGCCGATCGACCTGGTGGACGGTCGCTATGTTCACTTGGTACAAGGCCCACACCGCCCGATCCGCCAGCAGAACGACTACATCGTCCTGAGCTGACCCTCTACCCGAACGGGGTGCGCAGGCGGCACAAGCATGTGTCCACCCAGCGGACGACTTCATGCCGACTTCAACTTCAAGGGGTGGGTTTGGCCACGAGCCACCCTGGCGGTTTTACCAACTGCCCGACGCGCCGCCGCCACCGCTGGAGCCGCCGCCCCCGGATGAGCTGCTGGAACTGGAGCTGCTGGAGCTCGAGCTTGACCCACCGCCCGAACTCGACCCCGACCCGCCGCCGGTCTTGCCGAAGATGAACAGCGCCGCAAATGAAGCGATGGGGAACGCAAACAACCAGCCGTTACGCCCCAATTCCATCAGAAAACCGGCCGCCACATAAACCGCTGCAGCGGCCACCAGCCGTGCGACGAAGCCCACCCGACTTTGCTTCCAGGCATCCTTCATGATCACGAACAGGATCAGGTACAACCCCAGCACCACCAGCGCGCCCACTGGAAACGCCAGCCAGTGGATGAAGTTGACGTCTGCGTACCAGTGATCCACAGCCACCAACCCCAGGATGTAGACCAACAACCCGACCACGCCGTAAAACACCGTCCGCGCCATCCACAACGCGCCGAACGTTGCGCCGCCGATCAGCAGGATCAGTGGCATCACCAGCAGGAACATCAGCCAGTCGCGGCCACCGCCAAAGATCGCCAGCAGTACCGTGGCAGCCACCGCCGCCATCAACGCGCGGCGCCAGTGCAATGTGCCGGCGGCGATCAGCACACCGCCCACGGCGCCGAGGATAAATGCCAGCAGGACCGCAATGATCTGGGGGTTGACGCCGGGCGCCGCGACGCTGGGCAAATCACCGCCGTCCACCAGCACGACCAGGTCATTCACGCCCTGGGCAACACCGCCCGCATAGTCGCCCTGGCGAAACGCCGGGGTGATGTGTTCTTCAATGATGCGGTGCGCCAACAGATCGGTGACGGTGCCTTCCAGGCCATAACCCACCTCGATGCGCACCTTGCGATCGTCCTTGGCTACCACCAGCAGGATGCCGTCGTTGACATCCTTGCGGCCCAGTTTCCAGGCGCGGAACAGTTGGTTGGCGTAATCCTCGATACTCGCACCGCCGGTGGTGGGCACCATCAGCACGGCGACTTGTGAGCCTTTGCGCTGTTCCAGGTCGGCGAGCTGGTTTTTCAGACGAGTGGCGGTGTCGGCATCCAGCGTGTCGGTGAGGTCGATCACCCGTTGGTCGAGGGCTACGCCGATGGGCGAAGTGTCCGCCTGGGCGGTGGCAAACACGCTGGCGAATACCAGCACCAGCAGACTCAAGACGGATTGCCGCACGCGCCGCATCATGGTTTGTTACCTGAAGTTTCTTCCTGAAGGCGCCGACTTTACCTTATCAACGCTATAACACGTGACCCCGCGCCGTTGACTATCTAAACTCGGCGCATTCATAGCTATACGCCATTATCGAGACGCCCATGGATTTACTCCTCCGTAACAATGTCAGCGTGATGGGCTGCGGGATCTCGACCCTGGTGTTTTCCCACGGGTTCGGGTGCAACCAGGCCATGTGGAACTACCTGGCGCCGCATTTCCTCGAACGCTTTCGCGTGGTGATGTACGACCTGGTGGGTGCGGGACTCTCCGATCTGAGCGCCTTCGACAAGGCCAAGTACGGCGCACTGGATGGCTACGCCCGGGACCTCAATGAAATCGTCGATGCCTATGCCGTCGGTCCCGTGATCCTGGTCGGGCATTCGGTCAGTGCAATGATCGGCGCCCTCGCCGACCGCTTCGTCCCCGGCCGTATTGCGGCTCACGTCATGATCGGCCCGTCGCCACGCTATATCGATACAGACGACTACGTCGGTGGCTTCAAGCCCGCCGATATCCAGGACCTGCTCGACACCCTCGACAGCAACTACCTCGGCTGGTCCAGCGCCATGGCCCCGGTGATCATGGGCGCGCCTGAACAACCGGAGCTGAGCGAAGCGTTGACCGACAGTTTCTGCCGCACTGAGCCCGAGATCGCCAAGCAATTCGCGCGCGTGACCTTCACCTCGGACAACCGCCAGGACGTGATCGGCCTGGCCACCCCGGTGTTGATCCTTCAATCGAGCGACGACCTGATCGCCCCCGTGCCCGTGGGCGAATACCTGCACGGCGTATTGCCCAATAGCACCTATCGCCTGGTGGATAATGTCGGGCATTGCCCACACATGAGCGCGCCGCACGCATGCGCGGCGGCCATGGACAGCTTCCTGGCCCCCTGGGCGGCTACCCGTGCAAGCTGACTTGTTTGACAACGCCGCCTGCGCGCTGGCCGTCACGGCGGAAGATGGCATGATCCTGCAAGCCAATGCCCGTTTCAGCGAATGGCTGGGGTTCAGCACGACCGAGCTGTGCGGCAAGCGTTTTCAGGACCTGCTGACCATGGGCGGGCGCATCTTCCACCAGACCCACCTGGCCCCGAGGTTGCGCATGCATGGCAGCGTCACCGAAGTGAAGCTCGACATGCTGCACCACGATGGCCACAAGATCACCGTGCTGCTCAACGGCATCCAGCGTGAGCAAGCCGGCGCCGTGGTGTACGACCTGGCCCTCTTCGGCACCACCGACCGCGACAAGTACGAGCGCGAGCTGCTCAACGCGCGCAACCTGGCCGAAGCCCTTGTGCAGGAAAAAACCGCCACCGAACGGGCGCTGCAGCAAGCCCAGGCCGAGTTGCGTGAGGCCTATGCCATCTCGCAGCGCCGCGCGCTGTTCGCCGAACAGATGGTGGCGATCGTCAGCCATGACCTGAAGAACCCGCTCACCGCGATTCGCATGGCGTCGGATTTTCTCACGCGGGGCGAACGCACAGCCAGGGAACGCCAACTGCTGGGGCATATCGGCCAGTCATCCGAACGTGCCCAACGCATGATCGCCGACCTGCTGGATTTCACCCAGGCCCGGGTCGGCCAGGGCATCACCATCAAGGCCGCCGCATTGGACCTGCACAGCGTGATTCATCACGCCGTGGATGAACTGCGTGTGGCATTCCCCGAGGCGACGTTGGTGCATCACGCCGAAGGCCGTGGCGAGGCCTGCCTGGATGCCGACCGCGTGCAGCAGATCATCGGCAACCTGGTGGCCAACAGCGTGGCCTATGGTGACCTGCAACAACCGATCACGGTGACGTCACGGTTGGGCGATAGCGCCTGCGAAGTGTCCGTGCACAATTACGGCGAGGCGATTCCCGATGTCTTGCTGGCCGGGCTGTTCGAGCCCATGACCCGTGGCACCGACCAGGGCAGCGATGTGCGCAGCGTCGGCCTGGGCCTGTACATCGTGCGCGAATTGGCCAAGGTGCATGGCGGCGATGTGGCGGTGAGCTCCTGTGCCACTGGAGGCACCACCTTCACCGTGACGTTTCAAGGCAGGTAGGCGCTGCCTTGCAGCACCGGTTCCACACTGCCGGTCAGCACCACACCGCCCTCGCCCGCCCAGTGCACGGTCACCGTGCCACCGTCGCAGTGCACGTGCACCGTGGCATCGAGCAGCCCGCGCCGGATCCCGTTGACCACCGCCCCACAACAGCACGACCCCGAACCCAGCGGCACCCCGCCGCCGCGCTCCCAGATGCGCAGGCGGATATGACCGCGGTCGAGTACCTGGACGAAATGCACGTTGGTCCTGGCCGGGAACAACGGATGAACCTCCAGCGCCGGGCCCAGGGCTTCTACGTCGACAGCGGCAATGTCCTGCACGAAAAACGTGCAATGGGGGTTGCCCATGCTGCACGCCGCCGGGTGGCCTTCTATGGGCAAGGTCTGTGTGTCCATGGCTTTGGATAGGGGAACCGCCGCCCAATCCAACGACGGCTCGCCCATGTTCACGGCAACCTGCCGCCCCGCTGCGCGCACGCACGTGAGCAGGCCGCGCTCGGTACGCAACACAATCGAATCCATTCCGGTTTCATGCATCAAGCGGTCGGCCACACCACGGGTGGCGCTACCGCAGGTGGTCAACGGCGTACCGTTGGGGTTCCAGAACTTGATACGCGCGTCGGCATCGTCACAGTCGAGCACCACGGCCAATTGGTTGAAGCCGATACCCGTGTGGCGATTGCCCAGCTGACAGGCGATTCGTGCGGTGATGGGATCGTCCAGGCCACGGCGATCGACGATGATGAAATCGTCGCCATGGGCGTGCATTTTCACGAACGGCAACAGCATCGGTTGTCCTGTGGTCGACCTGTGGGGGAACTGAAGGATACTCTGAACCGGCCCAACCTTATGAGACCCACCCATGCTAATTGTCTTCAGCGGACTGCCCGGCACTGGCAAGACGACAATCGCCCGCGAACTGGCGCGCCGGACCGGTGCGGTTTACCTGCGTATCGACGTGATCGAACAGGCGATCCGCGATGCCGATGTACTGGCGGGCGATGTCGCTGCCAGCGGGTACAGCGTGGCGAATGCGTTGGCGTTGAGTAACCTGCAGCTGGGCAACACCGTGGTGGCGGACTGCGTGAACCCGGTCAGGGAAAGCCGGGACGCGTGGAAGGCGGTGGCAACAATGGCAGAGGTTGAGCTGATCAATATTCGCGTGGTGTGCTCTGACCACCAGGCACATCAACGGCGGGTGGAAAGCCGCGTGGGGGATATTCCCGGCCTGACGCCCCCCACTTGGCACTCTGTATTGGCGCACGAATACGAGCCATGGGATGAGGCGTCGGTGAAGATCGACACCGCGCTCCTGACCCCGGATCAAGCCGTCGCGATGGCTTTGAAGCGCCTCTCAGGTATGGAGTAGCAAGCCCCCCTGGCCAAGGCAAGGGTTTTTGCCCCTATGCCACAACCCGCAGCCTGGCTGCACAGTGAGTGTGGCCTCAAAGCACACTGCCCATCGCCTTCATCAACACCAGGTCGCGTGCGTAGATATCCGGCGCGTACACCAAGCCGCCCTGGCGGTCGACCTCGACCGTCCAGTAGCCCAACAGCACCGGCACCGGCGTGGCCAGCCTGAATTCATGGGTGACGCCGGTGGCCAGCAATTCATCGGTACGGGCGCGTTCGGCCGGGCTCACCAGCAGGTCCCGCAGCAACAAGGGTTGCTCGACCCTCACACAGCCCGAGCTGAACGCCCGCGGCCCCTTGGTGAACAGCGGCTGGCTCGGCGTGTCGTGCAGGTACACCGAGTACGGGTTGGGAAAGCGCATCACGATCTTGCCCAGCGGGTTGCGCGGGCCGGCTTCCTGGCGCAGCAGGATATTGCCGGGGCGCGCCCAGTCGACCTGTTCCGGCGCCAGCGGATGGCCCTCGGCGTCGAGCACTTGCAGGTTTTGCTGGCGCAGGTATTCGGGGTTGAGGCGGATGGCCGGGAGTTTGTCCTCGCGCATGATGGTGGGCGGGATGGTCCAGGTGGGGTTGAGCGTCAGCCGGGTGATGCGCGATTTGAGCAACGGCGTCTGGCGTTCGGCGCGGCCGACTTGCAGGCGGGTTTGCCACACGGGGATGCCGCTCTGGTACACGCTCAGTTGCGCAGCGGCAACGTTGACCAGCACGCCTTCGGGTTCCAGGTCCTGGGCCAGCCAGCGGAAACGTTCAAGGTTGATGCGCAGTTGCTCGCGGCGAACCGCCGGGCTGATATTGAGCTCGGCCACCGTGCCGGCACCGATCACGCCGTCGGCTTGCAGTGAATGGCTGAGCTGGAACGCCTTGACCGCCTTGACCAGTTCATCGCGGTATTGCTTGCCGCTGGGCGCCTTGGCCAGGTAACCACCACTGATCAGCCGCCGCGCCAATTCCGGGACGCGCGGGTCTTCCATGCCGGGGCGCAACAGAGGGCCGGTGGCGACCGGGTCCCAATGGGGCAGCGGCTGTTGGCGCACAGTGGAGTAGGCATTGCGCAGGCTACGGTATAAATCGGCGCTGGGGCGTGCCTGGTCGAACGCCTGGGCCATGTCTTGCAAGCCGGTGGCGGCAAAGGCCAGCACTTCAACGTTGGGGTCGCGGGTGGGCGGCTGGGAATGCCACAGCGGTTCGAAGCGCGATTGCTGCAGGCGCCCATAGTGCAAGTCCTGCAGGGCTTGCAGGTAGTGCTGGCTGGTGTCGATATCGCTGCACAGCACGTTGGCCGTGGCATCCACCGCCGGCAGGCTATAGTGGGTGGGGTCCAGGCCGTCATCGGCGAGCAGCAGCAACTGAGCGTGCAGGGCTTGGCGGCGCTCATCGCCAGACCACAGGGGCGTGTTGCCCTGTTGCTGGTAGAAGGCTTGCAGGCGCGACAGGGCGGCCGCATCGATCAGCGGTGCCAGGCTGGGGCACACGCTGGGGAGTTGCGCCAGCGCCTGTTGTACCGGTGCCAGTTCAACCGGAGCCGGGGTTGTCACCGGCAACGGCTCGACCGGCAGCGCATCGGCTGTCGCGACCAATGGTGCAACGAGCAGGCAAATGCTCAAGTAACATGCGTGTTTTTTGAACAATTGGCTTTGCTCCAATCCACAGTGGGGGGATGTACTGTAGATGCTGACTTTTATGTGCCGCCTCGGGATGACTACCCTGGGCTTGATCACCGTGAGCCTGGCCGCTCTGAGCAATACTGCGCTCGCTGCCAATGGCACCCCTCCTTCCTTGTATAGCAGCCTGGCGCGCTCGGCTCCAGAACTCAATCCCACTGTGCTCAAAAGCGCCCTGAACGCCGTGCAGTGCGCGGTCAATAACGGCGAGGAACGATCCGAGCGCCTAGCGGTTATTGACTACTCGCAGCCTTCGACCGCCCGTCGGCTGTGGATCTTCGATTTACGCAAGAAGACCCTGGTGCTGCGCGACCTGGTCGCCCATGGCGCCAAGTCCGGGGAAAACTTCGCCACCCAGTTCTCCAATCTGGAAGGCAGCCACCAGTCCAGCCTGGGCCTGTTCCGTACCCAGGAAAGTTACCTGGGCACCCACGGCTACTCGCTGCGCATGGACGGGCTTGAGCCAGGCTTCAATGACCAGGCCCGCGACCGCGCGATCGTGATTCATGCCGCCGACTACGTCAGCCCCTTGTGGAGCAAGCGCGAAGGTCGTATCGGCCGCAGCCAGGGCTGCCCGGCCGTGCGCCCGCAGGTGGCGCGCCAGGTAGTGGACAAGCTCAAGGATGGGCAATTCATGTTTTCGTGGTACCCCGACCAGCGCTGGCTGAAGTCCTCGACGTACCTCAATTGCAAACCCCAACAAGTGGCGAGTAGTCGTACAATCCGTGGCGGATAGCCTGTCCCCATCGATAAAAAAGAGAGCCACGCATGCTTCTACACCAATCCACCTGGATCGAGATCGGCCAGTTTCTGGAACGCAGCCGCACGGTGGTGATACCCATCGGCTCCAATGAGCAACACGGCCCTACCGGGCTGTTGGGCACCGACTGGATGTGCCCGGAAATCATCGCCCATGAGGCGCAGAAGAACGCCGACATCCTGATCGGCCCGACCTTCAACATCGGTATGGCCCAGCATCACCTGGGTTTTCCGGGCACCATTTCGCTGCGCCCTTCCACGTTTATCGCTGCGATCGGCGACTGGGTGCGTTCGCTGGCCGGGCATGGTTTCGAGAAGATTCTGTTTCTGAACGGCCATGGCGGCAATATTGCCACCATTGAAGCAGCGTTTTCCGAGCTGTATGCCGAAGCCAGTTTCGCCCGCCGTCCGGCCGGGTTCGCACTCAAGCTGGTGAACTGGTGGGACCTGGAAGGCGTGACCGACCTGGCCCAACGCCAATTCCCGGTGGGCCACGGCAGCCATGCCACACCCTCGGAGATTGCGGTAACGCAGTGGGCGTACCCGGAGTCGATCAAGACGGCTGACTACTCGCCACAGATCGCCAACACCGGGCCAATCCGCGAAGCGCTGGACTTTCGCGCGCGCTTCCCCGATGGGCGCATGGGCTCGGACCCCGCGCTGGCGACGGTAGAGAAAGGTGGGGAATTGGTGGCGCTGGCGGCGCAAGGGCTGGTCAAGACCGTCAATAACTTCAGTAACGAAGCCAAGCCCTGAGCCATACCTGAACCAAAATGTGGAAGGGAGCTTGCTCCCGACTGCAGTGTGTCCGTCAACGATGTCCTGGCTGATTCGCCGCCCTCGGGGGGCAATCCCCCTCCCACATTGACTATGTATGGCTTGGAATTATTTGCATTCTTGTGCGGCCAACTCCAACCGTGACGGCGTAATCGTCGACGCCAGCGGCTTGCGCTCATACAAGAACACCTTGCCACCGTCCTGGGACTTGTAGGCTTCCAGTACGTCATCGGCGGCGATCTTGCTGGTCAACACCACTCTGGCGTGGCGCGAGTTCTGCGTGACGGTCGAAGTGATCCCGTGCTTCTCCAGCTTGGGCAATACACATTGCACATAAGCCTCTGGGGACTTGCTGGTTTGCAGGGTGAGCGTCGGGGCATTGGGGGCAGAAACACAGCCGGCCAGCAACAGGGAAGCAAAGGCCAAGGCCGGTACGAACAAAGCGCGCATGAAAAATTCCTGACTGTAAAAATAAAGGTTCACATCAACCCGCACGAACCAGAGCCTTTAGCGACACATCGAACTGCTTCAACGCATCGAGCTGTACATCCCGTTGCTGCTCGATCTGCGCGGCAATTTCCGGTGCGGCCTTGTCATGCACCCACACCGACGGCACCAGCTTGTGCACCGAGCCTTCGGCTTTGGCGATGTATTGCAGGTTCGCATCATAGAACCGCGCAACAAAACGCGCCTCGACCCGATCGTTACGCTGGGTCAGCAGTTGGTTATGGGTATCGAGCATCACCACCACATCGGGGTGAGCCTGCACCAGGGCATCCAGGTTGTCGTAGACGGTCACCGAGATAAAGGTGCCCTGCAGCGAGCTCATCAACCAATCAATGGCCAGCTCCGGATCGGAACTGTTGACGAACGCCTGGCGGATACGCCCATCGAGGGCATCCTTGGCGCCATTCAAGGCCATGTCGTGGTAGCGTTCAAGGTAGCTGAGGTTGTCGCGGGTGTTTTCGCTCAGCAATACACCCACTGACTGCGCGTGCTGCAGGGATTCTACGCTAGCGTTGATGGGTAGCAAATGGCCCGTACGCAGGTCATCGGCGATTGCCGCGTTGTTGATCGCGACCGTGCCAAGCATCAACATCATTAAAACCAGCTGAATCATCGTCCTCATCGCGCATTTCCTTGAACAGCGTCTCGATGGGGCTGATTTTGCGCTTTTCCTGCAAAAACAGAACTTGCGATCCGTGATGGTGACTATTATCTGAACCGATAGTGCACCCATAAAACCTATAAGGACCACGCTATGAAGCCCCACCAGAAAACCTTCGACCGCATCCGCGAAGCCGTCCTTCCTGAGTTTCGCGAGCGGATCGCCGATTACCTGGTCGACTATGAACACGTGCTGCAGGACGAGGCAGCAAGCGCTGACCAGGTCAGCGCCAGCGCCCATCAATTGCGCGGTTACCTGCGTGGCTTGAACACCACGCGGGTGCTGGGCATGGCGGATTGGGAGGACCTGGATCGCCGCGTGGAAGAGGCTTGGCTAAGGGCTGTGGAAGCCGAATAGCTGGCGCGGTGTATCGATCAGCAACGCCTGCTCGACCGGTGCCGACCAGCCCAGGGCCTGGCGTTGCTCGATCACACCGGCGTAGCCGATGGACGTCTCATGCTGGGTATGGGGCCAGTCACTGCCCCACACCAGCCGTCGCAGGCCAAAGCTCTGTTGCAGCAAGGGCATGGCCTGGCAGGCAAACTCAAGGTTCTGTGCCGGGGTGCCCGCCAAGCGATAGATACCCGAGACCTTCAGCCACAGTTGGCCGCTGAGGCCCAACTCCAGCAATTGGGCAAAGCCACGCTGCTCCACACCCAGTCGCGCATCCGGGCGCCCGAAATGGTCGACCACCAGCTTGACCCCGAAGGGCATCAATTCACGCACCAACGTCGGCAGGGCTTCGACCTCGCGGTGTAACTCCACATGCCAGCCCAGCGCGACGATGTGCTCGAAAAACGCTTTCCAGCCGTGCTCGGAAAAGTCCGGCAACGCCCGGCCCACCAGGTTCAACCGCACGCCGACGACGCCCGAGCGGGCCATGGCCTGTAACGTGTCGCGCGGAGTATCGCGCGCCACGACTGCCACGCCGCGCAACTGATCGGGCGCCTGCTGCAACGCGGCTAGCAGGTAGCGGTTATCGGTGCCCAAAAAGCTGGGTTGCACCAGTACCCCGTGGCTCAAACCATGGGCGCGCAAGTGGCCAAGGTAGTCCGCCAGCGTGGCGTCATAGCCAGGGGTGTAGCGGCGTTCGCCGCTCAGGGTCAGCGCCTGGCTGAACACGTGGGCGTGGGCGTCGATGCCGGAGATGGAGCGGTTATCAAGCATTGGGGTTCGTCTTTCAAGAGTAAAAAGGTATCAAGCCTGGGCGCGCTGGCCCGTCACTACGCTGTCGACGGGAGCCGCTTCCAACACTCGCCCACGGGTTTCCGGCAGGCACAGCGCAGCGATCACGGCGACGCCGTAGGCAATCCCGGCGTCGATGCCGATGGCCGAGCCGAGGGACATGGAGTCGCTCATATGCCCTACCAGGAACGGAAACACTGCCGAGAGCACGCGCCCGAAGTTATAGCAAAAGCCCACGCCAGCACCGCGCACGTCGGCCGGGTACAGTTCGTTGAACAACGCCCCCAGGCTGGCCGGGATACCGGCCGCGAAGAAGCCCAGCGGAAAACCCAGGAACAGCATCTGGGTATTGGTCAGCGGCAGGAACACGTAGGCCTGCACGGTGATGACGCAGCACAGCGCGAACAGCACGATGTTCTTGCGCCGCCCGATGCGGTCGATCAGCCAACCACTCGCGATGCAACCACACCAGAAGGCAAAGATAATCACCGCCAGGTAACCGCCGGAGTTGAGCACCGACAGGTTGCGCTCAGTCTTGAGAAAGGTCGGCAACCAGGTCATCACCGCGTGGTAACCCCCGTGGGCACCCAGGCCGAGCAGCCCCCCGAACAACGTGACGCGGATCAGTTCCGGGCGGAAGATGCCCGCCAGGGACTTGAAGAAACTCTGCGGTATCCCCTGCTCTTTTTGCAAACGCTGGAAGCTGTCGGGTTCTTCGACATTGCGACGCACCCAGATAATCAGGAACGACGGCAGCAAGCCCACCACAAACATCACACGCCAGGCCATGTCCTGCGGCACAAACGAATAGATCAGCGCGAACACGCCGACCGCCACGCCCCAGCCCACGGCCCAGGCGCTTTGCACGGTGCCCATGACCTTGCCACGGTACTTGGGGTTGATGGTCTCGGCCATCAACACCGCGCCCGCCGCCCACTCACCGCCGATACCAAAGCCTTGCAGCGCCTTGACGATCAGTAACTGATGGAAACCGGTGACGAACGCCGACAGGAATGTGAAGAACGAGAACCACAGGATCATCCATTGCAGGGTCCGCACCCGCCCGTAGCGATCGGACAAGGTTCCGCCGACCCAGCCTCCGATGGCTGATGTAACCAGCGTGACTCCACTGATGAGCCCCGCATCGCCCTTGCTCAAGGCGAAGGCGGCGATCAGTGCCGGGATCGCCAGGCCGAACATCTGTACTTCCAGTGCGTCGAGGGACCATCCACCGAAGCAGGCCCAGAACGTTTTGCGCTCCCGAGGAGTGACTTGGCGATACCAACTGAACATGATTTTTTATCCTTATAGGTCAAACGCAAGGCGGCCGGGCGCGAACCGCGCCAGAGCCAGGCCGGTGTTGGGCAAACACTCAGAAATACGGGTAGGGGGTCAGCGAATATCCACGCGGTATCGGAAGTGCTCGGCATGCCCACGGGAGCGTCGCCACTCCAGGGGTTGGCCGGCGTAATCGCGGGCGAGGCGCTCGATCACCACCACAGGGCTGTTGACCGGCACCTGCAGCAATCGCGCGTACACCGCGTTGACCGACTCTGCGGTGAGGGTTTCCTCGGCCGAGGCCACCACCTGCCCGCAGGCACTTTCGTACACCGGGTAGAGCAGCGGGCCTTGCTGGGACAGGTCGATGTCCAGCAACGCCTGGAAACGCGCGCGCGGCAGCCAGATCTCTTCAGCCAGCAGCGGCTGCACATCCAGCAAACGGGTCCGCATGATGCGAATCACCTGGGCCCCGGGCGCCAGGCCTAGCGCTTCGCTGACCGCCGACGGCGCGGCCACCGACTCGACGCTCAGGATGCGGCTTTGCGGCACCTGGCGTTCGCCCGAGGGACCTTGGAAACGGAAAAAGCGAAACAGGGAAGACTGGAATTGCGGACGGCGCACAAAGGTGCCACGGCCCTGCTGGCGTTCAAGAATGCCTTCGCTCACCAGCGCGTCGACGGCCTTGCGCACGGTGCCGGTAGACAGCGCGTACTCGGCGGACAGCACCGCCTCGGTGGGGATGGCTTCGCCGGGCCGCCAGCGATTGTTGGCGATCTGCTCGACCAAATGGTCGCGCAAGCGTTGGTAAAGCGGCAGGCGGGCATCACTGGACAGCGTATTCATGGGCCACATTCACTTTATTATTTAGTCATATATATGAATATGGGCAGAGTATTCTGCCGCAGGGTGACGCCTGTCAAGAGCGCCCCCCCACGCGCAGGATGAATGGTCGGTTACAGCGCCGGGCGTTGCTGCTGCACCCACGCTTGCACCGAGGGGCGCTGCCACTGGCGTTGTGCGTATTCCACCAACGCCGCAGGCACGCTGTCGCCGTTGAGAATCAAACGATTGAGCATCACGGCCAAGTCCACATCGGCAATCGACCACTCACCGAACAAGTACGGCGAATTGCCCGCCAAGAGGGTGTGCGCCGCGCTGATCAATTTGGCCGCCGCCGCTTCGGCGTCAGGCGACAGTGGCGGCATCTTCTGCCCGTAGAACACCACCATCGTCGAACGTTCCTGACGGATCGGCAGCAAGTCGCTGCGTAACCACGCCTGCACCTGGCGCGCCCTCGCCCGCTGCTTGGGGTCAGCCGGGTAAACAGGTGTCTGGGGGTAGGCCTGCTCCAGGTACTCGGTGATCGCTGAAGACTCCGACAAGGCAAAGTCGCCTTCCACCAACGTCGGCACGCGTTGGGTCAGGGACAGTTGGGCAAAGTCGGCCGCATGCTGTTGCGCGGCATCCAGGTCCACGGTCAGCGTGTCGAACGCCAGGCTTTTTTCGCGCAGGGTGACGAACACCGACATGGCATAGGGGCTGGTGTACAGATGATCCACATACAGGCGCATAGCGATTCTCCTTGAGGGGAGCACCACGCTACGAGATGTGCCGCCAGAAAGACAATGCGCTGTTTTTATGGGGGCATTCCTTGGCGGAATACTGCACTAACCGGCAAACCCACCCTCTTCCAGGAATACGCGTTCTGCCTCCGTGGTCTGCCGAGCCAACACCTGATTACGATGAGGAAAGCGCCCGAACCGTTCGATGATCCGGGCATGTTCCTTGGCCCAATGGTAGGTGCTGGCGTCCAGTGCCTGGTTGAGGCTCAGGGAGCGCTGCTGGTCCGCCGGGTCTTCCGAATGCTCGAACGGCAGATAACAGAATGCGCGCAATGCCGGTTCCACCTGATGATCGAGCCCCGCGTCCACCATGCGAGCGGCATACAGGCGCGCCAGCGGGTCGGTTGCAAACATATGGGCGGTGCCACGAAAGGCATTGCGGGGGTATTGGTCCAGCAGGATCAGCAACGCCAGGGCTCCTTCGGCAGAGTCCAGCCAGTGTTCCAGTTCGCGCCGGGCCGCTTGCAGGTGGGTACCGTGGAAAGTCTCGCGGAACACCGCGTCGAAGGCCTCGTCCTTGGCGAACCAGCGTTTGGGGCCGGCGTGCTTCCAGAAGTCGATGACGGATTGCGCTGTATGGTTGCTCATTGTCACTGCCTACTCCCAATCGAACGCCTCGACGTTAGCAGAAACCCGAGCTCGATGGTGGTGATCGGTCGATGCCGAAGGTATCCAGAACCGCGGTGTTCGCAGTACAGCGCCTGGACGGGCAGATTGAGGGAAGACGACATGCGAATCACCGGCGCAGGGGCCAAGGAGTAACTAAACATTGATAGCAATCTAATCCGAGCAAGGAATCGCGGCAACGCGCAAATTAATGTTATAGGATAACACCCCACTCCCGTCCTACCCTGTGATGTTCGCCCATGACTGACGCTGTTCCTCTGCGCCAACGCCTGCTTTCCATCGACGCCCTGCGCGGGCTGGTGATCCTGTTCATGCTACTGGACCACGTGCGCGAAACCTTCCTGCTGCACCGCCAGGTCAGCGACCCGATGACCATCGACAGCACCGAGCCTGCACTGTTTGCCAGCCGCACCCTCGCCCACCTGTGCGCGCCGGTGTTTGTACTGCTCACGGGGTTATCCGCGTGGCTGTACGGCCAGAAGTACCAAGGCCGACGCGATGTGTCGGCGTTCCTGTTCAAGCGCGGGTTGTTCCTGATAGTGCTGGAATTTACCTTGGTGAACTTCGCCTGGACCTTCCAACTGCCACCCAGCGTGATCTATATGCAGGTGATCTGGGCCATTGGCGTCAGCATGCTCGCCCTGGCGTTGCTCGTGTGGTTGCCGCGTGCCGTGCTGATCGCCTTGGCGCTGGTGATCATGGGCGGGCACAACGTGCTGGACGGGCTGCACGTCGAGGCCAGTTCAGCCTTGCAGATTCCGTGGACGATCCTGCATGAGCGCAGTTGGATCGACGTCGGTGATTCGCTGCGGCTGCGGACCACCTACCCGGTGCTGCCATGGATCGGCGTGATTGCGTTGGGGTACGGCCTGGGCCCGTGGTTCGCCAAAGGCATTCAGCCGACAGTGCGTCAGTGGTACCTGTTGCTGGCGGGAGTGGGCGCGCTGGTAGGATTCGTGGTGTTGCGGGCAGCCAACGGGTATGGCGAGAAACCCTGGCAGGCGTATGAAAACGGCGTGCAGACGCTGATGAGCTTTTTCAACATCACCAAATATCCACCGTCGCTGCTGTTCCTGGCGTTGACCCTTGGGATTGGGTTGCTGCTGTTGCTGGCGTTTGAACGTGCGGGGCAAAAACGCTGGATTGGCATCCTGGCCACGTTCGGGGCGGCGCCGATGTTCTTTTATTTACTGCACCTGTATGTACTGAAAATCCTCTACGTCGCCTGTGTGGCGCTGTTTGGCCTCAACCACGGCAATTACTTCGGTTTCGACAGCATCGGCGCCATCTGGCTGGTGGCGCTGCTGCTGCCCCTGGTGCTGTACCCACCGGTACGCTGGTTCGCAGGTCTCAAGGCTCGGCGCCGCGACCTGGCCTGGCTCAAATACCTGTAGCACCCCGATTGCTTTTCTGTGGGAGCTGGCTTGCCTGCGATGCGTGCGCCTCGGTCTTGAGTGAGACTGCGGTGATGCAATCGCAGGCAAGCCAGCGCCCACAAGAGCCAGCGCCCACCTTTGCTAACAGTGTCAGGCCAGTTCGGCGCGCAGTTGACGGGCCGCCGTCACCATGTGGATCAGCGCCGCTTCCGTCTCCGCCCAGCCACGGGTTTTCAGGCCGCAATCCGGGTTCACCCACAGGCGCTCAGCCGGGATCCGCTTCGCTGCCTTGCGCAGCAGGTTGGCCATCTCCGATGCATCCGGCACGCGTGGCGAATGGATGTCGTAGACGCCCGGGCCGATTTCGTTCGGATAAGCGAAGGCTTCGAACGCGTCCAGCAACTCCATGTCCGAACGTGACGTCTCGATGGTGATCACATCGGCATCCATCGCCGCGATGGACTCGATCACGTCGTTGAACTCGCTGTAGCACATGTGCGTGTGGATCTGGGTTTCGTCACGCACACCCGAGGCACACAGGCGGAACACTTCGGTGGCCCAGTCCAGGTAGTGCTGCCACTGTGCCTGGCGCAATGGGAGGCCTTCACGGAAGGCGGCTTCGTCGATCTGCACGATCTTGATGCCGGCGGCTTCCAGGTCCACCACTTCGTCACGAATCGCCAGGGCCAGTTGACGCGCCTGCACTTCGCGGCTCACGTCTTCGCGCGGGAATGACCACATCAGCATGGTCACCGGGCCGGTCAGCATGCCCTTCACGACCTTGCTGGTCAGGCCTTGGGCGTAGCGGATCCACTCCACAGTCATCGCCTTCGGGCGGCTCAGGTCACCAAAGATCACTGCCGGTTTCACGCAGCGCGAACCGTAGCTCTGTACCCAGCCGAAGCGGGTGAATACATAGCCGTCGAGTTGCTCGGCGAAGTACTCGACCATGTCGTTACGTTCCGCCTCACCGTGTACCAACACGTCCAGGCCGAGGTTTTCCTGCACTTCAACGGCGTGCTTGATCTCGCTGTGCATCGCTTCGACGTAGAGCGCTTCGCTCAGCTTGCCGGCCTTGTAGGACTGGCGCGCCAGGCGGATCGACGCGGTTTGCGGGAACGAACCGATGGTGGTGGTCGGGAACAGCGGCAGGTCGAGGCCAGCACGTTGCTTCTCGATACGCTGGGCAAACAGTGAATGGCGCTGGCTGTCCTTGGCGGTGATCGCAGCGACACGGGCCTGCACGACGGGTTTATGGATACGCGCAGAGGCGGCGCGGGCTGCCTGCACGGCGCGGCTCTCGGCCAGGGCCGCAACTACGTTTGGCGCTTCAGGTGCGTTGACCGCACGAGCCAACACGGCCACCTCGGCGCACTTTTGTACGGCGAATGCCAGCCAGCTCTTCAGTTCAGCATCCAGTTTGTCTTCACGGCCCAGGTCCACCGGGCTATGCAGCAAAGAGCAGGATGGCGCCACCCACAGGCGATCACCGAGCTTTTCATGGGCATGCTGCAACGTGGCCAGGGCCTTTTCCAGGTCGCAACGCCAGACGTTGCGCCCATTGACCACGCCCAGGGACAACACTTTATAAGCCGGCAGGCGATCAAGGATGGTCGGGTACTGGTCGGGTGCACGCACCAGGTCGATGTGCAGGCCATCAACCGGCAGGTTGGCGGCAAGACCGAGGTTTTCTTCCAGCCCACCAAAGTAGGTAGCCACCAGCTTTTTCAGGGGGTCGCGCTGGATCAGGTTGTAGGCGCGCTCAAACGCGTTTTTCCATTCCTGCGGCAGGTCGAGCACCAGGATGGGCTCGTCGATCTGTACCCACTCCACACCCAGGTCAGCCAGGCGCTGGAAGATCTGCCCGTACAACGGCAACAGGCGTTCCAGCAAGTCAAGCTTGTCGAAGTCGCCACCCTTGGCCTTGCCCAGCCACAGGTAGGTCAATGGACCAATGATGACGGGCTTGACGTCATGCCCCAGGTCGCGGGCTTCCTGCACTTCCTCGAACAACTGGTCCCACCCCAGGTGGAAGTGCTGGTCAGCGCTGAATTCGGGCACCAGGTAGTGGTAGTTGGTATCGAACCACTTGGTCATTTCCTGTGCGTGGGCACCACCGCAGCAGCTGTCGCTGACGCCGCGCGCCATGCCGAACAGCGTGTGCAGGGTGGCGTTGCCATCGGCTGGACGGAAACGCTCAGGAATCACGCCGAACATCAGCGAGTGGATAAGCACCTGGTCGTACCAGGCAAAATCACCGGCAGGCAGCAGTTCGATACCCGCGTCCTTCTGCAGCGCCCAGTGGGTCTTGCGCAATTCACGGCCAACGGCACGCAGACCGGCTTCGTCGAGCTCGCCCTTCCAGAACGCTTCCTGCGCTTTTTTCAGTTCGCGATCGCGTCCAATGCGCGGAAATCCGAGGGAATGAGCGACTGCCATGACTTACAACTCCAATGTCGATAGATATGGCAGCTATTGTCGGCAGGCAGGCATCGTGAGACAAACTCATTATATTCTAGATGATCACAAGATTTGCTCATGTTAATGCGTGGAATATGCGCATCCATCACTGGCCGCGCCCCATTCAATACACATACCATGGGTCGTAACACCCACCCCCGATGAGCCCCCATGATCAAAGCCAGCCTACGCAGCCACCTGACCCTATGGTTCGCCGGTTTATCGTTGCTCACGTTGTTGAGCGTGGGCTTTTATGTGGGTCATATCGCCACCGAGCAGATGAAACAGGCCAGCGGCAATGCGCTGCTGAGTACGGCGCGCTCTACCGCTGCGCTATTGGCCGTGCAACTGCGCGAACGTCAGTTGGAGGTGTCCTTGCTGAGCAAGGCACCGATCATGCGCAAGGGCGATCTTGACGCGCCGGACATCCTGACCTTGATGGAACTGCGCACCCAATCGCGCGCCGAGTATGCCTGGATGGGTGTGGCCGACGCCGAGGGCAAGGTACGCCAGGCGGTCAATGGTTTGCTGGTCAATCAGTCGGTGCAGCAACGACCATGGTTCCAGGCGGGCATGCGCGGCGAGTACACCGGTGATCCCCATGAAGCCGTGCTGCTGGCCAAGCTGCTGCCGGGGGCCGCTAACGGTGAGCCGCTGCGCTTTATCGATTTCGCCGCACCGATTCGCAACGCCCAGGGCGAGACCATCGGCGTACTGGGCGCGCACGCGCATTGGCGCTGGGTGACGCAGATTGTCGACTCTGCCTTGATGCAGAAGGATGCGGTGCCAGACCTGGAAGCCCTGATTGTCGACTTCGACGGCAAAGTGCTCTACCCGGAAGCGTTGGCGGGTGAGCGGATGCCACCGGCCAACCTGGGCAAGCCGTCGGGCTGGTCCACCGGCAATGGCTACGTCACCGCATCGGTGGCAGTGCCCAGCCCGTCGAATGCAAACGTGAGCTGGTACATCATGGTGCGCCAACCCTTGGATGTCGCGCTGCAACCGGCGCGCGTGCTGCTGTACAGGTTGTTGCTGCTGGGCCTTATCGCGGCAGTGGTGTTCGGGCTCGTCGCCTATTATCTGGCGTCCACCCTCAGCCGCCCGATCGAACGCCTGGCCCGGTCCGCCAAGCAGGTGCAGGACCATCAACCCGGCGCGGTCTTCCCCCAGGAACACCCGGTGCTGGAAATCGCCCAGTTGGGACGCTCGCTCACCGGCATGACCCAGTCCCTGCTGTCCAAGGAACGCGAACTGCAAGACGCCAACGCCTCCCTGGAAGCCACTGTCGCGCAACGTACCGCCGACCTTACCCAAGCCAATGCCGACCTGCTCAAGCTTGCTACCCACGATGCTTTGACCGGTGTCTTCAACCGCCGCCGCTTCGACGAAAAACTCGCCGAAAACAGCCTGCTGTTCCAACGCACCGGCCGCACCTTCGCCCTGCTGCTGATCGACGCCGACTACTTCAAGCGCGTCAACGACACCTACGGCCACGCCATCGGCGACGACGTACTGTGCCAGTTGGCCGTCCTGATTGAAAACACCACCCGCGCCACCGACTTTGTCGCACGTTACGGCGGTGAGGAATTCGCGGTGCTGCTGCCCGAAATCGAAGAACCCGACAGCCCCGAAGTGGTTGCAGAAAAAATCCGCAAGGCCGTGGAAACGGCGGTGTTCCCAACCGTGGGCCATGTGACCGTGAGTATTGGCGTGAGCGTGGCCGAGCCTTCGGACCGAGACACCTCGGCGCTGCTCAAGCGCGCGGACATGCAATTGTACGAGGCCAAGGCGGGAGGCAGGAACCGCGTGGCCTGAACACGACACCCCTATGGCAGGTGAATCGATTGCGAGCGAGCCTGTTGTGGCTAGAGCGCTCGCCACAGGTAAAGTGTCTACTGTTTCATTCAGGATATGACCTCACATGGACGCATTCACCCAAGGCAGCTGCCTCTGCGGCGCCGTCACCTATCTAGTCTCGACCCCGCTCAAGGCTATCACCCACTGCCACTGCAAAAAATGCCAGAAAAGCCATGGCGCCGCGTTTGCCACTTACGCCAGCGCCCCCCTGTCAGCGATCACTGTGCAGGCCACGCCGGCTGCGCTGAAAAGCTATGAGTCATCGCCGGGCGTCACTCGGCAATTCTGCTCGCAGTGCGGGTCTTCACTGTTCTGGAGCGACGCCAGGGGCCGCTATCCCGAGTGGATCTCGATTGCGCTCGGCACGCTCGACACGACTGTTAACGCGCAGAAACAGACTCACAGCTGTGTGGAATCCAAGGCAGCCTGGTTTGACGGAGAGTCGCCGTGACCCAACTGCTTTCGATACGTCCGATCAAAGAACTGCCGGAACAAATCGTTGAGCTGGAAGCGCAAGCGGTCAGGGAAGGATTCAGATTCGTGACGCGACTGATTACAGAGTGGCAAGACCACTCCAATCGATTCGATCAACCGGGCGAGTGCCTTTTGGGCGTCTTCTGCAACGAGCAGTTAGTCGCTATCGGCGGAGTGTCCTCTGACCCGTATGCCGGCCCGACGGTAGGTCGATTGCGACGGGTATTCGTTGCGCCTGCAATGCGCGGGCGTCACGTGGGCAAGGACCTGGTACAGGCGCTGCTGAAACACGCCGAGTTGGCATTCGAGGCCGTACATGTCTTCACCGATACGCCCAAAGCCGCAGCGTTTTATCTACGATGTGGCTTTGATCAGGTGGCTGATAGCACTGCAACGCATGTCAGGACGAGCAGGCGCCGCTGAGGCGCTCATCGCTCACTCGGCAACACGGATCCCATGTGGGCGTTCTCGCCCCCCACATGGGGTCCTTGGGGTGAGAGGTGTCGTTACAGCAACGGAATCGAATAACTCACAAACACCCGATTCTGATCCTGGTCCCGCGCCACTTCACTGCGCGACACACCGTTGCGCCAGCCGAACCCGACGTTCTTGAACGTGCCGCTCTGCACCACGTAGTCCAGGGAAATATCGCGCTCCCACTCACTGGCATCGCTGCCGCTGGCGGTGAGGATGTGGTCGCCCTTCAAGTACATCACCGAGGCCTTCAGGCCCGGCACGCCGAGCGATGCAAAGTCATAGGCGTATTGGGCAAAGGCGGTGCGCTCACCGGCCTGGATGAAGGTCTGCACGGTACGGTCGGTGTAGAGGTACAGGCTGGAACCGCCTTCCCCTTTGTTCACCAGGCCGCCCTGGTTGAGTTGCGCGAAGTTACTGTCGTCCGAGACCTGCTGGTAGCCGGCGGTGATCGCATGGGGCCCCAGTGAGTAGATGAACGCCGCGCTCCAGGTGTTATTGTCGATTTCACCGTTGCCGTTCTTGGTGTAGCCGCCAAGCTTGTAGCCTTCGGCACGGCCGGCGGCGCTGCTGTTCTTGCCGTCGGCGGTGGTCTTGAAGTAACGCAGGTCGGTTTTCAATGAGCCGTAGTCGCCCAGTGGCAATACATGGATGAGGCCGGCGAAGTGCTGTTGGTAATAGTCTTCGAGGTTCGCGTAGTAATACTGGACCATCAGGTCCTTGGTCACTTGGTAGTCGGCACCCGCGTAGTTGAATTTGTTGCTTTCCTGGGTGCCACCCGCTGCCGCCAGGCCGCTGCGGTCGCTGGAACCACGACCGGTGGTGTGCTGCAGTTGACCGCCGATCAGGGTCAGGTTGTCGATGTCCTTGCTGGTGACTTGCCCGCCTTCGAAAGACTGCGGCAACAGACGGCCGTCGTTGCTCACCAGGATCGGCAGGTTCGGGCGCAGGTAGCCGTAGCGCAACTCGCTCTTGGCGAAACGTGCCTTGGCCGTCGCGCCGCCACGGGCCCAGTTGTCGGCAGCCTTGCCATCGTCGTTAGGGATCATCGAGCTGCCCACATGGCGACCGGCACCGCTGTCGAGGGTGATACCGAGCATGCCCACTGCATCCAGACCGAACCCGACAGTGCCATCGGTAAAGCCCGATTGATAGTTGAGGATAAACGCCTGGCCCCACTCTTCGGTCTTGGACGGTGCGGCGGTGCCGTCACGGTTGTCGTTGTTGAAGTAGAAGTTGCGCATGCTCACGTTGGCTTTGCTGTCACTCAGGAAATCAGCCGAGGCCAAGGGGCTCAGGGCAATGCCCAGGCCGCCGGTCAATACGCTTAATACATTCAAAGTGGCTTTCATCAGGACGAGCTCCGGCGCGGAATCCAAGTTCCGGGCGCAAAAAATGGGCAGCAGGAAGCACACGGCCAAACTCGGGTTGGCCGGTGCGTGAACTAACGTCTAACGGCTTAGTTGAGCGAATGAACCTCCGTACAACCTCAGTCAATCAATCCATGAGCGTCATAAAACGGATACGGCCCCGGGTAGTCCCCGAACACGCCGTTGTGGCTGATCAAACCTTGTTGCGCCTCCCATCGATGCAACAAATAGCCCGCCGGCTCCAGGTTGAAATGCGCGGGCGCCGCTTCTTGCAAATCCAGCACGATCTGGTGGGAGGTGCCGGGGCACACACAACTCAGGCTGCCGCCGAAACGTCGTTGCATCGGCCGGTGCAGGTGGCCGCACAGCAGGCGCTCCACCTGCGGATGGCGAGCCACCACGCGCTCCAGCGCAGCGGCATTGATGAACGGTTCACGGTCCATATGGCCGATACCGCTGATGAACGGCGGGTGATGCAGGATCAACAGCGTCGGCGCGTCAGGACGCAGTGCCAGTTGTGCATCCAGCCACTGCAATTGGCTGTCGAGCAACTGGCCGCCGTGGCCGCCAGGAATGGTGGAGTCGAGGCCGATCAAACGCAGAGGATGCTCGTCCACCACCCAGTCCAATGGGCCCTGCGCCGAGGCAGGCAAATAGTGGTGATCACGGAACGCATCCAGCAACGGCTCGCGGCTGTCGTGGTTACCCGGCACCAGGTAGCACGGCATGTGCAGTCGAGCGAGTTCGGGATGCAACACGGCGTATTCATCGGCGCGGCCGAAGTCCACGAGGTCACCGCTGATGACCACGATATCGGGGCGCGGGTGGCTGGCGTTCAGGTGGTCGACGGCACGGCGCAGTGCGCCCAGGGTATCGACAACGCCATAGGTGAGGCGCTGGCCGGCTTTAAGATGCAGGTCGCTGATCTGCGCGACGAGGAACGGACGATTCACAATAGATTCTCAGGCATTCAGGGTGAACAACATGTGCGGCGCGACGGCCAGGGCAATCGGCGCGCCGACGGCGTACACCTGGTTGTCGCTGCTGTCGACGAGCAGCGGTTGCGGGCCGCCCACATCCACCAGCAGGCGGCTCTGCGCGCCCTGGAAAAACTGCGCCAGCAGACGCCCGTGCAGGTGCCCTTCGCTCTCCATCACCCGCAGGTGTTCGGGGCGGCAGTACAGGGTGCTGGGCAGATCGGTGCCGTGCCACGGCAACTCGCCGCCACAGACTTTCAAGCCACGGGCCGACGGCTCGATCACGGCGAAGGCATTGAGGTTGCCGACAAACCCCGCGACGAAGGCGTTGGCCGGCTTCTGGTAGATGTCCCGTGGGCTGGCCAACTGGGCGACACGGCCGTGTTCCATCACCAGGATGCGATCGCCCAGGGCCATGGCTTCGCCCTGGTCGTGGGTGACGAATACCGAGGTGATACCGAGGCCGCGCAGCAGTTCATTCAGCTCGCTGCGCAGGCGTTCGCGCAGTTGCGCATCGAGCGCTGCCAATGGCTCATCGAGCAATAACACCTTGGGGCGCGGCGCCAAGGCACGGGCCAGGGCTACGCGCTGGCGCTGGCCGCCGGAGAGTTCGTGGATGCTGCGCTTGCCGTGATTCTGCAAGCCCACCAGTTCCAGCAACTCGTCGCAGCGCTCGTTGCGCTCTGGCACCGACATACCGCGAATCTTCAAGCCGTAGACGATGTTCCCGGCCACATCCAGGTTGGGGAACAGCGCGTAGTTCTGGAACACCATGCCCACATCGCGGCGTTCGATCGGCAGGCGGGTTACGTCCTGGTCACCGAAAAACACCTGGCCCACGTCCGGGCGTTCGAGACCGGCGATCAGGCGCAAGGTCGTGGTTTTTCCACAGCCGGACGGGCCAAGGATCGCCAGGGTTTCACCGCCTTCGACGGTCAGGTTCAAGTCATGCACGGCCACGGTGCCGTCGGCGAACGCCTTGCGACAGCCCTGCAGGCGAATAGTGATAGCGGTCATCGACGCTCTCCACGGGACAAACGGGCGCTGATGGCCTGCAGCGCAATCAGCAGCGGCACGATCATCAGCAAAAAGATAAGGGTGTAGGCGCTGGCGATTTCCAGGCGCGCCGAGGCGTAGCTGTCCGCCAGGCCCACGGGCAGCGTCTTGGTCATCGGCGTGTGGAGCATCCAGGTCAGGTTGAACTCACCCAGGGACAAGGTGACCACCATCAACACACCCGCCAGGATCCCCGCGCGGCAGTTGGGCACCACCACGCTGAAAAAACGCTTGATCGGCCCGGCGCCCAGGCTCGCAGCGGCCGCCTCCAGCACTGGCAGTTGCTGGCGCTGCATCACCGCCATCACCGGGCGCACCAGGAACGGCAAGGTGAACAGCACATGGCCGACCAGGATGAACAACCAACTGCTACGGAAGCTGCCGAACTGGCCATAGGTGAGCAGCAAGGCCAGCGCACTGGCCAACCCCGGCATCGCCACCGGCAGTACCATCAGTTCTTCGAACGCGCGACTGAAGCGGTTGTTCATGCGTACCAAGGCATAGGCCGCCGGTACGCCAACCACACAGACGCATACCGCGCAGGCCAGCGCCAGTTGCAGGGACAGCCACACGGTGGGCGAATAGGCCTGCCACACCTGGACCAACCAGTCGACGGTCAAGCCACTGGACAAGCCGACGAAGAAATTACGCGTCAGCCCGGCCAACAGCGACATCACCACCGGCACGAGCATGAAGGCACACACCAGCAGGGTGAACAACAGTTGCATCACAAACAGCGATGAGCGTTTCACAGCACAGTCCCCGCGTTTTTCCCCAGCCGTCGCGTGAGCAGCAACACGGCCCAGGTCACCGCGCCGAGGACCACGGAAAGCGCAGCCGCCACGGCAAAGTTGGCGTAGTTGGTAAACACGTTGTAGATCGCCACCGGGGTGACATTCAGCCGCGTGCCTAACGTAAAGGCGGTACCGAAGGCGCCCATGGAGGTGGCAAAACAGATCGCCCCGCAGGACGCCAGCGCGGGTGCCAGGCCAGGCACAATCACATCGCACACCACCCGCCAATGTCCGGCACCCAGCGAGTGCGCGGCTTCCTCCAGTCTGCGGTCGAGGCTCTCGCACGCGGCCATCACCGTGAGGATTACCCGTGGAATCGAGAAGTACAGGTAGCCCACGAACAACCCCGCCAGCGAGTAGGCAAAAATCCAGCGCTCACCGGCCAGTTGCAGGCCCAGGGCAGCGAACAGGCCCTGGCGCCCGGCCAGCAGGATCACCAGGAAGCCCACCACGACGCCGGGAAACGCCAGCGGAAACGTCAACAACGCCACCAGCGCCGAGCGCCCGAAGAACTGCTGCCGGGCGAGGAACACACCGCTGATGCCGCCGATCACCAACGCCACCAGCGTCACCACCACCGCCAGCACCAGGGTTTGCCCCAGGCTGCCCAGGTACTGGGCGCTGCTGAGCACCTGCCAGTAACCGCTGCCGTTGCTGTCGCGGCTCTCGGCACCGAGCACCACCAAGTGCGCCAGCGGCAACAGCCAGAACGCGAGCAGCACTGCAAAGGCCGGGGCCAGCGCCCAGGCCGCCTGTCTTGCCGATGCAGCCACTTACTTGACCTCGTTCAGGTAACGGGCGGCGAAGGCTTCCTGCACAGCGGCCATTTTTTCGTAGTCCACCACGCCGGCACGCGCATAGTCGCTGTCGGGCAGGAACTGTGCGGCCACGTCCGCGGGCATTTTCATCGGGCGCACAGGACGCAGGTAAGCCTTGGCCCAGAGTGCCTGGCCTTCGTCCGACAGCACGAAGTCGAGGACTTTTTCCGCGTTGGCGCGGTGGGGTGCGTTGGCGACCAGGCTCATCACGTAAGGCACGCTGATGCTGCCTTCCTTGGGGATCACGAAGGCGACGTTGGCCTTGTCTTTGTAACGCGCACGGTAGGCGTTGAAGTCATAGTCCACCAAAATCGGCAACTCACCGGACAGCACCCGCGCATACGCCGTCTGCTTGGGCACGATGGGGGCGTTTTTCGCCAGTTTCTGGAAGTAGTCGATAGCCGGGGCGAAGTTGTCCAGGTCGCCGCCCATGGCGCGGTTGATCGCCACTGCCGAGACGTAGCCGACGAAGGCGCTGGAGGGATCGAGGTAACCGACCATGCCTTTGTACTCAGGCTTGAGCAGGTCGGCCCAGCTTTGCGGCACCGGCAAGCCACCGAGCGCGTCGACGTTGACCATGATGCCCAAGGTGCCGGAGTGAATCGCGAACCAATGGCCGGCCGGGTCTTTCAGGCCCGTGGGAATCTGCTCCCAGGCCTTGGGTTTGTAGGTACCGACCACATCGGCCTTTTGCGCCTGCAGGCCGAACGTCACGCCGTAGTACACGACGTCGGCGACCGGTGCGGCTTTTTCCGCCACCAACTGTGCCAGGGACTGGCCGGAGTTCTTGTTGTCCAGCGGCACCTGCACGCCGGTGCTGGCGGCGATGGCCTTGAGCTGGGTGCCCCAGTCGGCCCAGTCCGGCGGGCAGTTGTAGCAAATCGCGGTGTCGGCGGCCTGGGCCAGGCTGGCCGCACCGCACAGCAGCAAGGCTGCCAGGGTTTTACTGAGTGCGCGCATCAAGGGTCTCCTCATGGGGTTGGGTACTGTCGCCGGGGCGGATGTGGCACGGCAGGCAATGGGAAATCGGGGCGTTGCCGGCGATCTGCGCCAGCAACTGGTCAATCACGGTGCTGGCGAGCAGCGCAATGGGCTGCACCACGCTGCACAGGGTCGGGTGTATCTGGGTGCCGAGGCTGATACCGTCAAAGCCCATCACCGAGAGTTGTTGGGGCACGTTCCAGGCGTTGCGGCGCAATTCGGCGATCAGGCTGATTGCGAGGAAGTCGTTGGAACACACCAGCGCGGTGGGCGCGCCAGGGCCTTGGAGGAACGGCTCGATGGCCGCGAATTCGGCCTGGGTATGGGCCGGCATTTCGATCACCGGGCGGCAGTCCAAGCCCACTTCCTTCATCGCATCGCAATAGCCGGCGTAACGCAGGCGGGCACGGTCGGACTGCAACGCGGGGCCGGCGACCATGCTGATGCGTCGGTGGCCCGCCTCCAACAGATACCGGGTCGCCAATGCCATGCCGGCGCGGTTGTCGACTGACACGGCGCTGTAGTTGGGGTTGCTCGGTTGATGGTAGGCCAGCACGAACGGGGTCTGTTCGGTGTTGAGGCTGCTGAGCACGCTGTTGCTCTCGGCATCGGTGACCGTCAGCACCAGGCCGTCGACGCGCTGGCGCAGCAGTTCTTCCACCACGCTGCTTTCGCGTTCGCTGTCGTAGTCTGTGGTCGCCAGCAACAAGCTGTAGCCGCGCGCCCGAGCGGCGCGCTCCATGGCCTGGAATTGTTCGGCGAAGACCGGGTTGAGCAGGTTTGGCACCACCACACCGATCAACTGGGTGGTTTGCAGGCGCAACTGGCGACCCAACAGGTTGGGGCGAAACCCCAGCTCGCGGGCGGCGGCGAACACCTGCTCACGGGTGGCCGGGCGCACCTGCTCGGGGGAAGCGAAGGTACGGGCGGCGGTGGCGCGGGATACGCCGGCCAGCCTTGCTACGTCTTTGAGGTCAGTCATTGTCACTCGCTTGAGATCGATCTCATTGGCGAGGACAGTAGCGGTGGAATATGGCAGTCAAGTGGTGGGGAGATGACAATTTGATGTCACCGAAGGCCCGCTGCCCTGTCGTGACGGGTGGCGTTCAAAGGCAAGCCAGCTTCCACGGGGGATCGGCGGCGGTCATGAGGCTTGCTTCAGCCGCGCGTCACCAGTCCCTGCCCGGCCGCAATCGCCAGGATGTCTTGGGCAGGCACGTTAACCCAGCTCGTCGCGTCAGGCGTACCTGCGGTTGCCAACCATTGTCCGACCATCTGATACCCCAGCGCATACCCCAGCCACTTCGGCTTATCACCGGTGCCGAAGAACCAGGCGCTGTGATCGTAGTACGTCGCTGCCAGCTCACTCATATTCACCGGAGCGGCCTGCAAGGTTTCAAGGCCCAGCGCACGCTCCCATGGCTCCGGCTCATTACCGAGCAGGTGCCGTACGAACTGGCCGGCCAGGCCCTCACTGACCAGCGCTTCGCCCAGTGTCCAACCGTATCCCGGCCCGGCCATGCGCAGGCAATGATGCACCTCGTGCACGATATGCCGGTGCACCGCTCCGCCCTCAAGGCTTGCGGCGAAGTTCGGGTTATCGGGGTCCAGGGTCATGGAGAACATCGTGCTGCGAAAGGCACGCCCGACCAGGCCAAGTTCGGCGAGGGTCTCGCCGGGCAGGCGTTGGATCAACACATCCAGGCGCGGTGCGGGCAGGCATCGGGCAATGGCCTGGTAGGCGATGTCGAATTCCTGCGTCAATGCCTGGCGAAACTCGGCCAGGGAGCCCGAAGCCTCCAGCCAGTGCAGCGTCCATGCGTCCATTCTCACCTCTCGTCGTCCAAACCTGATTCCGTCACTGCAGCGGCTCATCATACCGTTGAGCTGTCATGTGCATGCTTCAGTTTAAAAGCAGCGCAGCAAAATCCGCCCACTAACCTTTCGATCTGATCCAAGTGCGGGCACAATGCGTGTCCTTTTTTGGCAGGCACCGCCGCAGGCTCTCAAAAATGATCAAAACGCCGTACTACCTCATCGATAAACAGAAGCTTCTGGTCAACATGCAGAAGATCGCCTACGTGCGCGAGCAGTCCGGCGCCAAGGCCCTGCTGGCGCTCAAGTGCTTTGCCACCTGGTCGGTGTTCGACCTGATGCAGCAATACATGGACGGCACCACCTCGTCGTCGCTGTACGAGCTCAAGCTCGGTCGCCAGAAGTTCGAAGGCGAGGCGCACGCCTACAGCGTGGCCTGGGCCGACGATGAAATCGAAGAGATGCTGGAGAACTGCGACAAGATCATCTTCAACTCCATCAGCCAGCTGCAGCGTTTTGCCGAACGCTCCGAAGGCAAGACCCGCGGCCTGCGCGTCAACCCTCAAGTGAGCAGTTCCGACTACCTGCTGGCCGACCCGGCGCGTCCGTTCAGCCGCCTGGGCGAATGGGACCCGGTGAAGATCGAAGGCGTGATCGAGCAGATCTCCGGCTTCATGTTCCACAACAACTGCGAGAACGGCGACTTCAGCCTGTTCGACAAGATGCTCGGCACCATTGAAGAGCGCTTTGGCGCGCTGCTGCACAAGGTCGAGTGGGTCAGCCTCGGCGGCGGCATCCACTTCACCGGTGAAGACTATGCCGTGGACGCTTTCTGCGCGCGCCTGAAGGCGTTCTCCGAAAAGTACGGCGTGCAGGTGTACCTGGAACCCGGCGAAGCGGCGATCACCAACAGCGCCTCCCTGGAAGTCACCGTGCTCGACACCCTCTACAACGGCAAGAACCTGGCCGTGGTAGACAGCTCCATCGAGGCTCACCTGCTGGACCTGCTGATCTACCGCCTCAACGCCAAGCTGGCGCCTAGCGATGGCGAACACACGGTCATGGTATGCGGTAAATCCTGCCTGGCCGGGGACATCTTCGGCGAGTATCAATTTGATCGTCCGCTGGCCATCGGCGATCGGCTGTCGTTCATCGACACCGCAGGCTACACCATGGTCAAGAAAAACTGGTTCAACGGCCTGAAAATGCCGTCCATCGTAGTGAAACAACTCGACGGTACAGTCGAAGTGGTTCGTGAATTTGGTTACGACGACTACCTGTCCAGCCTTTCGTAAGCTGGCGGATAAAGGAGAGATAAAGCAATTGAAAAAGAACGTTCTTATCATTGGTGCAGGAGGTGTCGCCAAGGTGGTGGCCCACAAGTGCGCGCAGCACAACGACGAACTCGGTCGTATTGCTATCGCGTCGCGCAACATCTCCAAATGCCAGGCCATCATCGACAGCGTCAAGGCCAAGGGTAGCCTCAAGGTTCCCGCCGACATCCAGGCCTTCGCGCTGAACGCTTTGGACGTGGAAGCGACCAAGGCCCTGATCCGCGAGACCGAATCGCAGATCGTCATCAACGTTGGTTCCGCATTCCTCAACATGTCGGTCTTGCGGGCCTGTATCGATACCGGCGTTGCGTACCTCGACACCGCCATCCACGAAGAGCCGGGCAAGGTCTGCGAGACCCCGCCGTGGTACGGCAACTACGAGTGGAACCACCTGGAAGAGTGCAAGCAGAAGAACATCACCGCCATCCTTGGCGTGGGCTTCGACCCGGGTGTCGTCAACGCGTATGCCGCGCTGGCGCAGCAACAGCATTTCGACCGCATTGATTCGATCGACATTCTCGACGTCAATGCCGGCTCCCATGGCAAATACTTCGCCACCAATTTCGACCCGGAAATCAACTTCCGCGAATTCACCGGACAGGTGTGGAGCTGGCAGAACAGCCAGTGGACCAGCAACACCATGTTCGAAGTCAAACGCACCGACGACCTGCCAGTCGTGGGTTCGCAGAACCTTTACCTCACCGGCCACGATGAAGTGCACTCGCTGTCGAAAAACCTCGACGTGCCCAACGTGCGTTTCTGGATGAGCTTCGGCGAACACTACATCAACGTGTTCACCGTGCTGAAAAACCTCGGCCTGCTCTCCGAAAAACCGGTCACCACCGCCGAAGGCCTGGAAGTCGTGCCGCTGAAACTGGTCAAGGCCGTGCTGCCCGACCCGTCTTCGCTCGCACCTGGCTACACCGGCAAGACCTGCATCGGCGACCTGGTCAAAGGCACCAAGAATGGCCAGCCCCACGAGATGTTCATCTACAACGTGGCGTGCCATGAAGAAGCCTTTGCCGAGACTGACAGCCAGGGCATCTCCTACACCGCAGGCGTTCCGCCAGTTGCCGCTGCGCTGCTGGTTGCCCGTGGCGAATGGGACGTGAAGCACATGGCCAACGTCGAGGAGCTGCCGGCTGAGCCGTTCCTGAAGGCGCTGGACGTGATGGGCTTGCCGACGCGGATCAAAGACGAGCACGGTGATCGGGCTTGGGATGCGATTGCCTGAACAGGCGATAGCTGACCGAACAAAAAAATGCGCCCCCAGGGGCGCATTTTTTGTTGGGGCTCACATAACTATCAAAGAACAATGAAGATCAAAATGTGGGAGCGGGCTTGCTCGCGAATGCGGTGTCTCAGTCGCCAGATGCAGTGACTGGCACACCACATTCGCGAGCAAGCCCGCTCCCACATTGAATTGGCCGTGTCCTTGAGAATGGGGCTATTCAAGATTGCGCGCCGAGTTGCTCAGCGCCCGTGAGCATTGCAAAAGCGCCGGCGCCAACTGTTTCTCCGCATCCGCCCTGCTCCACCGACTGGTCGGAGCCACCACATGCACCGCCGCCACTGGCCGGCCATGGGCGCCCAGCACCGGCGCGCCGATAGTCATGTCGCCCAGGAACAGTTCCTGGCCGTTCACCGCATACCCCTGCTCGCGCACCTGTTGCAGCGATGCCAGAATCTGGTCGACTTCAGTCAATGTCTGGCTGGTATGCGCCACGCGCTGGCTGTTCTCGATCAACACCAGCGCCTCATCCTGTGGCAACGCGCTCAAATACGCCCGCCCCGATGCCGTGCAGTACATCGGCACCCGTGAGCCAATCGGCATATGCACGGGCACGAAGCCCGCGCTGACGAACCGTGCGATATAGGTCATATCGTAGCCCGCAGGCTCGGTGAGGCACGACGTCTCGCCGGTCAATCGGGTCAATTCCGACAGGAACGGGTTGGCCACCTCGATCAACGAGTGCGCGTCAAGGTAACTGAAGCCCAGCTCCAGCACCCGAGGTGTGAGTTGGTAATGCCGGGTGCGGGAGTGTTTCCGAAGGTAACCCAGGCTCTCGAGGGTAAACACCATGCGCTGGGCCGAGCTTTTGGTCATGCCAGCCGCCTCGGCCACCTCTGCAAGGCTCATGCTGCGGCGCTGGGCGCTGAATGCCTTGAGCACCGACAGGCCTTTTTCCAGGGATTGGTTGTGCAGACTGTTGCGTTCTTCGGACATGGCGGGCTCGCGGTCAGGTCGATCAGGCGTGGCGATATTTCTACCTCAAATCACAAAAATAGACCACAAAATATCGCATATCGATACGAATGGTTCATTTTGTAGAATTTCTATACCGACATACGATTTTAAACAATCGAAATGGCACAGAGCTTGCGATTTCATCGGCAGCCGCTCGCGGTACTGACTTTCCGTTTTCCTTCTGGAGTAACCCGATGAACAGTCTTTCGCCCTTGTTTCGCCGCCTTGCCTTCGGCCTCTGCGCCACGCTCTGCGTCAGCGTCGTGCACGCCGAGAGTGCGTCCTCGTACAAAGTCGGTGCAACGGCCAGTGGTTCGCCGTTTACCTTCCTCGACATCAAGAGCAACAGCATCCAGGGCGTGATGGTTGATGTGGCCGAGGCCGTGGGCAAGGCCGGCGGTTTCACCAGCCAGATCGAGCAGACCAACTTCGCCGCGCTGATCCCCTCCCTCACGTCCGGCAAGCTCGACTTCATTTCCGCCGGCATGCTCAAGACCGAAGAACGCACCAAGGTCGTCGACTTCAGCGCCCCGGTGTACGCCTACGGCGAGGGCCTGATCATCAATGCCGACGACAACGCCGCCTACCCCGACCTCACGCCCCTCAAGGGCCAGGTCGTCGGCGTGCAGGCTGGCACGGTCTTCTACGACCAGTTGAACAGACTCGGGATCTTCAAGGAAATCCGCACCTACGACTCCATCGGCGAGATGGTCCGCGACCTGTCCCTGGGCCGCATCAAGGCGGCCGTGGGTGACCAGCCGGTGGTGGCCTACCAAATCCGCCAGAAACTGTTCAAAGGCGTGAAACTGGCCCCCGACTACACGCCCACCAACGTCGGCGAAGTGTGCCTGGTGGTGCGCAAGGGCGATGCACAAACCCTCGAACGCTTGAATACAGCCATCGCCAGCATCAAGGCCGATGGCACCCTCGACAGCATCCTCAAGAAGTGGGGGCTTGATACCCAGGTGCGCCCATGAACCCGGCTGAGTTCCTGCAAAACGCCCAGGACTTTTTGCCGATACTGCTGCAAGGCGCCTGGGTGACGATCCAGATCACCGTGCTGTCGTTCCTGCTCAGCAGCGCCATCGGCCTGGTGCTGGCGTTGCTCAAGCTGTCGCCGATCCGCGCGCTGTCGTGGACGGCGAGCACCATCATCAACGTGATCCGTGGCCTGCCGATCATCGTGCAGCTGTTCTACATCTACTTTGTGCTGCCGGACATGGGGGTGCACCTCACCGCGTTCTATGCCGGTGTGATTGGCATGGGCATCGCCTACTCGGCGTACCAGGCCGAGAACTTCCGCACCGGCATCATCGCCGTCGAACAAGGCCAGCGTGAAGCCGCCGAAGCCTTAGGGATGCGTTCGGCGCTGATGATGCGCCGGGTCATCCTGCCGCAAGCGTTTCGCATCGCCCTGCCGCCGTATGGCAACACCCTGGTAATGATGCTCAAGGACTCGTCCCTGGTATCGACCATCACCGTCGCCGAAATGACCCGCCAGGGCCAACTGATCGCTTCGTCGACCTTCCAGAACATGACCGTCTACACCCTGGTCGCCCTGCTCTACCTGCTGATGAGCCTGCCGCTGGTGTATGGCCTGCGTCGCATGGAACAGCACTTGGGCCGGAGGAAAAAAGCATGATTGAGATTCGACAATTGCAAAAGCACTACGGCAGCCACCGCGTGTTGCACGGTGTCGACCTGGACGTGGCCAAGGGTGAAGTGGTGTGCCTGATCGGCCCCTCGGGCTCGGGCAAATCCACCCTGCTGCGCTGCATCAATGCACTGGAAGCCTATGACGGCGGGCAGATCAATGTGTTCGGTGAAACCGTGCAGCGCGGCAGCAAGACCGTACACGCCCTGCGCAGCCGCATGGGCATGGTGTTCCAGCGCTTCAACCTGTTCCCGCACCGTACGGTACTGGAAAATGTGATGGAAGGTCCGGTGTACGTGAAAGGCGAACCACCCCAGCAGGTGCGCGAAGAAGCCGTGGTGCTGCTGGAAAAAGTCGGCCTTTCGGCGAAAGCCGATGCCTACCCGGAACAGCTCTCCGGCGGCCAGCAACAGCGCGTGGCTATCGCCCGCGCCCTGGCGATGAAACCTGACGCCATGCTGTTCGACGAACCGACCTCGGCCCTCGACCCGGAACTGGTCGGCGATGTACTGGCGGTGATGCGCACCCTCGCCGACGAAGGCATGACGATGATCGTGGTCACCCACGAGATGGGCTTTGCGCGGGAAGTGGCCGACCGCGTGTGCTTCCTGCATGGCGGCTACATCGTTGAAAGCGGCGCCGCCGAACAGGTACTGGGCCACCCGCAACATCCGCGGACCCAGGACTTTTTGCGGCGGGTGCTGCACCCCACGGGCGATACGCGGAGCCTGTCATGAAGTCACTGTGGTCGGCGACTGCGCCCTCGGTGGTGCCGACGCCTGCGTTGGGCGAGTCGGTGAAGGTGGATGTGGCGATTGTCGGTGCCGGCTATACGGGCCTATCGACGGCGCTGCACCTGGCCGAACGCGGCGTGAGCGTGTGCGTGCTGGAGGCCAATGAGCCCGGCTGGGGCGCGTCGGGGCGCAACGGCGGGCAGGTCAACCCCACCCTCAAATACGACCCGGAGCAACTGATGCGGCTGTTCGGGCCGGAGCGCGCCGAACCGTTGATCTCGACCGTATCGAGTTCAGCTGACCTGGTGTTCGAGCTGATCGAAAAGCACGGCATTGATTGCGCGCCGGTACGCAAGGGCTGGATGCAGGTTTCATATACCGAAAAAGGCGTCGCCGGGCTGCACGCACGCGCGGACCAGTGGGCCAGGCGCGGTGTGCCGGTGCAGCGCCTGGATGCGGCGGCGGTGGCCTCGCGCATGGGCAGCGATGCGTTTGCCGGCGGCTGGCTCGACGGCCGCGCGGGGGCGATCCAACCGCTGGCATACACCCGTGGGTTGGTGGGCGCTGCGCTGGCAGCCGGCGTACGGATTCATGGGCAAAGCGCGGTGACAGGCTTGCAGCGCCAGGGCGCTGGCTGGCAATTGCAAACGGCTTCGGGTGCACAGGTAACAGCCGAGCAAGTCGTGCTGGCCACCAATGGCTACAGCGGCAACCTGTGGCCGGGCATGGCGCAGAGCATCCTCGCGGCGAACAGTTTTATCGTCGCCACCAAACCCTTGAGCGGACGCGCGGCGGACAGCATCCTGCCAGGCCAGGAGACCGTCTCCACCGCACAAAGGCTGCTGCTGTACTTTCGCAAGGACAGCCATGGCCGTTTGCTGATGGGCGGACGCGGGCTGTTCAACGACCCCACTTCGCCCACCGATTTCGCCCATCTGGAGCGCTCGTTGGCGTTGTTGTTCCCGCAGTTGGGGCCATTGGAATTTGAATACCGTTGGGCGGGCCGCATCGCGATTACACGGGACTTCATGCCCCACGTTCACCAGCCCGCGCCAGGGCTGACCTTGGCGCTGGGTTGCAATGGCCGAGGGATCGCGTTGTGTACCAGCCTGGGGCAGCAACTGGCGGGCAAGCTGTGTGACAGCAACGCGGACTTCGCCTACCCGGTGACGCCGTTGCAGCGCTTGCCGATGCATGGGTTGCAGCGGTTTTACATTGGGGCGGGTGTTGCGTGGTATAGCCTGCTGGACCGACTCAATGTGAGCTGAACACGCCCTGACTCACACCACAAACGCATGTGTGTGTGTGGAGGGGGGCTTGCTCGGGAATGCGGTGTGTCAGTCACTGTATCGGGTACTGATCCAACGTTTTCGCGAGCAAGCGCGCTCCTACAAGGGTGTTGTCAAAACACCGACCACCCAATGCGCTCACTCAACAACTCCAACGCCTTCATCCCCGCCAGCGAGTTCCCCGCTGCATTCAACTCCGGCGACCATACGCACACCGTGAATTGCCCCGGCACCACCGCAACGATCCCGCCGCCAACCCCACTCTTGCCCGGCAAGCCCACGCGGTAGGCAAAATTCCCCGCCTCGTCATACAGCCCGCTGGTGGCCATGATCGAATTGACTTGCTTGGTTTGGCGCGCGGTGAGGACCTGTTCGCCGCTGTGGGCGCTCACGCCTTCGTTGGCCAGGAAGCTGAAGGCCCGGGCCAAGTCCAGGCAGCTCATCTGCAACGCGCAGTAGTTGAAGTAGCTGTGTAGCACCGCATCCACATCGTTGTGGAAATTGCCGAACGACTTCATCAGGTAGGCCATGGCCGCGTTGCGTGCGCCGTGCTGGGCTTCTGATTCGGCAACGACGCTGTTGACCAGGATCTGCGGGTTGCCGGACAGGCGCCGCACAAAGTCGCGCATCGACAAAATCGGCACGGCGAAACGTGATTGGTTGATGTCGCAGATGACCAGCGCGCCGGCATTGATGAACGGGTTACGCGGGCGACCGCGCTCGAATTCCAACTGCACCATGGAGTTGAAAGGCTGCCCCGAGGGCTCGTGGCCCAGGCGTTCCCAGATGGTCTCGCCGCCGTGGTCGATGGCCTGCACCAGGCTGAACACCTTGGAAATGCTCTGCACCGAGAACAGCGTGTCGGCATCACCGGCGCAATAGGCCGAACCATCGTTGCCGTACACGGCGATGCCGAGTTGGTTGGCGGGCACGTCGGCGAGTGCGGGGATGTAGTCGGCGACTTTGCCGAGGCCGATCAGTGGACGCACTTCGTCGAGGATCGACGAAAGCATCGCCTGCATGTCTTGTCCTGTCATCTGTGTTGGAATCGCTGGTAAACGGGTCGCGGAGGATACTTCAATGCGCCCGAAAGCCCCACACAATCTCGACCACGCGCTCGGCGATCACCAGGTAGACCAGGATCAACAATAACTGCAGCGCCAGGTGATAGCGCAGCTTGGCAAGCCGGCGGATTCCATCGCTGACATTCAAGAGCATCAGCAGCGTCGACAGGATGATCAGGCCCCAGCCGGCCACGCTGGAGGCAAACACCCCGATAAACAAGTCACGCTGGCCGAGCAACGTATTCGTCCCCGCCGCAAATAGCAGCGCGCACACCAGCAGGTTTTTCACGTTGTCGAAGATCTGCGTGCTCAGATCGTTTTCCAACAACGCCATATACCGTTTCCATAACGTGCGCATGGCAAGTACCGGGTAGGGATCACTCGTCAATCAAAGTAGTCCAAATGCCCGTACACTGCACCGTTGCGCTTATTCCACGAGGACTTTTGCATGAAATTGATGATCGGCCTGGCCGCCCTGCTGTTGGTATCGGCTTGCACCACGAACGCGCCCAGTACGCCCCCGGCCCAAGACGCCGCTGCGTCGACGTGCCTGGCAGGCGGCGGCACGATGAAGCAAGTCGGCAAGTTGCAGACCTGGAAGTGCATCACGCCATACAAGGACGCGGGCAAGGCGTGTACCGACTCGAGCCAGTGCGAGGGTGACTGCCAGACCAGCGTGACCACGCAAACAGGCGCCACACCCATCAGCGGCACCTGCCAGGTGGACAACAGCCACTTCGGCTGCTCGGCGACGGTGGAGAAAGGCAAGCTGGGTCGGGCGATCTGCGTGGACTAAAGGTCGGCACTTACCTATCTGGGCGTTAAATCCGCTGTCTTGATGCGGGGTCAGCGCTGAACCGGGATGCGAATGTCACCGCCACGGCACTGGGTCTTCACGCTCTTGGGGCAACCGGCAAAGCGCAGTTCCTTGCTCAGGCACACCCGCACTTCGGACAGCACCTTGCCCTTGCAGATTACCGCCACGCTGTGGTCGCCCATGGCGGGGTTGCTCTGGCGGAACAGCCGTTCTATGTCCCGTGCCTCAAGATAATTGGGCACATTGAATGGCTGCAGTTGCTGCGGGATTTGCACCGTGGCCAGCGCCGCATCGGTTGCTTGCAGGTAACGCGTGGCACCCAGGCCGCTGCATGTACCGTGCTTGGCCCACTCGTGCCTAAGCAACGCCTGTGTGGGAAACATCAGCGCGCCCTTGGCCATGTCGTCGGCCGACAGCCGCGATTGCGGGTCGCACGACGCTGGCCACCCACCCCGCGCGTACTGCGGCCAAAGCCCATGCAGCACGAACCCGTAGCCTTTGCCCGTGCACTGTTCGTTAGCCGGGTGCGTCAGGCAGAACGTCGGTGACCACGACAACGACAGCACATAAAAGTCAAAATCCCCCGCCGGCCGCTGCTCCCGTGGTGCCGCGATTGCACTTGTGGCGACAGCCAGCCACAACATCATCCAGTACTTCATCCCTGTGTTCCCCAAGAAAAATGAACGGCCAGCCTATCGCGCCTACCCAGGGTGATGAGGGTTACGTTGTAGCACCTTGTCGAGGATCAGATCGGTCTTCAACGCTTCGATCGCCTGCGAGGGGTGTTCGGCTTCCCCGCGAATATGGGCATTCATCGCCAGCACGTGGTGCCACTGGATATGCGTGTGGCAAGGCACGTCCAGCACCTCGTCCACTTCACCCTCGAGGCGCAGCGGTTGGTCTTCAAACACCGCAAAGGTAATGCGCCCCTTGCTGCCGATCAGCTCGACCTTGTCTTCGCGACGGTCGGCGACAAAGTTCCAGCACCCCATGCCCAGTGCGCCGGACGCGAACGTCCAGCAGGCGGTCACTGCATCCTCGGCGGCGTAGCGCCCGGCCTGCCGTGCGGTAAAGCCCGAAACCTCGACAATATCCCCGGCCAGGTACTGGAACAGGTCGAACCCATGGCTGGCCAGGTCGGCAAAGTAACCACCACCGGCGATGAGCGGGTCGGTGCGCCAATTGGCGGCGCTGGCATCGTCGGCGCCGGGGGGCTTGCACAGGGTCCAGGTCAGGTGGCGCAATTGGCCAATGCGCCCGTCCAGCAGCCACTGGCGCACCTGCTGAAAACGCGGCAGCGAGCGGCGGTAATACGAGACAAACAGATGCAAACCGGCGCGTTCGAAGGTGCGTTGCATCAATGCGCTTTGCACGGCATTCAACGCCATCGGCTTTTCCACACAGCAATGCTTGCCCGCGGCGGCCACCATCAGGCTGTATTCGAGGTGGCTGTCGGGTGGGGTGGCGATGTACACCGCGTCCACTTCGGGATCGTCGATCAGGGCCTGGGCGTCGGTATAGAAGCGCGCAATGCCATGGCGTGTCGCATAATCGCGCACCGCTTCTTCACGGCGCCCCATTACCGCCACCAGCGCCGAACCTGGCGCTTTGTAGAAAGCGGGTCCACTCTTTAACTCAGTGACACTGCCACAGCCGATCATGCCCCAGCGTACGGTGCTCATCTGCTCTCCTCGTCCGTTTTGATCAAGCGGGCAGTATCCACATCCCCACACGTCAGCGCCATAACCACTTAGCATGACAATTGCATTACACTTTTATGACATTCATCCCACTGCGGGGGCACAGACGATGAAAATAAGAGCCACGGTCATTTGCGAACACGAGGGGCATATCCTCTTCGTGCGCAAGGCCAGATCGAAATGGGCGTTGCCGGGGGGCAAGGTCGAACGCAACGAGCGTCCGGTCGGTGCAGCGGAACGCGAGCTGGAAGAAGAAACCGGCTTGAACGTGGATGGCTTGCTGTACTTGCAGGAACTGAAGGCTCGCGACACCGTTCACCACGTGTTCGAAGCGTCAGTGGTGAACATTGCCGATGCAAAACCGTGCAATGAAATAATCGATTGCCAGTGGCACCCTTATGGCGCCATGGATGAACTGGACACCACCGACGCCACACGGCACATCGTCAAATCCTTCCTACGTCGCCTGTAGCTCGGCACCCTGCCCGCTGGCCACTAGGCCTCGCCTCACCAAGCCATTCTCTTTCTGCCGTTCGACAAAGGATCTGACGAACGCGGCAGCGGCTGTCGTGGCCGGGCCTAAGCGCCTGGCTGCAGTAACAACGCCACCAACGCGCTCCATCCCGTCTGATGGGACGCGCCCAGTCCGCGCCCGGTTTCCCCGTGGAAGTACTCGTGGAACAGCACCAGGTCGCGGCTGGACGGGTCCGCCTCCAGCTGTGCGTACCCCGCCATCGACGGCCGTGAGCCGTTCTCATCGCGCAGGAACAACCGCGTCAGGCGCTGGCTGAGGCTGTCGGCGACTTCCGCCAGGGAGGACAAGTAACCACTGCCGGTCGGGTACTCCACCGAGAAGTTGTCCGCGTAGTAGCGGTGAAATTCCCGTAACGACTCGATCAGCATGTAGTTGACCGGCATCCACAATGGCCCGCGCCAATTGGAGTTACCGCCATACAGCCGCGAATCGGATTCACCGGGCTGGTAGCGTGCACTGAGGGTGTTGCCGTTCATCTTCAATGCGAGCGGCTGCTCGGCGAACGCCTTGGACAAGGAGCGCACGCCAAACGTCGAGAGAAACTCATGGTCATCGAGCATGCGCCGCAGCAGGTCCTTGGTGCGTTCACCGCGCAGCAGCGCCAGCAACAGGCGGTTGCCCTGCCCTGGCTCATTCCAGCGCGAGACCAGTTTGGCCAGGTCGGGCCGGTGCTTCATGAACCCCAGCAAGCGCTCGCGCAAACCTTCCAGGCCTTCATGCTCACGTTGCTCCAGCACCAGCACGGCAAACAGCGGCATCAACCCCACGATCGAACGCAGGCGCACCGGCTCGTTCTCGCCGTCAGGTCGGTGCAGCACATCGTAGAAGAACAGGTCCTGCTCATCCCACAGGCCTTCGGCACTGTCGTCGACGCGGTTGATGGCGCCGGCGATATACAGGAAATGCTCGAAGAACTTCACGGCGATGTCGACATACACCCCGTTGCGTTTAGCCAGCTCCAGGCCGATACGCATCAAGTCCAGCGCATAGGCGGCCACCCATGCCGTACCGTCGGCTTGGTCCAGCTGGTAACCCGGCGGCAGCCCGGCCGAGCGGTCGAACAACGCGATATTGTCCAACCCCAGGAAACCACCCTGGAACAGGTTGCGCCCCTCAGCGTCCTTGCGGTTGACCCACCAGGAAAAATTCAGCAGCAGCTTGTGGAATATCCGCTCGAGGAAATCCATATCGCCTACGCCGTTCAACGCCTTGTCCTGCTGGTACACCCGCCAGCTGGCCCAGGCATGTACCGGCGGGTTGGCGTCGTCGAAGCGCCATTCATAGGCCGGCAACTGCCCATTGGGGTGCATGAAGCGGTCTTTCACCAACAGCAGCAGTTGCTGCTTGGCATACCCCGGGTCGATCAGCGCCATGGCCACCGCCTGGAAGCCCTGGTCCCACGACGCATACCACGGGTATTCCCAGGTGTCGGGCATGGAGAGGATGTCGAAATTCGACAGGTGCCGCCAATGGGTATTGCGGATATGCAGGCGCTCGATCGGCGGCGCGGGTTGCGCCGGGTCGCCGTCGAGCCATTGGTTGACGTCGAAATAGTAAAGCTGCTTGGACCACAGCAACCCGGCCAATGCCTGGCGTTGCACGTTGCGCGCATCCTCGTCGGTGATGCGCTGCTGCAAGGCGGCATAGAACGCGTCGGCCTCCTGGCGCCGTTGCTCGAACAGCTTGCGGGCGTTGACGTGCGGTGCGTCAACGGGTGCAAAGCGCAGGTAGAGGGTTTTGCTTTCCTGGCCTCCCAGTTCGAGGATGAAACGCGCCGCCACTTTGGTGCCGCTGTCGCGGCGAATCGCCGATTGGACACCCGCGACCACGTAATCATTGATCCCGTCCTTGAACGGCCCCGGCGCCGGCTGCCCATCCAGCCGGGTAACGTTGGTCTCGTTCTCGCAGAACAACCAGTCCACCCCGTCCTGGCCCCAGGCGCCAAGATGCCGATCGGGCAGCTCAGGGTGGCACGCCAGCACCTGCTCCCCGTCCATCTTCAACTGCGGCTTGTGCGCGTCAAAGGTCCAGCTCCAGTCATTGCGCGCCCACAGCTGGGGCATCACCTGCAAGCGCGTCGGCTGGTCCGAACGGTTATGCAGCGTGATACGCATGAAAATGTCGTCGGGCTGGTACTTGGCGTATTCGACGCTGACATCGCAGTAACGGTTGTCTTCAAATACGCCGGTGTCGAGGATCTCGTACTCGGCATCCTCCAGGCCACGGCGGGCGTTTTCGCTGATCAGGTCGTCATAGGGAAAGGCGGCATGCGGGTATTTGTAGAGCATGCGCATATAGGCATGGCTCGGTACGCCGTCGACGAAAAAGTACAGCTCCTTGACGTCTTCACCGTGGTTGCCCTCGGCGTTATTGAGGCCGAACAAGCGCTCCTTGATGATCGTGTCGCGCTCGTTCCACAGGGCCAGGCCCAGGCACCAGCGTTGCGCTTTGTCGCTGAAACCGGCCAGGCCATCCTCGCCCCAACGATAGGCACGGCTGCGGGCATGTTCATGGGGGAAGTAAGTCCAGGCATCGCCATCGGCGCTGTAGTCTTCGCGCACCGTGCCCCACTGGCGTTCGCTTAAATAGGGGCCCCACTCGCGCCATCGCTCGGCCTCCTGCGTCGCCAGGCGTTGGCCTTCGGTTGTAGCCAGTATTCGGGTGTCGGGGGTGGCCGTCATTGGGTCCTCCATCGCCTACCAAGTGAGAGGCAGTGTAGAGCCCAATGACGTCCGGTTGCACATGAAGACTTAGAAGATCGCGTAGGTGTAGTTGAAGATCAGGCGCGTTTGGTCCTGGTCGGCGGTGCCGGTGTTTTTACCGTGATAGGTACCGGTCCGCAACGTGGTTCCGAAACCTTTCAGAGGCCCTGCCTGCACCACGTAGTCCAGGCGGAAGTCAGCTTCGTTTTCCTTCTGGTCAGGACCGCCGGCGACCTTCGACTTGATGTCCGAGCCGTCCAGATAAGCCACGGACGCCTTCAAGCCAGGCACATAGGCCTTGAAGTCATACGAGTACTGGCCAAAGTTGACCTGCTCGCCCGCGCGGGAGAACTGGCCGACCACGGCGTCGGTAAACAGGTAGAAGTCGCTGCCGCCGGCACCTTGTGCGTGCGGGTCGGCCAGGCTGCCCTGGTTGACCCACACAAACCCGCCATCATCACCCACGCCAATGTGGCCGAGCATCAGGCTGCTGCCACCCAACTGGTAGGTGAAGGCCGCACTGTAGGTTTTGTTATCCACTTCGTTGGCGTGCTTGGCATAGCCGCCGTTGTTGTTGAACTGGTAGCCGCTCTCGCCGTTCTTGCCGTCGCTGGTGCTGTCGAAGTAGCGCAGGTCAGTCTTGAACGACTGGTCGTTGCCCAGCGGCAGTACGTGGACCAGGCCGACGTAGTTTTGTTTGTAGAAGTCCTGCAGTTGCGCGTAGTAGTACTGCAACGTCAGGTTTTTCGCGACCACGTTGTCGGAAGAGCCAAACGGTTTGTAGTCCACCCCACCGAACTTGAAGCTGTCGCTGTCGCGGGTACCGCCTGCCACACTCAAGCCTGTGGCGTTGCTCGAGGCCCGACCTTCGGCGCGGTTCAGCTCACCACCGGTGAAGGTGACATTGGGAATGTCGTTGGAGGTGAGGATGCCGCCGTCAAAGGTCTGCGGTGCCACGCGGCTGTCGTTGGAGACCAGGATCGGCAACACCGGCGCCAGGCCACCACCGACGTGCAACTCGGTCTGGGAAATGCGGAACTTCACATTGCCCGCCGCGCGACCGAAGGAATCGGCAGGCTCGGTGCCGTTGTTCTTGGTCGGGAAGAAGCTGTTGCCGTTACCCGACAGGCCTGCGCCAGCAGTGTGGCCATCGCCGCCGTCCAGGCGCAGCGCGCCGAAGGCCATGACATCGAAACCGAGCCCAACGGTGCCTTGGGTGAAACCGGATTTGTAGTCAAAACGCAGCGCGGTGGCGGCTTCGCGCAGGTCGTTGTTAGTCCCCGAGCGGTTATCCGCGCTGTAGTACATGGTCCGCGAACTGACGGACGCATGGCTGTCCTCAAGGAAACCGCTGTGACCATTGCCGGTGCCCAGGGAACCGAGCCCGAAATCATCAGCGTAGGCGTGTTGTGCAAGAACGGCGGCGGTGATCGACAACGCCAGTGTAGACATTTTCATTAATGACGGCCCCTAAACATTTTTTTATGTGCGTGGTGTGCATAACGGCGTTTTCATCCTTGCAAACGTGACGATTCTTTCATGCCGACCGGGGCGGACTCCGTGAAGAATTAGTTAGAAAACCTGCCGAAAAATGAAATTTCTCGCCTTTTGATTTTTGTCATATTCACGTCATTTCATTCATTTGCAGAATGAAGTCCTGAAGAATCTTCGTTTGCCAGCCGGCCTGCAGCTCAACAGAATCCAGGCAAAGGCCACTTCCATCGCCATTGCCATCAGGAATTTTTCTATGCCCACCACCGCACATGTCAGCCCCGACGAGATCCGCAAGGGCTTTTCCAAGGCCATGTCCGACATGTACCGAGATGAAGTTCCCCTGTATGGCGCGCTGATGGAGCTGGTGGCCGAGACCAATGCCCACGTACTCGACACCCAACCGCGCCTGGCGCAACAGCTGCAACGGACCGGAGAAATCGAGCGCCTGGACATGGAGCGCCATGGTGCGATACGCCTGGGCACCGCCACGGAGCTGGCGACCATCCGCCGCCTGTTCGCGGTGATGGGCATGCAGCCGGTGGGCTATTACGACTTGACCCCGGCCGGTGTGCCCGTGCACTCCACCGCCTTTCGCGCCGTGCACGAACAGGCGCTGCAAACCAGCCCGTTCCGGGTGTTTACTTCGTTATTGCGCCTGGAGCTGATCGAGAACCCTGACCTGCGTACCTTTGCCGAATCCGCCCTGGCCAAGCGCTCGATCTTTACCCCTGGCGCCCTCGCACTGATCGAACAATCAGAACAGGACGGCGGCCTCGACGCTGGCGATGCCGATGAATTTATCCGCCAGGCCCTGGAAACCTTCCGCTGGCACCACACTGCCACCGTCACCGGCGCGCAGTACCAACAGCTGAGCGACCAGCATCGCCTGATCGCCGATGTCGTCGCGTTCAGGGGCCCGCACATCAACCACCTGACCCCGCGCACGCTGGACATCGACCAGGTCCAGGCCGCCATGCCCGGCAAAGGCATCACCCCCAAGGCGGTGATCGAAGGTCCACCCCGCCTCCGCTGCCCTATCCTGCTGCGCCAGACCAGCTTCAAGGCCCTCGACGAGCCCATCGCCTTCACCGATGCCCAGGGTAGCCACAGCGCGCGCTTTGGCGAAATCGAACAGCGCGGCGTGGCGCTCACGCCCAAAGGCCGCGCCCTGTACGACCAGTTGCTGAACGCCGCGCGCGACGCGCTGGGCGCTTTCCCCAATGAGGGCAACGCCGCACGTTATGTCGAATTGATGGAGCAGCACTTCCAGGCCTTCCCGGACAGCCACGCACAAATGCGTGAACAGGGCCTGGCGTACTTCCGCTACTTCGCCACCGAACAAGGTTTGGCGGCGCGCGGCACTGCGGATCAACCGCGCACAGTGGAAGCATTGATCGCGGCGGGCCACATCGATGTGGAGCCCTTGGTGTATGAGGATTTTCTGCCGGTGAGTGCGGCGGGGATCTTCCAGTCGAACCTGGGGGACGCGGCGCAGAGTCACTACGCGGCGAATTCGAACCAGGCCGAATTCGAAAAGGCGCTGGGCCGTCAGACGATTGATGAATTGACGCTGTATGGCGAGACGCAGCAGCGCTCTATCGATGAATGCACCCGGACGCTGCTGGCATGAAATGAAGTGTCCTCCCGGCTCACCAGCGCAATCCTTGCGCCGCAACAGTCCCCAGAGCCGGGTGGACGGTCGGCATGATAGGCAGTGAGAAGAATCCTGTCTTTGAGACAATTCTGAACAAATATGTCCGCGTCCTGTAGGAACGCGGACGGTGGCTTACCCCAACTTCGCCACAATGTCGTCTTTGATCAACAGCCGCTTTTTCTTCAGCTTCTCCACATCCTCGTCGCTGGCGCTTGCCGATTCCGCCTTCAGCACCTCCTTGTCAGCGTCGTCATATTGAGTGAGCAGCGAGTCCAGGCGTTTGTCATTTGCCCTGCGTTCGTGAACGACTTCCTTGCTCAACCCCAAGTCCTGATACAGGTCGTGTTTCACTGGCATGGCGTACCTCCGCAAGTTGATCAATGGCTTACGCCCTAGAAGCTAGACCATTGCGAGGGGTCTTGTCATGTTCGGGGTCAATACAGCCCCGTTCGTCGCGGCGCAGGCGTTTGGATCAAACCTTTGCCGCGCCCTGCCCTCCACTCTAGATAGCCACCCGAGGGAGACCGGTTTCATGACTCATGCTGCCACCGCTGTCGACACCCAATGCATCAACACTATTCGCACCCTGGCCATGGACGCCGTGCAGAAGGCCAATTCCGGCCATCCGGGCACCCCCATGGGCCTGGCGCCGGTGGGCTATACCCTGTGGAGTCGCTTCCTGCGTTACCACCCGCAGCATCCTGACTGGCCTAACCGCGACCGCTTTGTGCTGTCGGTAGGGCATGCGTCGATGTTGCTGTATTCGCTGTTGCACCTGGCCGGCGTGGTAGAGATCGATGCCCACGGCAAGCGTTCCGGCCAGCCAGCGATCAGCCTGGATGACATCAAGCAGTTCCGGCAGGCTGACTCCAAGACCCCGGGCCATCCGGAGTACCGCATGACCACCGGGGTAGAAACCACCACCGGGCCACTGGGCCAGGGTTGCGCCAACAGCGTGGGCATGGCGATGGCCGAGCGCTGGTTGGCCGCGCGCTTCAACCGCAACGACAAGGTACTGTTCGACTACAACGTCTACACCCTGTGCGGTGACGGCGACATGATGGAGGGCATCAGCGGCGAAGCGGCCTCGATGGCCGGGCATCTGAAGCTGGAAAACCTGTGCTGGATCTACGACAACAACACCATCAGCATCGAAGGCCACACCGAGCTGGCGTTCAGTGAGGACGTGATCAAGCGTTTCCAGGCCTATGGCTGGCATACCTTGCACGTGACCGACGCAAATGACTTGCAGGCGCTGAGCACAGCGCTGGAGACCTTCAAGACCAACACCGGTGCGCCAACCCTGATCGTGGTCGACAGCGTCATCGGCTATGGCTCGCCCCATAAGCACAACACCGCCGCTGCCCATGGCGAGCCGTTGGGCGATGAGGAAATTCGCCTGACCAAAGCCGCCTACGGCTGGCCGCAGGACTCCAGCTTCCTGGTGCCCGACGAAGCCCGCACAGTCTTGCGCGATGCGTTGCTGGAACGCAGCGAGCCGTTGTACGAGGCCTGGAACCACCACCTGTCGCACCTTGAGCAATATGAGCCAGAACTGGCTGACGAACTGCGCCGCATGCGCGCCGGGGAAATGCCCGAGCATTGGCAAGACGACCTGCCGCACTTTGACACCGACCCCAAGGGCGTGGCCAGCCGCGCCGCGGGTGGCGAAGTGTTGAATGCGTTTGCCCAGCAAATTCCGTGGCTGCTGGGCGGTTCGGCGGACTTGTCTCCGTCGACCAAGACCAACCTCACCTTTGACGGCGCCGGACGCTTCAGCGCCGACGACTACAGCGGGCGCAACCTGCACTTCGGCATCCGTGAACACGCCATGGGTGCGATTGCCAACGGCATGGCGCTGTCCTACCTGCGGCCGTACACCTCAACCTTCCTGGTGTTCAGCGACTACATGAAGCCGCCGATCCGCCTGGCGGCCATCATGGAGTTGCCAGTGGTGTTTGTGTTCACCCATGACTCGATTGGTGTGGGTGAGGATGGGCCGACACACCAGCCGATCGAACACCTCACCCAGTTGCGTGCGACGCCGGGACTGCTGACTCTGCGGCCGGGTGATGCGAATGAAACCCTGGCGCTGTGGAAGGTAGCCCTGGCGCAAACCCATCGGCCGAGTTGCATGGTGTTGTCGCGTCAGCCGTTGCCGACGCTGGATCGCACGAAATACGCTGCGGCCTCAGGGGCCGCCAAGGGTGCCTATGTGTTGGCGGGCGCCGAGCATCCCGAGGTTTTGCTTTTGGCGACGGGCAGCGAAGTCAGCCTGGCCGTGGCAGCTTATGAGCAATTGAAAAACGAAGGTATTGCCGCACGGGTAGTGTCGATGCCGAGCTGGGAATTGTTTGAAGACCAGGACCAAGCGTACCGCGACAGCGTATTGCCGCCAGCAGTGAAGGCTCGGGTGGTGGTGGAACAGGCGGGCCCGCTCGGCTGGGATCGTTATGTAGGCCACACCGGCGCCAAGGTGGTTATGAACAGCTTCGGCGCGTCGGCGCCGCTGGCCAAGTTGCAGGAGAAGTTTGGGTTCACCGTGGAGCATGTGGTGAAGCAGGCCAAGGCACAGATCCAACTGATTCAGCGCTGAGCCAAAAAAGTGGCAGCGGGCGTGCTCGCTGCCACAATTGAGCGATGTTGTCGGTTAGATCAGCTCTCGGGCCAGGAAGGGTGCGGTACGGCTGGTCTTGCTCTTGGCGACCTTCTGCGGCGTACCACTGGCAACCACCTTCCCACCCAAATCCCCCGCCCCCGGCCCGATATCGATCACCCAGTCACTTTGCGCCACTACGCGCATCTCATGCTCGACCACAACCACCGTATGCCCAGCATCCACCAGATGGTTCAACTGGCTGAGCAAGCGGTCGACATCGCGTGGATGCAACCCGGTGGTCGGCTCATCCAGCACATACAAGGTGGCGCCCCGTGCATTGCGCTGCAGCTCGGTGGCCAGTTTGATGCGCTGCGCCTCGCCGCCGGAGAGTTCGGTCGCCGGTTGCCCCAGGCGCAGGTAACCCAGGCCGATATCCCGCAGCACCTGCAGCGAACGCAGCACGCCAGGCTGCTCGACAAATACTTCCACTGCCTGCTCCACCGTCAGCCCCAGCACTTGGGCGATCGTCAGGCCTTGCCATTTGATCGCCAGGGTCTCTGGGTTGTAACGCGCGCCGTGGCAGGTCGGGCATGGCGCGTACACGCTGGGCATGAACAGCAGTTCGACACTGACGAACCCCTCGCCCTCACAGTTCGGGCAACGCCCCTTGGCGACGTTGAAGGAGAACTGCCCGGCATCATAATCACGCTTCTTCGCTGCAGGCGTGGCCGCGAACAGCTTGCGTACGTTGTCGAACAGCCCGGTATAGGTCGCCAGGTTGGAGCGTGGGGTGCGGCCGATGGGCTTCTGATCCACCTGCACCAGGCGGCGGATCTGCTCCAGCCCGCTACTGATACGCCCACCGCTGGTTTGCGGCGCGTCGTCTTCGAGGCTGGGCTCTTCGTCGTTTTCCACCACGCGCCCAAGGCCGGCGCCCACCAGTTCCAATAACGCCTGACTGACCAGGCTGGACTTGCCCGAGCCGGAAATCCCGGTGACCGCCGTGAAGCAGCCCAATGGGAAATCGACGTTCAAGCCGTCGAGATTATTACGCGTCACACCCTCCAGCTTCAGCCAGCCCTTGGGCTCGCGACGCACCTGACTCGCCACGCGCTGTTCAGCGAACAGGTACGCACGGGTCTGCGACGCCTCCACCTCCGCCAGCCCCGCCGGTGGGCCGCTGTACAGCACCTGCCCGCCGTGCTCACCGGCAGCCGGGCCCACGTCGATCAGCCAGTCGGCGCGGCGCATGGTTTCCAGGTCGTGCTCCACTACAAACAGCGAATTACCCGCCGCCTTCAAGCGCTCGAGCGCAGTGAACAATGCCTCGCCATCCGCCGGATGCAAACCTGCCGAGGGTTCATCCAGCACATAGATCACGCCGAACAGCTGCGAGCCCAGTTGGGTAGCCAGGCGCAAGCGCTGCAACTCGCCCGATGACAGCGTGGGTGTACTGCGCTCCAGGGACAAATAACCCAGACCCAATTCGGTCAGGGTGCTGACCCGTTCAAGCAGATCCTGGGCGATGCGTTGCGCGGCCAAGCGTTTTTCCACGGACAGTTTCATCTTGTCCTGCCCCGCCGCCACCGGCCGCAACAATTCAGCCAATTGCGCCAGCGACAGTTGCGACAACTCACCAATGTCGACCCCGGCAAACTTCACCGACAGCGCTGCCTGGGTCAGTCGCTTGCCGTCGCACAGCGGGCAGGCGCTGCCCTGCATGAACTGCGAGACACGCTTTTTCATCAGCGCGCTTTGGGTATGAGTGAAGGTGTGCAGGATGTAGCGCCGAGCACCGCTGAACGTGCCCTGGTAGCTGGGCTCGAGTTTGCGCTTGAGCGCCTCGCGTGTCTGTTCGGGAGTAAAGCCGGCGTACACCGGCACGGTCGGGGTCTCTTCGGTGAACAAAATCCAGTCACGCTGCTTTTTCGGCAAGTCGCGCCAGGGAATGTCCACGTCATAGCCCAGGGTCACCAGGATGTCGCGCAGGTTCTGGCCTTGCCACGCCAGCGGCCAGGAGGCCACCGCGCGTTGGCGAATGGTCAACGACGGATCCGGCACCATCAGCGCTTCGGTGACTTCATACACACGGCCCAGGCCATGGCATTGCGGGCAGGCGCCTTGGGGCAGGTTGGGCGAGAAGTCCTCGGCATACAGCATCGCCTGGCCCGGTGGATAGCTGCCAGCACGGGAATACAGCATGCGGATCAGGCTCGACAACGTGGTTACGCTGCCCACTGACGAACGCGCACTCGGCGTCCCGCGCTGCTGTTGCAGGGCCACGGCGGGTGGCAAGCCTTCGATGCTGTCCACATCCGGCACACCGACCTGATCGATCAGGCGCCGCGCATACGGCGCCACCGACTCGAAATACCGCCGCTGGGCTTCGGCATACACCGTGGAAAAGGCCAGGGATGACTTGCCCGACCCCGACACGCCCGTAAAGACCACCAAGGCGTCCCGGGGAATGTCGACATCGACGTTACGCAGGTTATGTTCGCGGGCGCCGCGCACACGCACAAAGCCCTGTTGCAGGGCCGTGATCGGGGGAATATCGCGCTGTGAAGTCATGTGCAACCTTGTCGGACTGAGAGCACGCTGCGCACCCGTTGCATCAAGGCTTCGGGACTGTAGGGCTTGCTCAGCAGATGAATGTCGGGGCTCAGCAGGTGATTGCTGGAAAGAATGTCGCGGGTATGGCCGGAGGTAAACAGCACCGCGATCGGAGGCGTCTGGGCACGGGCCCAGGCGGCCAGGTCCGTGCTCTTGATGCGGCCGGGCATGACCACGTCGGTAAAAATCAGCTCCGGTTGCACACCCGATTGCAGCATATGCATTGCACGGTCACCGTCTTCGGCCGTGAGCACGGAGTAACCCGACTGCTCCAGCAATTCCACGACCGTACCGCGCACGTCTTCGTTGTCCTCGACCACCAGGATGGTCTCGTGGCCCGTGGCGGGCAATACCGGCTCGGCGTGGGTTTCGTGGACCTCTTCGCCGAGGGTGCGCGGGAAGTACATCTGCACCACCGTGCCCTTGCCTTCCTCGCTCCACACCTCGACATGCCCACCGCTTTGGCGCACGAAGCCGAACACCATGCTCAGGCCCAGGCCAGTGCCGTGACCATTGCGCTTGGTGGTGAAGAACGGCTCGAACACCCGCGCCAGGATCGTGGGCGGCATGCCCACGCCGATATCGGTGACCGCCAGCCGCACATACTCACCCGGCTTGATGCTTTTACCCACGCACTCGCGGGGGTTGAGGATGATGTTTTCGCCGGTGATCCGAATCACGCCCTCGCCCTTCATCGCGTCCCGGGCATTGATCGCCAGGTTGAGCAGTGCGTTCTCCAGCTGGTTACGGTCAACGTTGATGCACCAGGAGTCCTGAGGCAATTGCACGTCGATATGGATCGTCTCTCCCAGCGCTCGCTGCAGCAGTTCGCCAAGGCCGGCGTAAATGCGTTGCGGGTTGTACACCGCAGGGGACAACGGTTGGCGCCGAGCGAAAGCGAGCAACTGCGACGACAGCTTCGCCCCGCGCTCCACCGCCGCAATCGCGGCCGCGACACGGCGTTGCACCTGTTCGTTTTGCGGCTCATGGCGGGCCAGCAGGTGCAAATTACCGGCGATGACTTGCAGCAGGTTATTGAAGTCGTGCGCCACACCGCCGGTCAGGCCGCCGATGGCTTCGAGTTTCTGCGATTGGCGCAATTGGGCTTCGGCCGCCGAGCGTGCATGCACTTCCTCGGCCACCCGTTGTTCCAGGTTGTGCGTCAGTTCCTGTCGCACACGTTCGGACTTCACGTGCTCGGTGGTCTCGATCACGATCACCAGGACCCCAGCGGGTTGTTGGTGATCGTCGGCCACCGGACTGTAGGTCAGGTCCATCCAGACTTCTTCCGGCTGGCCGTTGCGCAGCAACTCCAATGGAAAGTTGCGGTACGACAGCGTGCCTCCGGCCAAGCAGGTATCCAGCACATTGCGGTTGAAATCTGCGACTTCCGGCCAGCCAAGCTCCACGGGTTTTCCCAGCAGGTAGGGGTGGCGACCGCCCGCAAACACTGAGTAACTGTCGTTGTAGATCATGTGCCCCACCTTGCCCCACAGCATCACCATAGGCATGGGTGAGGCCAGCAGCATTTGCACTGCACTGCTGAGGCTGCAGGGCCACTTGTCAATCGGGCCTAACTCGGTGGTCGACCAATCGAAGGCGCGGATCCGTTGGGCCATTTCACCGCCCCAGCCTTCGCAGCCGTGGGTATTGGATAAAAATTGCATGTTGGGCTCTTGGCGACGATAGCGTTGGTAGGGAGCGCTGTTCCACTGATAAGCGTTGGAGCCTGGCCGCAATGAATCGTTTCATTTGCGTATAGCTTATCCGGGGCGACCGCTGCAAGGCCCCTCAGTGGAAATCCCGGCTGCGCACATGGATCCCTTCCAGCAGCGCCGTCAGGTCGGTCAAGCGCCCGGCAATCAGGTGCCGCACCTCGCCCACCGCCTCCCAGCGCCCATCCACTTTCAGCAGCCTCGACCCCACCAGCACCTGGCGTTGACGCTCGGCAAGGTCGCGCCAGACCACGACGTTGAGGTTACCGAACTCATCTTCCAGGGTCACGAAGGTCACACCGCTGGCGGTACCTGGGCGCTGTCGCCCCGTCACCAAACCGACGACGCTGACGTTGCGGCCATGCTCGACCACCATCAGCTCCTGCGAACTGCGGCAGCGGCGCTTGCGCAACTCGGCCCGCAACAACGCCAGCGGATGCGGGCCCAGGGTCGTACCGAGCGTGGCGTAGTCAGCCTGCAGGTCCTCGCCCACCGTCGGGGCCGGCAGTTCCACCACGGCTTCATCGGGGCTCGGCAGGCCGGCAAACAACCCCAGTTGCTTGTGCACGCCGGCCACTTCCCAGCGTGCGCTGTGGCGGTTGCCGGCCAGGGCACGCAAGGCTCCGGCATCCGCCAGCAATGCCTGGGCGCGCGCATCCAGACCGGCGCGGTCGTCCAGGTCGGCAATGTCGCTGAAAACCCGGCGTTGGCGCGCCGCCTCGATACGCCGACCGTCCTCTTCGCGAAACCCCGAGATCATGCGCAAGCCCAGGCGAATCGCTGGCTGCGCACCGTCGATGGGCTCCAGGCTGCAATCCCAGTCGCTGGCCTGCACATCCACCGGACGAATCTGCAAGCGATGACGCCGCGCATCCTGCAGGATCTGGTCCGGGCTGTAGAAGCCCATGGGCCAGCTGTTGATCAGCGCACAGGCAAACGCCGCCGGTTCATGGCACTTGAGCCAGCAACTGGCGTAGGTCAGCAAGGCGAAACTGGCCGCATGGGACTCGGGAAAGCCATAGCTGCCAAAGCCCTTGATCTGTTCGAAGATTTGCGCGGCAAAGGCTTCGCTGTAGCCATTTTTGAGCATGCCGGCACGCAGGCGCTGCTGGTGAGGTTCCAGGCCGCCGTGGCGCTTCCAGGCGGCCATGGAACGGCGTAGCTGGTCGGCCTCGCCGGGGCCGTAGTCAGCGGCGACCATGGCGATCTGCATCACTTGCTCCTGGAACAACGGGATGCCCAGGGTGCGTTCCAGCACCACTTTGAGTTGCGGTGACGGATAAGTGGCTTCTTCCTCCTTGTTCCGCCGGCGCAAATACGGGTGCACCATGCCGCCCTGGATCGGCCCGGGCCGCACAATGGCGACCTCGATCACCAGGTCATAGAACGTCTGCGGCTTGAGCCTGGGCAGCATCGACATCTGCGCCCGCGACTCGATCTGGAACACGCCGATGGTGTCGGCCTTGCTGATCATCGCGTAAGTGGCCGGGTCTTCTTTGGGGATGGTTGCCAGGGCCAGGTCCAGGTCGCGATGGCGGCGCAGCAGATCGAAGCAGCGGCGGATCGCGCTGAGCATGCCCAGGGCGAGGATATCCACCTTGAGCAAGCCCACGGCATCGAGGTCGTCCTTGTCCCACTGGATGATGGTGCGATCGGCCATCGCGGCGTTTTCCACTGGCACCAGGGTATCCAGCGGGTATTCGGAAATCACGAAACCGCCGGGGTGCTGGGACAGGTGCCGAGGGAAGCCGATCAATTGCTGGGTAAGCGTGAGCACGCGGCGCAGGATCGGGCTTTGCGGGTCGAAGCCACCTTCGCGCAGCCGTTCCAGGGGCGGCGCCTCTTCACTCCAGCGACCGCAGCACTCGGCCAGGGCGTTGATCTGGTCCGGCGGCAACCCCAGGGCCTTGGCCACATCGCGCACCGCACCGGACGCGTGGTAGCTGCTGACCACCGCCGTCAGCGCGGCACGGGTGCGGCCATAGCGCTGGAACACGTATTGCAGCACTTCTTCGCGGCGCTCGTGTTCGAAGTCCACATCGATGTCGGGCGGCTCGTTACGCTCCTTGGACAGGAAACGTTCGAACAGCATATTCGTCAGGCTCGGGTTGATCTCGGTAATGCCCAAGGCAAAGCACACCGCCGAGTTGGCTGCCGAGCCGCGGCCTTGGCACAGGATCGAACGGCTGCGGGCGAAGCGCACGATGTCGTGCACCGTGAGGAAATAACTTTCGTAGCCCAGCTCGCTGATCAGCTCCAGCTCTTTGTTGATCTGCAGCAAGGTCTTGGCGTCGACACCTTGCGGCCAGCGCTGGGCGATCCCCTCTTCGGTCACCGCGCGCAGCCAGGATTTGGCGTCGTGGCCGCTGGGCACCAGTTCGCGCGGGTAGTGGTAGCGCAATTGGCTCAAATCGAACGTGCAGCGGCGGGCGATGGCCTGGGTTTCGTCGAGCAGCCGTTGCGGGTACAGGTTGGCCAGGGCGTCAAGGCTGCGCAGGTGTCGCTCGCCATTAGGGTGCAGGCGCGTGCCGGCTTCGGCCACTGGCACGTGGTGACGGATGGCGGTCATGGTGTCTTGCAAGGCCCGGCGGCCACGCGCATGCATGTGCACATCGCCGCAGGCCACCGCGGGAAGGTGCAGGCTGGCGGCCAGGTTCAGGCGCTGTTCGAGGTGGCGCGCATCGTCCTGGCCGCAGTGCAGGTGCACTGCCAGCCACAGCCGCCCAGCAAAGGTGCGGCGCAGCCATTGGATCGACGCCTGGGTATCGTTGTCTTCGGCGACCCACAGCGCCAGCAGGCCGGGCAGCGGTTGCTCGAAATCCTCTTGCAACAGGCGATAGCGGCCTTTTTCGGCACGTCGCCGGGCCAGGGTGATCAAGCGGCACAGGTGCTGGTAGCCGGCGAGGTCTTCCACCAGCAGTACCAGCTTCGGGCCGTTCTCGATGCGCACCTCGCTGCCGATGATCAGTGGTAAGTCCACCGCCTTTGCCGCCTGCCAAGCGCGCACGATGCCCGCCAGGGTGCATTCGTCGGTGATCGCCAGCGCGCTGTAGCCCTGCTGCTTGGCCCGCTCGAACAACTCCAGCGCACTGGACGCGCCGCGCTGGAAGCTGAAGTTGGACAGGCAGTGCAGTTCGGCGTAACTCATGATCGCCACTCACCGCAGGCACCGGCTCGCCGGCGTCTACAGAAGGGTGTGGTATTCATGCGAACCAGCCTTGCAGCCACAGCCCATCACACTGCCCTACGGTGCGGTAGGCCCAGCCTTGCTGGCCGGCACGGGTCTGGATCAGGTAGTAGTCACGGCGGATATCCGCGCCGTCCCACCAGCCAGATTCGATGCGCTCCGGACCCATGAGGATCTGTACGCCCTGCTCGGCCAGCAAGGTCGGCTCACTCAGCAGCCAGCCGGGGCGTTGCACCTTGTTCAGGCTCGGACATGGGTTTTTATCCGCGGCTGCTTGCCACGCGCATTCGGGACGGTGGTCGGCGTGAAAGCGCAGGCCCTGCACCGCCTCATCGCCCAGGCGCGCACGCAGGCGCTCACGCAATTGCTCCCAGGGCAACGTCTGTTGCGGGCGGTCGTCGAACAGGTCCTGGCGCTGCGGCACGAACACCGGCAGGTCCTGGGCTACCAGGCGAAAGCCGCGCACCGGCGAGGTGACTTGTACCTGCTCCAGTCGCCCACGGGCCAGTTCAAACAGCATCGCCGGTTCGCGCTCGGCGCTGAGCAGCCCGACCTTGATCACACTGTCCGGCGCCTGGGCGTGTTCCAGATGCAGGTCGAAACGCTGCACGCCACTGTCTCGCCCGCAGAGGAAGGCGGACAGATCGCCGGTCAGGCGGCGCAGGGGGAACAGCAACGCCTGGTGGGATTGCACGTCGAAATTCAGCTCGATGCGCACATCGAACCGGTCTGGCGGCTGATAAAACGCCAGGGCCAGCGGTCGCTGCCCGTTCAGTGCATCCAGGTGCTTGAGCAGGCTGGCATCAAAGCGTCGCGCCAACGTGTGCCGAGGCAACGCCTGTACCTGGGCCAGGGTGCGCAGGCCCATGCGCGACAAGGCCGTGGCGGCCTGTGGATCGAGGCCGGCACGGTCGATGGGCAGCGGCGCCAAGGCCTGCATCAACCTGTCATCCTGCACAGCCAGGCCATCGTAGATATTCGCCAGTACCCGTGCCGCTGCCGGGTTGGGCGCGGCAACGATACGGTGACGAAAACCCAGTTCGGTCAACGCCTTGCGCAGGCGCGCTTCGAACTGTGGCCACGGCCCGAACAGGCCCAGGCTTGACTCGATTTCGAACAGCAAGGCACGCGGGTAATACAGGCTGACCTGGGAGCTGAACTGGTAGGCCCAGGCGGCGAGGAATTGCTGGTGGCGTTCGATCTCGGCGGGGTCGTATTCGACACTGGCAAAGGTCTTGGCCAGGGCATGCGCCGCCGTCAGGGATTGGCCGGGGCGCAAGCCCAAGGCGCGGGCAGCGTCATTGACGGCCTGCAGCACACGCCGCTGTGGCGTGCCGGCCAGCAGCGCCAGGGGTTGGTCCGGTTCGGGGTGCACACGCTGCACCCCGTCCAGCGCCAATTGCGGGAAGACAATACACACCCAGCGCATGGCAACCTCAATGCCCCGCCAGCGCAATCGGCGCCGGGTGGGCCAGACCGCCCCGGCACTTGAGCACCCGCACCTGCGCGGGTTTGGCCTCGACCGCCAGGCGCAAGGCCGCGGGCGAGGAATTGATCGCCTCGCTCAGGGCGCGCCAGGCGAACGCCAGGGTCTGCCCGGTTTCCGCCGCGACTTGCAGGCGCCGCAGCGCTCGGTCCTCAGCCTTGCGTGGCCAGCACAACACTGCGCCGCAACTGCCGGAACGCAGGCACTGCTCCGCCGCCCACAGGGCATCGCGCTCCTCGGCCTGGATCACCGAGAGCAGGCGTAAATCCACGCCGGCGTTCTGCCAGGCATGGGGGTAAGGCGTATAGGGCGGCGCCACCAACACAATGCGCTCCCCTGCCTTTGACAAGCGCGCCAGGGTTGGCAGCACCAGTTGCAACTCGCCGACGCCTTCCTTGGCCATGAGGATTTCACTCAAGGCCGCCTCCGGCCAGCCACCCGTGGGCAGCACTGCATCCAGCGCCGCCAGCCCGGTGGGATGCACGCTGGCCGGTGGCGCGGCAGGCCGGCCCTTCCAGACACGCCCGCCATTGAACAGCGTGTCCAGTGCAACGACGGCGCCCATCAACCTTGCCTCACCAAACCGCAGAACACGCCTTCGATGGCCAGGTCCTGGTCGGGGCCTACCACGATGGGGTGGTACGCGGGGTTACGCGGCAGCAGGCGCACACTGTCGCCGCTGCGCTCGAAACGCTTGATGGTCACTTCGCCGTCCAGGCGCGCCACCACAATCTGCCCATTCAAGGCCTCGGCACTGCGGCGAACACCGACCAGGTCGCCGTCGAGAATGCCATCTTCGATCATCGAGTCCCCCTGCACCCGCAACAGGTAGTCCGGGGTTTTCGCGAAGGTCGACGGGTCCAGTTGAAGGCGGCTGTGCACTTCGGCATCGGCACCGATGGGCAAGCCTGCAGCGACCCGCCCCAACACCGGCACATCAAGCCATTCCGGACGCGCCGGTTGATTGAGCAGGCGAATGCCCCGGGCCTGGTTGGGGTTGACCTCGATAAAACCGGCCTCATTCAGCGCCAGCACATGCTTGCGCGCCACGCTGCGCGAGGCAAAGCCGAACGCCTCGGCGATCTCGGCGAGGCTGGGAGGCTGGCCTTGCTGCGCGATGCGGTCGCGGATAAAGGTCAGGATGGCGGTACGGCGGGGGGTTAGAGTCGTCATGGAGTACATTTGTACTCCTGTGGGAAATTTCTGACAATAGCCGCCAGTCGCGTGGGCGTGACAAGAGTCATCGAAACTTCCCACATAACGGTCGGAGAAGCTCTACTCCGCGCCCCTAAAAAGGTCTGCAAAGTCCTTCGCCTGACTACACAGTGCGAGGGATTGCAGATGGCGTTATTTGTTTGGGCCCGGGTTGATGGGGCTGCCTCATGTTCGAAGTGACCAGCCAAACCATCGGATTGTTGGTACTGGCCACCATGGATTCAACGACGCGGGACGTCGAATCCGTCATCAGCGACTTCAAGCGCTGCCTCAATCACTACGACGCCTGGGCCGAGAGCTTTTTCAGTTTTTCGGCGCTGGATATCGAGCAGGTATTCAAGGTCGGGGATGAAGTGGCACTGGTTGCTCCGATCGACCGTTCGCTGCTTCCCAGCACCACCACCGCAACCTGCCAGGCAGACGGCACGCTGACCCTGGTGCACATGTTCCAGAGTGCTCGATTCGTACCCATTGGCAATACGCCAGTGATGGTGCAACGCATTGATCCAAAGGGTAGCCCGCTTGGGGAGCCCCTCCATAGAACCATCGGGCCCAGCGGCATTCTCGAAATCAAGGAATGTGATCGCAACCAGCAGTACCGGGTCAGTTTCTACCCCAACGTTTCCAAAGCGCATTTCAAGGCGCTGTACACCTCTTACCAGTCGGTAATCGCACCGCTGGAAAGTTGGCTGCGCAACGAATGGGGCAGCACTTTCGAGCCGCTGTGGAAGAGTTACTCCGAAGCTAACGTCCTCAAGCGCTACCTTTCGCTGCATCAAGCCTACGCACGCGGGTTTGGTGAAGCGCTGTATTCGCTCTGGGACACCATCAAGCAGCTGTTCCAGTGGCTTTCGGACCCATGGGGTCATGCCGAAAAACTGCTGCATTACCTGTCCCAGGACGAATTTGAAAAGCTGCTGAAGCTCGGTGCTGAAAGCATCGCAAAGGGCTTGCTGGTGCTCAGCGATGAGCCGCTGCTGTTCATCTATCTGTCGGCAATGGTTAGCTGGATGCGCATGCTACCGCCGCCTTACATGAACGAGTTACTGGGGGAAATCAGCGCCGAAGTATTGATCAATTTGCTGCTGTGTCTCGCCACTGCCGGGATGGGGATGGCGGTGCGCATGAGTGCGAAGCTAATTAACGGCATCAAGTCTCAGCGTGCGCGCAGCGGGTTGGAGCACATGGCTGCACAGTTCGGAAAGTTTCGCGTGGATGATCACGCGGAGGTAGCCAAGCCGGTGTTGCTGGGTAGCGCGGCGACGCCGATCCGGGTGATTCCAGATGTGCCATTGAAGGTTGGGGATCAGGTGGTTTCCAACCCGGTGCCGCTGGTTCGGGACAAGGCCACGCAACGGACGGTGTTGGTGCGTCAGGAGCCTGTGGATGACGTGCCGTCTACTGCTCGCAATCCCAATGGGGATGCCGCTGCGTCGTCGGACAAAACCGCCACGAACGGTTGCCCCGTGTCGATGGTCACGGGCGAGGAACTGCTGACCCTGACCGATGGGACGCTGGACGGGATTCTGCCGTTTCAGTGGACACGCTTGTACCGCACCAGTGCAGTGGAAGTGGACTGCGGGTTGGGGTTTGGCTGGAGTCACTCGCTGGCG